>LBQR01000046.1 GCA_000990945.1 Candidatus Moranbacteria bacterium GW2011_GWF2_35_54
CCATCCTCAATTAATTTAAGCAGGGCGATTTTAGCAATCTCTCGTCGCACCGGATCAAAACTGGAAATCACAATCACTTCCGGAGTATCATCTACGATAATTTCTGCTCCGGTTATTTTTTCCAAAGTTTTTATATTACGGCCTTCGCGTCCGATTATTTTACCTTTAATTTCATCTGACGGAATCGCTACGGTAGAAGTAGTCATCTCAGCTGTGTGCGCTCCAGCATACTTTTGAATCACCTGCACAATTATATTCTGCGCTTTTTTCTTCAATTCATCTACACTCTCATGCTCCATCTTTTTAATTCTGTCCAATAAAACATCTTTATATTCATCCTCGGTTAATTGAAGCAATACTTTTTTTGCCTGTTCTTTATTCAAACCGGCAATTTTTTCCAATCTGTCTAATTCTTTTTGTCTGATGGATTCAGCCTCATTTTTTATTGTTTTTATTTCTAAAACTTTTTTCTCAAGGACTAACCGGCCTTTGTCCAGTTCTTCCATTTTTCCATCCACCATCTCTTCTCTTTTTTCCAATCTCTGCTCCATTTTCCTAATTTGATCTTCTCGTTCATTCTCTTTCTTTTTTGCCTCCTCTAAAATTTCTACCGCTTTATTCTTAGCGTTAAGAGTTTCTTCCTTATATCTTTGCTTGGCTTGTTCTATAATACTGCTAGCTTTGCCCTCAGCAGTAGTTAATTGCTTTCTAGCTATCGATTGTCTGGCGTAGTAGCCCGTTACAGCTCCTAATCCTAGCATAAGCATTCCAATAGCCAAAACTACTAGATTTATCTCCATATCACAATTCCTGTTTTCCTGTTTGTACCATTGCAATTTAAACAACCCCAATTATCCAACAAAAAATTTTACCACTAAAATTATATTGCTGGATTTAAACTAGCATAAATTAAGCTGCAACGACATTGGATATTTTAAACAACAGCGCTAAGAATCAAAAATTGAACAAATTTTTATTTTTTGATTTTTTGATCTTTATTAAAGTTTGAAATAAAAAGAAGTTTCATTTGAATCAGTGCACCATTAAAATCCAATAATAACCGAAATAACAGGTTTAACTATATTAATTACCTATAAAAATAATATTATACCTGGAACTTTTTGTCAAAGGGAAATAAAAATGGTAAAATATATATAAGAGATAATGTCAAATTTTTAATTTCAAATTTTGAATCAATTTCAAATTAATAAATGCTTTAAAGAAGCTATAAAAATTGACTTATCGATCACGCAGACTCTCCATGGTCTGTGAAATAAATATAAATCAAATTTATTAAAAAATTTAAACATTAAAATTTTATTTGAAATTCAAAATTTAGAATTTAAAATTAAGTTGCTTACAAATATGTATAAACCAGTTGTTTTAATAATCCTAGACGGATGGGGATTAAATCCAAGTGTGGAAGGAAATGCCATAAGAAAGGCCACTCTGCCCACCTTTGAAAAAATAAATCGAAACTATCCCTTGGTAGCTCTGCAAGCCTCTGGAATTTCAGCTGGAATCCCCTGGGGAGAACCAGGCAATAGCGAAGTTGGGCACACCATCTTGGGTAGCGGTAAAATAATTTATCAAAACCTTCCTAAAATAACCTTATCAATTCAAGATAGGACATTTTTTAGCAATTCGGCCTTGCTAAGGGGGATGGACAATGTTAAGAAAAATAATTCTTCTCTCCATATAATGGGACTTGTTGGGGAAGGTTCGGTTCATTCTACCAATGAACATCTTTTTGCCATAATGGAAATGGCTAAAGAGCAACAAATTGAAAAAGTTTTTCTCCATCTTTTTACTGATGGACGGGATTCTCCTCCCACTTCAGGAGTCGAAACTATCAAAAAAATACAAGAAAAAATAACCATTATCGGCGTAGGAGAAATAGCTACTTTGTGCGGAAGAAACTGGGCCATGGATAGGAATAATAATTGGGATAGAACAGAAAAAGCCTACCAGATGCTGACCCAAGGGATTGGAGACCTCACAGACGATCCTATCGCCCATATGGAGGCCTCTTATGCAAAAGATATCAACGATGAATACTTAGAACCTGTCGTGTTAACCAAAGATGGAAAACCCACTGCCATTGTATCGGATAATGACACAATTATCTTTTTTAATTTCAGAGAGGATCGCGCCAGACAAATCACCAAAGCATTTGCTATTCCAAACTTTAATAAGATAAAAAAAGAAAGGGATCTCAAAGTAGTTTTTATCACAATGACTGAATATGAAAAAGACTTGCCGGTTTATGTTGCTTTTCCGCCTGAGGTAAACAAGGGAGGTTTAGGTGAGATTCTCAGTCTTCATAATAAAAAACAGCTCCGCATAGCCGAAACAGAAAAATATGCCCATGTAACTTATTTCTTCAATGGCGGAGTAGAAAAACCATTTCCCGGAGAAGATCATATCCTTGTTCCATCTCCATCAGTGGCCAAATATGATGAAGAACCGGAAATGAGCGCCGCTCAAGTAACTCAAAAAACTATTGAATCCATTGAATTAAACAAGTATGATTTCATTTTAATAAATTACGCCAATGCTGATATGGTGGGTCATACTGGCAATATGGAGGCCGCCAAAAAAGCCGTTGAATCGCTTGATAAAAGCTTGTCGTTGTTACTTCCAAAAATATTACAAACCGGAGGAATTGTGCTCATAACCGCTGACCATGGCAATGTAGAAGAAATGACCAATCCATATTCCGGACAGCCCTTAACCGAGCATTCCACTAACCCTGTGCCGCTTTGGCTAATTTCTCCAGATAATCACATGGAAAAAACTGAAGAACAAGTTGTTGAATCCGAAAATAACATACGCGGACTTTTGAGCGACATTACCCCCACGATACTTGATATTATGGGGATAGAAAAACCCGCCGAAATGAACGGAGAAAGTTTATTGAATCAATTGAAGTAACTAGGATCTAATATCGAATCAACTTAAACACTGCTAGTATGTCATTCCGAGTGAAGTGAATCCGACCCCAAGGAGGATGAACGAAATCGAGGAATCTAGGCCTAGATCTTTCGACTTCATTTCTCCGCCAGCTGGCGGATCAACTCCGCTCAAGATGACAAATACTATAGAACAGATTTAGTTTATTTGATATAATTCACAAATCAACCCTAATTTTTCTCGAAATAAACTCGAAATAAAATCACAAAATGTTTTTAGTAAAACAAAAAACACCCATCAAAATAAAGGACGAGGCAGATTGCCTCGTCTTTACGTTTTATTTGAGATCAAAATTAAATTTATAGCTTCTTTAATTCCTCTTTCAATGCATCTTTGTTTTGTACACCCACAAGCTCCTTCACAACCTTGCCATTTTTAAATATTTTTATGGCAGGAATGGACATTATTGCGTATTCAGAGGCACACTCAGAATTTTCGTCCACATTAAGTTTTCCTATTTTAAAACCTTCTCCCATTTCTAGCGCCAAATCGTTAATTATCGGTCCCATCATCTGACATGGTCCGCACCAAGGTGCCCAAAAATCTACCAATACTACCTTATCACTTTCAAGAACTTCTTCTTTGAAATTTTTATCTGTAAATTCTGTTGCCATATTTTTTTACTTGCCAGGATAATTCGCAAAAAATTGGGAAATTATCAAAGCACGTTTCTAATTAAAATTAACTAGTTACCCACAGCAGGCTCAGTTGCATTGTCTATTGATTGACCTGCAATTGGTGCTGTTTGGTTAACTGGATTTTGAACGGGTGCTGGTCCGATTAATTCAACTTCTTGGTTTGAATTTGAAACATCACCTGTCTGTCCACTATTTATCGGCTGAGAATCCGCAATATTCACATTGCTTATTCCGGCCTTTGTATTGCTGATTATTTTATTCAATTTGCCGATAGTCTCATCATTATCGGAACCTAATTTTTTCACAGTTTCCAAGACTTTATTATATTTTTCCACTGCTTTATCTTTCTCTCCTATTTTTTCATACAATGTTCCTAGCGCAAAATTTGTGTTTACCTCTTCAGGACTGATTGAAACTATGTATTCAAATATTTTCTTTGCATTATCTATATCTGTTTCTCCGCCTTTTTCTTGATAGGCTCGCCCTAAATTGAATAAATAAGTTAAATTTTTCTTATCATTATTTACAGCACTAATCAAAGAATTAATTGACTCATCTTTTTGGTCTAGTGCATTTTGAGTTACTGCTAAATAATAATATCCTTCAGCAAAGTTAGTTTTTTCTTTAACTGATTTTTCAATATAACCCATAGATTCTTTTATCAATGCTTTCTTTTTTGTAGCATCAGTTTCCTTTAAGGCTGGGACTATTTTTATTTGTCCCAATTTCAAATAAGCAACTGGGTTATGTGGCTCTAGAGACAAAAGATTTTCGTAAGATTTAAATGCTAACTCCAAAGTGCTATCTACTTGCATAGATAGACTTTCATAAATTTGAGCCAAGACAGAAACCGACAAAGCATCATTGGGCATTTTTGAGACACCCTCTTTCGCATAAGCGACTGAAGCACTGACATAATTTCCTATCTTAGTTACATCCACGCTATTTTCTGGCTTTGAGGCCTCTTCATTGGCCAATACCATATATTCTTGCCCAACTCTCGAATAGTATCTGCCTTCCTTATCATTTAGGGAGATAGCTTTGTTTAAGTTTTTTATTGAACCCTCTTCAGTTACCTTATTTACCCTTGTCGCCACACCTGCATAGATATCCGCTAAATAAGCTTTTCCGATATAAACAAATAGCACTGCCACTCCAGCGCTAACAATTATAAATATAAAAGCCAGCGTCAAAGCAAATTTAGGTGAGGCCTTTAGGGAAAGTTTCAGATATCGCTCCTCCATTCCACTTTCCAAAAAAATAACTGCCATAGTAATGGAACCAACCATGGCGCTCAATAATATGATTGTTCCATCCACTCTAAATACAAAAGCACTCACTATAGAAATTATACTTGCGGACAGCAATCCCAATGAATAAATTTTGTTTTTTTCTTTATCTTGGCTAATCAGATAAATGGCTACATTTATAAAAACAACTACTATAGCCAAAAGCGCTACGGCGCCCAATATTCCCAAGGTTGAGAAGCTTTCGAAAAACAATCCGGTTCCTTGATAAAATCTTATTCCATAAAAAATATTTTCATTGAAAGCTTGGGGTTTATATTTGGAGAAATCAAATCCATAGGTGGCCGGGCCCGAACCTAGCATAGGGTCTTCTTTTAATCCGCCCTTAACAATTTCCCAAGACACCTCCATATTGGGACTAGCTTCAATCGGAATATTAACTTTAGCTAAATCATTCTTCCCGGTTGCCAAAACAATCATCGCCAAAACAAATGCCACCATCGGAATCCAGGCTAAATTTTCTTTGGGACGAACAATATGGGAAAGTATATACAGCAAGAAGAAACCTACTCCGAATAAAATAGTAGCGGAAATGATTTTATCAAAAACCATTGATACAATCAACAGATTAATTGGAACAAATGCCAAAGCGATATATCCCAAAATATTCACATATTTCTTTTTACTTTCGTTCATCTTAAGCGACACTACCAAAAGAAGCGGGATCATCATCCCTAAAAATACTTTAAGTCCGGACACTGTGCCGATAAGGCTCAACGGAATATAACTATTTAAACTAGCGGGAGCAATTTTTACCCCAAACATAACAAGTAAAGAAAAAACTGAGACCAGCATACTGGATAAAACTAACCCTCCCAAGCACCACTTTAAAGTTTTAAAATTAAAATTGCTCAAAATTAAATAATACATAACCACCAAAAACAAAACGCCCAGCAATCCTCGAGAAGGATCGCCAAAAAATCCCCAGAAACTATGCCATTTATCCACAGAAAAGAATGTTGAAATTAAATAAAATACCAAAAAAAACGCAATAGGAATATCCAATAAAGTTCTCTTTATTTTCATCTCACTCAGCATTACACCTTTGGCCACCCAAGTAACCAAGGCAACTAGCACCCAAAAGTAAAAGTAAATTTGTTTTTCAAATACGACTCCTTGAAAAGAAAGTCCCGTAAAGAAAATAGGCAGACCAAAAAACAACATAAAAAAACTAGCCAGGATAATCTTATCGAAGATATTTTTCTTAAAATCAGTTTTTTCTTCCGGCTTATTCTTTGAGCCAAAGACAGTCTTATCTACGTGTCCAACATTGCTGTTCACATTAACTTTAACTCCGCTTTCAAACTTTGAGAAATTATTTCCTTCCATATTTTTTTTATTTAAAAAAACAAGTACTTCTTCTAAATTCAAGTACTTGAGTATATATTCATTATAGTAAAATAAGAATAAATGTAAATAGGGGAGAATCTTTTGACTTTATAGCCCAAAATTGCTATAATTATATACTAATAAAAGTTTATGCTAAACTTAAAGACATGAAAGAAAAAAGAATAAATAACAATTCAAAGAAAACAAAAAAAAGCTGGTTTTTCAAAATATTAATCCAGATTGTTTTGGGATTTTTTGATGTTTGTATGGCCATATTTTTATTGGCTTTTTTGACCTTTATTTATTTCTATACCAACACACCCAATATTAAAGACATCCGAAATATTAAGATAAGCGAAGCCTCTACCATCTACGACAGTAGCGGAGAGCATATTTTATACAAAATATTCGGCGAAGAAAACAGAAAAATAATCCCCCATAAAGAAATACCTGATACTGCCAGAGTAACAGCAATTGCTTCTGAAGACGATGGTTTTTATCATCATTTTGGAATTGATTTAAAATCTCTTTTGCGAGCTATCAAAACTAACATAGAAAATGACAGCATTCAGCAGGGTGCTTCCACTATTACCCAGCAACTCGCGCGCAGTTTGTTTTTAACTCGAGAAAAAACTATTACGCGAAAAGCCAAGGAAGCTATCTTGGCCATAAAACTGGAACGATCTTTTTCCAAAGATGAAATTTTGGATATGTATCTCAATCAAATACCTTACGGAGCCAATGCCTATGGAATTCAAGCTGCTGCCCAAACATATTTTGGCAAGGATGCTAAAGATCTAACTCTAGATGAAGCCGCTTTACTGGCAGTTTTGCCCAATGCTCCTACTTTTTATTTTCCCTATGGAGAAAATGACGAAAGATTATTCAAGAAACAAAGATTTATTCTGGAAAGATTAAAAAAACTAAAATTAGCTGATCCAGAAGAAATCTCCCAAGCCCTCGCTATTAATACTTTTGAAAAACTCAAGCCTCTATCCAAGGATATCAAAGCCCCCCACTTTGTCATGTATGTCATCGAAAAATTAGAAGGAGAATACGGACGGGACCTGATGGAAAAAGGAGGTTTGAAGATAACCACCACTCTCGACTGGGAAAAGCAACAGTTAGCCGAAGAAATTTTGAAAAATTCTAAAAATCATTTAAATAATTATGGAGCGAGCAATGCTTCTATTGTAGCTGTAGAGCCCACTAGCGGAAAGATACTTGCTATGGTGGGATCGTTGGATTATTTTGACAAAAATATCGACGGGGAGGTAAATGTCGCTACTCGGGTCAGACAACCCGGATCATCTTTTAAGCCAGTCGTTTACGCCAAAGCTTTTGAAAAAGGACTCCAGCCGGAAAGTATGATCTATGATGTCCGAACAAATTTCGGACCGGATGGCAGTGGCAGAAGTTATATCCCCCAGAATTACAATGGTAAATTTAACGGTCTCATTTCTATGCGCCAAGCTTTAGCAATGTCCCTCAATATCCCAGCTGTCAAGACACTTTACATCGCTGGAATTTCTGACACTATCGAATTAGCTCGACGTTTAGGAATAACCACTCTTACTGACGATGGCAATTATGGTTTAGCTCTAGCCTTGGGAGGAGGAGGAATGAAATTACTTGAAGAAACTTCCGCCTTTTCGGTTTTTGCTAATGACGGAATAAGAAATAAAACTGTTTCGATTTCAAATATCACTAATTCCAAAAATGAAGTCATTTATAATTTCAATAACTCAGGGCAAAGAGTTATCAACGCCGAAATCGCTCAAGCCCGCACACCGATGTTTGGGCCTAATAATGCTTTCAATATCAAAGACAAGAATGTGGCGGGGAAAACCGGAACTACCCAAGATTACCGTGATGCTTGGACAGTTGGATATACCCCTTCCATCGCAGTGGGAGTTTGGGCAGGCAACAATGACAATTCTCCTATGCGCGCCGGAGCGGATGGATCTTATGTGGCCGGCCCGATTTGGAAAACCTACATGACGAAATTATTGGAATCCAAACCCCGGGAAGAATTCGTTGCTTACCAAAAAATTGAAAGCGAAACTCCGATGGTTAGTGGCGCTTCTCGCGTCAAAAAAGAAACCATTTACTATAATATTAAAAGTGGTAAAAAAATTAGTGAATCCAAGAAAAATAAAACCGATCCGGATAAAGTCAAAGAGGAAACCAGGGTCTTGGACAACCGCTCCATCCTTTATTACTTGAATCAAGACTTTAATTTACGCTATGATGAAGAAATGATAAAAAGATGGGAAGAAGGAATTACGGGGAAAAATCAAAGCATTGATGAAAATAAATAATTGGAAATTGGTTATTGTTTATTATTTGATAAATAATTATTTATCAAATCAATGTGTTCTCTTTCTACAATTGTAAGCGCGCCAAAAAATTTCTTAATATTTGCATTTACCGCTTCTTGAGCAAAAGTTGCATATAATTTTGAGGCATCATCTTCTAATTTAATTGTTTCATCAAAATTTTCTACTTCACTATCAGCGCAACTTATTTCAACTGCCTCGGGTCTTTCTATTTTTAAAACTTTCGTCACAATGGTGGCATGCTCCAACTCCACTTTGGCTAATCTTTTATACATGGCTTTAATTTCATACTTATCAGTTTTGCCAGCCATACATTGGTACTTCATTAAATTTCCCCGCTCCCTTTCATCTACCTCAATAGCTTCATTAACTATCGGCCTCGCTTCGATGCCATCTTTGATAAAGCCCTTGCCGGCTCCACAAAATGGACACTGACTAGGTCTATCTTCCCCTAGATAAGCATCTCCGCAAATTTCACAAATATATGTTTTCATGTTTTTTAAAATTAAAAAATTAATATTAACATTTTAACATAAAAACATCCCCATTGTCATTCTAAATCAACATATAGTTATGTTGCTCTGAATTTATTTCAGGGTTCGTATTTTACTTCAGAGTCTCCCAAAAATATTTACTTACATATGTACGTAAATAAAAATTATGTTTATAAAATAATTTGAGGTGGCTCGCTTATTAAGCTAACCACCTCCGCTAAAAACAACCAGCGTTCTAATTTGAGCTACCTTTTTTGATATCGATACAATCAATGATATGCATACCAGAGGTCATGTGCTCCATCCCTCTGCGAGAGGGACAAGTTTGATGGGAAAGTCTTTCTGCTTCATCGGACACAATGTCCTCATTGGATATTTTGATTGGTACCATACCATTTTCCATACCTTTCATTCCCTGAGGCCAGGTCATTTCTGTTTGAATAAAATTCATATCATGTCTCCTTTTTTATTCTAAAATTTTTCCCAGAAATTTCGTTATCCCTAACCAATAATCAGCTACAATCAAATTAATCCTCTGATTCTCTTCATGATTCCTCCCGAATCGTTAAAATTTGATCGCCTCCTATAACTAACGAAAACATAGTTCAAAAAAGACTCTCTGTCAATATCAGAAAGTCTTTTTTAAGTATTTCGGTAACCGATTGAGGATTAGCTTTTCCCTTAGTTTCTTTCATTACCTGTCCCATTAGAAATTTAAACGCATTCTCCTTACCATTTTTATAATCAGTTACAGAAGCTTGATTGTCAGCTAATATCTTATCCACAATTTTTTCCATTTCACCAGCATCATCCATCTGCGCTAAATTTTTCTCCTCGATAATCTGAGATGGGTCGCCACCATTTTTATACATCTCCTCTAAAACGATTTGGGCCGCGCTAGAATTAATTTTTCCCTCTGCTACAATTCCAATTAACTCCGCGTAATTTTCGGGAGTAATTTTTATGTCACTAATTTTTTCTTGCAAATCTACTAGATGCTTGCGTATTTCAGTATTAAGATAATTTACTGTTAGTTTAAATAATTTTTCACGCGTTGCCTTAATTTCTCCAGCAGATATTTTTTCTTCTAGTTCACTGACAGTTTTTTCAAAATAATTAGCCAAATCTCTTTCAGAAACCAAAAGCTCTGCCTCTCTTTCTCCCACGCCGTACTCCTTGATAAATCTTTCTAATTTATCTTTAGGCAATTCTGGCAATTCTCCTTTTAAAGTTTCGATATAAGCATCATCAAATAACATCGGCGGGATATCCGGCTCTGGGAAATAACGATAATCAGCTGCAGTTTCCTTAACCCTCTGCGACACGGTAATATTTTTTATAGAATCCCAACCTCGCGTTTCTTGAATAATTTGTCTAGCTATTTCATATTCAATCGCTTTTTGCACGAAACGAAAAGAATTGATATTTTTTACTTCTACTTTTGTTCCACTTAATTTATCTTCATCTTCTTTATGCACAGAAATATTAGCCTCGCAACGCATATGGCCTTTTTCCATATCAGCATCTGAAATTTCCAGATAACGACAGACTTGTTGTAATTTTTGACAAAATTCGCGAGCTTCCTCTCCGCTAGTAAAATCTGGTTCGGTTACAAGTTCCATTAACGGCACTCCAGCTCGATTAAAATCTACCAAAGAATAATTAGTTCCTTTGGGGTGAGTTAATTTTCCAGTATCTTCCTCAAGATGAATTCTGGTAACTCCAACCTTTTTTCCTTTTATCTCAAGCTCGCCTTTTTCACAAAAAGGTTGGTCGTATTGAGAAATCTGGTAACCCTTTGGAATATCAGGATAAAAATAATTCTTGCGATCAAATTTAGTATCTTTAAGAAGATTGCAATTAAGAGCTAATCCTGCTAATTGCACAAATCTAATCGCCTGACTATTGGGTACTGGTAAAGTTCCTGGTTGAGCCGTACAAACTTCGCAAATATTAGAATTAGGATCTTTATCTAATTCCATATCATTTTTGCAACTACAAAACATCTTGGACTTAGTCTTAAGTTCAACATGAATTTCCATTCCGATTGTGGCTAGGTATTTTGACATATTTTATAAGTAATTCACTTTAATCATGATAATATATTATGCTTCTTTAATCAAGAACCTGCTTATGAATGGATAAAAAGTATCGTGAATTAAGTATTATGGAAAATTACGAATTTTTTAATTTCAAATAAACTCCAAACGACTCAATCTTAAAAAAATATATTAAACGATTAATTTTTTCCAATTATTTTTATAGTATTCAAATTTTTTGCCAAATTCTTCTTTTGAAGTCTCCTTAATTCCCAAAAGATCCATCTTGCGCTTAAGATCTTTAATTACCATATCCTTGTCCGCTAAATCACTCATCTTTTCTAATTCCAAAATGTAGCCATAACCCTTGGTATTGTCCAACATAACTTTTATATTTTTCCAAGAAAAAATATTTCGCTTTCTAATCCAGATTATCTCCTTTTTAAATCCTAGAGATTCAAAAAGTCTATTAGCATTTTCGAAATCCTTCAAATTTAATTTTATTTCAATTTCCTCCCTAGCATCATCATGCATCATGCCTTTTTTCAACCAAATCTTAGCATATTTATCGCTCTTTTGGATTCGCAAATCATTTTCTCCCGAAAAATAATAGGAAGTCTGATTTTCCTTACTTATAAATTTTCCTTCTTTTTTAAAAAATTTGAGAAGTTTTTTATATTTTTCTTCATCGATCAAACTCCTAATTTCAATTTCAATATTTTTTCTTTTCATAAAATTTATTTTATTCCTGTACTGCCAAATCTTCCCTCGCCCCTCTTAGTATCATCCAATTCCTGCACTTCCTCTATTTCTGGAATCTCTACTTCTTGGATCAACATCTGTGCAATCTTATCTCCTTTTTTGATTATATATTTCTCGTCAGATAAATTTTTTAAAATTACCTTTACTTCACCTCGATAAGAGCTGTCAACTACCCCGCCCATTGTTTTAATTCCACCCCTAAAAGCCACTCCGCCCTTATCCCAAATTAATCCCACATATCCAATAGGAATTGCCATCACTATACCAGTATCACAAGCTATTATCTCATTTGGTAAAATAGAAACATCTACAACTGAATAAAAATCCATACCTGCGTCACCAATATTAGCATAACTAGGCATTTTAGCTAATGGATTTATTTTTTTAATTTTAATTTTCATAAAACTTAAAGGAGATTGCCATGCAAATTTTGAGTACAAAATTTACTCGCAATGACAAAGCGAGAATAATTTTTTACTTAATATATTTATCAATTATTTTAGATATTTCAGCAAATATTTCTTCAACTGACCTTTCACCGTCAATTGTATAGAAATTTTTATACTTTTTACTCTTACTTATTTTATCATAAACCGATAAAACTTTTTTTAGCTTTGCTTCTTCCTCAAAGAACTCCTTGCGAAATCTAGAGCTCTCTATTCTCCGGATGCATTCTTTGGGAGAAACTCTAATGAAAAAAACCAAATCCGGTTTTGGAAATTTTTCATTTATTTTTTCCAACCAAGCCAAATCATTATCCAGCGATCCAAAAGCAAACGTAGAAAAAAAATAACGGCTTGAGATAACATGATTACCCTTTTCCATAGCTGGCCAGACTTCTGATTCCAGATGATGGGCTCTGTCAGCCGCATAAAGAAGCTGGATGCCGGTATTACTAAGTTTCCATTGCTTAGTTAATATTGCCCGTATCAATCCACCCAATAAATTTCCCGAAGGTTCTGAAGTGGTGTGAAATTTTATACCCTTATCTTTTAAATATTTTTCTAAAAGACTAATTTGGGTACTTTGTCCAGAACCATCTAATCCCTCAAAAACTATAAATTTGCCCTTTTCCATATTTAGTTAATAAATAAAAATTTATTCTTCAAAGCAAATTCATTTTAACACATTTAAAAACATTAAAAAAGAACTCTTCTCGCAATCTATACAAGAAGAGTTCTCACAACTTAAAACGAACTTATTTCTGTACCCAACCTTCGGGCATTCGGCGAGGTTTATCAAAGTTCTGATTTGGAAACCGACGAATGAATTCTGCGTGAACAGGAATCATTATTTCTCTCATCGAGGGCTCAGCGGCTGGATTTATAGCCCGCATATGAAAAAGATGATGCCAATGTTCCAGACTGGTATAAATAATCAATTCAGTTTTACACGAATTGGGCAAAACTGTCCGAGCTGCTTGAGCAGTGTATTTGTCTCCGTTAGTATCTTTCATCTCAAGAAGAGCCAGATAATCCGCTTCCGCCCTAAGAACGCTCTGCTCCCACAACGCATAAGCCTCACTGCCCTCTTTAAAAAATATCGGCTTAATGAAAGTTACTCGGCTACCAAATTTACCCAAAGAATAACGGCAATACCGTTGACTCTCTTGAAGCAGAGCACAAGGACGATGCCGTACCAGCTCGTGAGTCACTGCTCGATTGACGACAAATCTCACCGCTACAAAACGGTGCCGAGCTTTGAGCTCAGGCTCAAGCTGATCTATTTTTTCAAGAGAGACTTTCTCAGCTTTTACAAATTTGCTTTCGTAGACATCAATGTCTTTGAAAAAATATGGATGTCGAGAGGCTAATGTATAAGCCATAGCCCCCACGACTTCGCAATTGGGATATTTTATTGCTATTTCTCGGAAAGCTCTCACGCTTCCAGTAACCAACAACTCTCCAGATCCAAGTGCATCAACAACCAAATATTTTGGAATGGTTTGATAAAATTCATCAAAGAACCAACGCCCCCCAATAGTCAAATAATTAACCTTTAGAGAGGCTACTCCCATTTCAAGAGTAGAATTATGCTTATGTTTCACCATTTTTTCAATAAAACCAATCGCGGAAGATTCTGTTATATTATCTTCGGCCTTATAACAGACTTTCCCGCATAATTCAATTCTCTGCGCTAACGAAAGCTCGTCAGATAAAATTTCAAACGACGGCGGAATTACGATAGCTTTATCATATAATTTAATCATGGCGAATCTCCTTCGTCTCTTTAATTTGCTCAAAATGAGCCTCTATTGAAAATCCAAATACAAAGTACTATTAAACAGCATACAGCTAAAATCATAAAAAAGTCAAATAAAAAAATTTGATTCGAGAAAAGCTAATCCTTCATCACAATATCATGTTCGCCCCGGCGAATATCAAAACGATTAGGCTCACTATCGGTGTGTATCGTCAGATCAATATCAGTAAAGATATCTTTGAGACTAGCTATCATTTTTAACATTTGTTGCACTAAAGTGGGATGCACGAATCTAGTTGATCGTAATTCCACCAGATACATGATAGCTTTCAAATCACCCGCCACTCGGCAAGGAACATTGTATCCCATAGCAGTATAATATTGTTTTATTTCATCAGTAGTTTCTAATTTAGAAATGGAGTCTTCTTGCATTTTAATAAATTCCTGAGTTTTATTTCTTAAATCTTCTGGCATA
>LBQR01000047.1 GCA_000990945.1 Candidatus Moranbacteria bacterium GW2011_GWF2_35_54
CCATCACTCATCCATTTTGCTGATTTGTCTCCCATAGAAACACTGGTGCCTCGATTTGTTTTTGCACCAGATGATCCAGCATTATAATCTTGTCTTATTTGTTCATCACTTCTGCCATAAGAATAAATTTTTACATCATCCAAAAATCCAACAAATGGCGAACTAATGCCGTCTGAATTTAGGGCGGTGTAAAAAGTTGGATTAGTTCCCGAGAGTGAACTGACTGCGCTTAAAGAAACATCAGATGCCACTTCTGTGCCATCTAAATAAATATAAATTCCATTGGTAAAATCTTTTTTTGCCAAAACATAATGCCAAGTATCATTGTCATAATTTTTTCCGCTTGTGCAAGTATAGTCGTCAGGAGTTTCGCTACTCCAAGTCCCATCATCATCGATTCCAAAACAAACATCGCCGTCCGCATCCAGCCACAATTTCCAACCGGCGCTGTCATAACGAGACATCAGGTAGGCGGGGATGGAGACTGCCGGACTTTTAAACCACGTTCCGATTGAAAAACTATTTTCTTTGAAACTCAAATCTGTGTCATATGCACGATTAACATTGTCATTATTTCCGTCAAAATATAAACATTTTCCGCTCACACATTCACTTCGCTCTTGCCAAATCGGCCCGTTTTCCAAAGTCCCGTCATTGGTGATGTTATTGCCACGCAAACTATCGTCATGGGCGACTGCGCCAATTCCTTCGTCAAAACCCCAAGCCAAAACCGGCGGATTGCAAGGAACACAATCTTCGCAATAAGCCTCACCTTCTTCAGATTGAACTCCATAATATTCTCCACTGTCATTGGTATTTATCCAGCCAACTTTTTCACTCCAAGCGTAACCTGATAGATTGCCATTACTGGCAACCTGCACCTGATATTCCACTGCTCCCACTCCGCTAAAATTTATCCATCCACCTTTTTCACTCCAAGCAAAACCAGACAAATTTCCCTCGCCGTCAGACACTACGCCATAAGGTTGGCTCTTACAAGACAAATCATTGAAACAATTTAAAGAAATCCAGCCAGCTTTCTCGCTCCAAATATAACCGCTAATCTGGTCATTGCTTATTTTAACGCCGTAATCAATGCCCGCATCCTCGCCGGAAAAATGAATCCAGCCGATTTTTTCGGACCAAGAAAAGCCAGATGAGTTTCCGGAATTATCCGCCCAAGTTACCAGCGGAACTATTGATAATAATACTATTAAAAAAAATTTATACATATTGTCAATCAAAAACTTTTCTATCTTTTAGAAGACGCACCTCATAACCGCCATTGTCGGAAATGGCGTTTTCAAATAAATTCAAACTTGCCTCATAACCGCCGTAAACTCCGTAACTTAAATTATTTTTTATTATGTTGCCATAAATTTCCCATTGTCCCGCAGTGGCAAATATTCCCGTCTTGGACGAATTGATTATTTGATTGTGATGGACTTTTCCTTGTCCACTGAGTAAACTCAGGGCATTGCCTTCAATATCGTTAAAATTACCAAATCCAATCTCTAACTTGCCATTACCCTCAACTACTACGCGCTTATTAAAGTTAAAACATAATAATTCAGTATCTTTGTTTTTAATATTCAAAAGCAAATATTCCTCTGGCTTAATTTCCGCATCATCTTCACTTTTTCCAATTAATTTTATTTTTTCGCCGTTTGTGGCATTGTTAATTTCCGTGGAAATTTCATCAACTGTATACAATCGCTCAGCAGAATTTCTGATCTTATCACATTGTCCGCCAATATCTCCGTTTGCTTGCTCCTCGGTTATGGCATTTAGCTTTTCAGTTGTTTTATAAAAGTGAGTTCGCAATTGATATGCCTCAAATCGCTTGGGCAGATAATAAACTCCTGCCAAAAAAATCACAATCAAAAAAACTACCCCGCCAATAATGACTTTTTGCCTATCACATTTGACTGAATATTTTATTTTTTCAACCACTTTTATGGCAATATTTTTTATCTTATTTTGAATAATTTTTTTCAATTTTTTAGATAGATTTAAAAGCCCGTATCATTAATTTCCCTTTTATTATATCATAAAACAAAAAATGCTTAAACAAAAAAGACATTTCTCTTTTCAGGAGCTTTTATCAGCCTACTATCACTGCCGAAATCATAAAAGAAATACCATAAATGCCGCCAAATTTGAAACTAATTTTGAAGTCAAGCTTCTGCAATTGGAAAAAGAATTATGCGCGCACAATTATTCCCCCGGTCGCTCTGTTTGTTTTGTGGTTACCGAGCCGAAAACGCGCGAAATTTTTGCCGCTGATTTTGGCGATCGTGTCATTCACCATTTGCTTATAGAACGTTTAGAGCCGATTTGGGAACCGAAATTCATTTTTCACTCTTACGCTTGCCGGAAAGACAAAGGTGCCATAAAAGCTATGCTGAGTTTGAGAAAAATACTGAAAAAAACACCCTCCAGCCACTTTCTCCAAATCGATATCCGCTCTTTTTTTATTTCACTGAATAAAGAAATTCTTTTTAAATTAATCCAAGCTCAAGTTAAAAATCCGGAAATAATTTGGCTGGCAAAAAAAATTATTTTTCACGACCCAACTTCCAATTTTTCCAGGAAAGGACAGCTTAAACTTTTTAATTTACTTCCAGAGGGCAAATCTCTTTTTGATATTCCCAACACCCGGGGATTACCAATTGGAAATTTAACTTCTCAATTTTTCGCCAATGTTTATCTCAATGAGCTGGACCAATTCGTCAAACATAATCTCAAAGCGAAGTATTATCTACGCTATGTTGATGACATGGTTATTCTTCACTCAGATCCCAGACAACTCCAGGTTTGGCACGATGAAATCGACAACTTTTTACGTCAAAAACTTAAGCTGGAACTGCATCCCGAAAAAACAATTTTAAAGCCGGGTAGCCAGGGAATCAATTTTGTCGGCTACATCGTGAAGCCAGATTATACGATTGTCCGCAATCGGACGATTAAAAAGTTTAAAAACAAACTCTGGCAATTCAATCAAAAAATTCTGACCAAAAATCCCATCCAACCCATTCGCTTATGGACGCCTGAACTGTGCGAAGAATTCAGGCAAATGTTGGCTATTATAAATTCATATTACGGCGTTTTTAAGCATGCTGATACTTATCATTTGCGCCAACATCTTTATGAAAAACATTTTAATATTTTGAAACTTTATCTAACTCCGGCAAATAAAAATTTCGATTATTTTATATGGACAGAAGAAAAATAAAATATTTTCTCAAAAAAGCCAGCGTCGGATAAACGCGAACGATTTAAAAAATAATTTCCGCCGCACACAACGAGCATAATTGCTGTTACTCTTAGTGTTATTGTTCGTGTTGCCATTGTTCAAGTTCACGTTCCAGGCGTTAGTAGTATTATTATAGTTCTCAGTAGACGACCAGTAATTGCGAGCTGCGCTAAAATGTTTTTCATCGTGGTAAAAAATACATCGCCTCCAATCCTCGCCGTAGCTCGGTATGGACGCTTCCGAATTATGATCATTCGTTATTTAAAATGACCCGATGAAACCGTGATTATTTTTTAAACCCGCTCTTGGCACCCTTATTAGCCACCAAGACTCTGGCTTTTTTGAAAATTTTATTTTTTTTGACTGCCCGCTTCGCAATAGCTTTAGCAAGGCGAGCCATTTTCGCTTGACCATTTTTTCCACTTATTCAATTGTTCGCAAATTCCCTCTATTTTTCGCACTAAAAATTCAAACACATTACAACCCAATATTTTCAAATCAAAACAGGTTCGAATATATATTTTTAATTTTTCTAAAATAAATTCGCTTTTTTCCAAAATTTCAAATTTATCAACTTTGGAATTCGCCTGCACCATCAAGTCTAAAAAATCCATGGTTAAATTTTTTAATCTTTCGCCCATCGCATAGCGATGCACGCGCGGAAAACTATCCACCCTATGGTGAATTTCAATGTTCAAATCATAAGCTGCTTGAAAAATGGGTAAATGTTGATAACGAGCCATAAAATAAAGATGCAAAAATCAAGATGCAAAAACCAAACAAAATTCAAATTTCAAAAATCGATAACTAACCTATTATTTAGTTTATTTTTCCTTCAACTTTATTTATTATTGCAGAAAAAATATTTTTGATTTCCAGACATTCCTGCTTTAATTCCTGCATCCTATCCTTAAATTCAGGATTAGCTTCTTCAATGCATTCAAACCAATGCATAGTTTCCTTTGATTCTTTTCTAGCAATTTTCATACGAAAAATAAAATCCTTCTTACCTAGTGCATCGTTAGCTTCCCTATAATTAGCCCCCATTGAACCAGCTGAACCAACACATTGCCCTGTAAGCCTATTATTTATCGAATCTTTTGGCAAAGCTCGGCACAAACGAATTGCTCTTTTGGCAAAATCCGTTGTTCTTTTTTCCAAATCAAAATTATGATTATTTTTATTTGAATTTTGGTTATTGTTCATTGAATTTTATTTGTAACTTGTATCTTGATTATTGATTATTCCTCTCCCATTTGTATATTAGTAGTCAATTTGTTGATTTGTGGGGAAATAATAATAAAATAATCAAATCACCGCCGCACACAACGAGCATAATAGCTGGTACTCTTAGTGGTATTGGCCGCGAAGCCAGTGCTCAAGCTCACGTACCAGGCGTAAGTAGTACTATTACAGTACTCAGTAGACGACCAGTAATTGCGAGCTGCTTCCGGGATATTATTAGCGCTACCGTCGATATAGGATTGCATCAGTTCTTTTTGACTAGGCAGATACCAATCAGTTTCATCAGTTCCATTTCCATTGGCATCCAAAGAAAGACTCTCGCAAAAATCAACTGACACGCCTCCCTCCGCATCCAAACCATCATCCGCATCAGACACTACTCCATTTAAAACAAAACTGTTTTCTGCCGTATCGCAACTATTTCCGCCTGAAGTACTGTCGTAACAATTGCTCCAATAAAGTCCTGTGCGAGTATCTTTTTTAACCTCACCGGTCGCTACCAGAGATCCGCTCAAACTTGAGTCCGTATAAGTTTCCCAGGTTGATTCTTCATTGTTTTGATCTTGATTATTTGCCCAAGCGCTAGCGAGATTATTTTGGCTACTCGCCGAGCCTTTCCAGTCATCCCAAATGCCGTTCTTCTGGTTTTCATAAGCGCCAAAAATTGCCAAAGTTCCGACTGTCGGAGTCCAATCCGTGTCGCCCGAGCCAAAAAAAACTTTGCCCGCCAAAACATCCGAAGCTGTCGCGTCCAGCGCGCTCGTCGCGCCATTTACCGGAGTAAGAGTTCCAATATTTTCATTGCCATACGCCGTAGTTAATTTAACATCCGCCTGTGAGGGTAAATTCAGAAGTCCTGCCAGATATTCCAGCCTCTCGATAACCGAACCGTCATTATTGGCAGTCACATTACTTGAAGAAAAAGAATTGTCCCCATTATCCGCCCCCAAAATATTTTGAGAAAAATCCTGATTGGACGCGCTCGGCGCCGCTGTCGGTTCGGTAAACGCGGCGTAAGCCACAAAAGTGGAAACCGCCGTCAAAGTCAGCACAATCGTGGAAACCATCCGCCATCCCAATTTAACGAAAGGTTTTTGATATTTTTTAAATATCTCTTGTAATTTGATTTTTAAAGATTCACATTTTTCTCGACAATTTTTATAAATGTTTTTGCCAACATCTTTAAGATTTTTACTCATTTTTTATTTATTAATTTTATTATTAAACTAAGCATTATTCGAACTCTTTGTTTTTATTATACCACAATTAAATACCGCTCTCCCACAATCAGTTTGAAATCAGTTTGGAATTTAATAGTGTCGGAAGTGTCTAAAGTTAGAGTAATGTAAACATTGTTTTCGGCCGTGGTGTTATTAGTTACTGCAATGGACTTTCGATAAAACCAATCCGAGTTCCACCAAGATGCCCCTGCACTTTTTTTGTAAAAATAAAAAGATAAAGGTAATATTACAAGCAAAACCAAAGAAAAAATTAATTTTCTTTTTTGACTCAAAGTTTTTAACTTATTTATTATCTTTTTTTTCATGAAAATATGGGGTTTTTTTCTTGTATTATATTTTGAGGAAAATAGCGGTTCAACCGCTAAAGCTTTAGCGGTTGAACCGCTATTTTTTTCTCTATTTTTATATCACAAAAAAACCGAACTTTACAGTCGGTTTTTGGTGGGTTATTTTTTTTACATTTCAAAGCTTGACTTTCATTCTTCAACGCCGAGCTTCGAATGTTCAGAAGAGAGTGCCGGTGGTAGAATCAAACAAAAATTACTTTAAATTGATCTGAACTTAGCAATTATTTACTAATAGTTATATCTTTAATCAGTTTATCTATGAATTTCCATCCATAAATTTCAAATTCAGTTCTTATTTGATTTTCAGTCCCTGCATAAATTATTGAGCCTTTCTTTGCTTTATTTTTTGCCAATTTTAACCAATAAGCTATATTTTTAAAATAATCAGAATTTATAGTTTTACCAGATTTGACTTCAATTGGAAATAGTTTTTCTCCTTGTTCAATAATAAAATCTATTTCGATACCCTTATTGTCTCGCCAAAAAAATATATTAATTGGCCTATGTTTATTAGATTGCGATTTGATAATTTCCATTGCCACCCAATTTTCCATTATCGCTCCGCGGAGAGAATGCACTTTTATTTCATCGGCTGACACTATTCCTAAAAGGAAACATAAAAGTCCGGTGTCATAAAAATATAATTTTGGCGCTTTGATTAATCTTTTTGAAAAATTTTGATAATGAGGCTGAACGCGATTTACTATATAAGTCGCTTGGAGTATATTAAGCCATGCTTCAGCAGTAGAATGAGCTATGCCACAATCATTAGCCAGTGATGAAAAATTTAAAATTTGTCCAGCCCGTGCAGCACACATTTTAAGAAATTTCTGGAATGTCCCTAGATTATGAACCTTTAAAATATCCCGCACATCCCTTTCTAAATATGTTTTAGTATAGTCATAATACCAGTCAGTTGGATTAATTTTTTCTTTGTACAATTTAGGATATAGACCAGTATAAAATAGTTGTTCCAATGACTTTGGCGCCACTGCCATTTTTTTTATCTCCAGATAGGATAAGGGCAAGAGTTCAACTATCGCTACTCTTCCCGACAGCGTCTGGGTGATATTGGACAATAAAGTAAGTTGAGCGGAACCAGTTAATATGATGGGTTTTTTATTTTTTTTGTTATCCAAAAATGATTGCAAGTATGAAATTAATTCTGGCACTTTTTGAATTTCATCAATTATTCCCCCATTTTTAAAGCGTTCCAAATAGCCACGCGGATCCGAAATGGCAAATTCACGCTCATCCAAATCTTCCAGTGAATAATATGGGTAATTTTTTAATATATTTTTCGCCATGGTTGATTTTCCGGATTGTCGCGGACCTACTAGCGCTACGGCAGGATATTTTTTTAATAATTCAACCACTGTTTTTTCAACTTGTCTTTTTATATACATATAGTGCTTTTATTGTTTATACCTTCATAGTACATATTTATTAAAAAAAAGTCAATCTGTACTAAATAATTAACTCCCTTTTGATAAAAATATGTATGTTCTTTTGTTTTAATGCCCTATTGCTTTCATGTCTCACACCAACTCGTCCCATCCATACTTAGCCCCAAAGAATATCGGAGGATTAACAAAGCATCAGTCGAATTGGAACTTCCACTACAATTAACGTCCCCTGTCGTCGCCCCTACTTGCCACGCGGTACTAGTCATCGAAAGGCCGAGAGAATTTCGCAGTGTCAAAAGTGCGTCGGTGGTGTTGGTGACGGAAGAATTGTCGACGTCGGGATGGATGACAAAGGCAGAAGGATTTTCTGATTTAGGCTCTGATTTAGGCTCTAAGAGCCCTTTTGAGTTTGGGCTCTTAGAGCCTAAATCTTATTCCAACCAATATTCTTCCATTTCCTTCTTATCCTTAAAATACTCTCCAGTTCTATCTATAAAATCTGCATATTCTTTTTCATCTTTAAATTGACCTAGGATAATTTCTTTGTTACATAATTTTCCATTTCTTTTTCCAATATAATCCAGATAACTAGAATATTGCCTATTCTTATTTACGTAAGCTGAAAGATGCAATAAATATTCATTAGTATCAATATGAATAGATTTGAATGGTCCTTGAAAAAGAGAACCCGAACGCGCATTCTTTTTATTAAAATAATTTGTATAACCCATACTAACTTTGTGCATGAATTTTTCTATGCCTCTTTCTGATTTTTGTTTTAAAATAAAGTGATAATGGTTGGGATTTAAACAATAAGCTATTATCTCTACAAGCTCAGACTTAGACTCTAAGAGCCCTTTTGAATTTGGGCTCTTAGAGCCTAAGTCTTTTTGAGACTTTAATTTTATCTCGTAAAGACTTCCAATAGGATTAGTCACATTAAATTCCCGCATGCTTGTCAAAAATCTCACATAATCAAAATCTTCAAGAAAAACATCTCGCTTGTCTACTCCGCGGTTATAGATATGATAATATTCTTCATTGGCAAAGATTGTTTTACGCATATTAGTCCCTAGGCTCTAAGTGCCCTTTTGAGTTTGGGCACTTAGAGCCTAAGAATGAATTGTTTTTATGTTTTATGTTTCGCACCAACTCGTCCCGTCCATACTTAATCCCAAAGAATATCGAAGAATCAAAAGTGCATCAGTCGAATTGGAAGCTAAGTCGCAATTAACATCCCCTGTTGTCGCTGAAGTTACCCAAGCCGTCCCGTCCATCGAGAGACCGAGGGAATTGCGCAAAGTTAAAAGAGCATCAGTGGTATTGGTGACGGAAGAATTGTCGACGTCGGAGCGGATGACAGTAATGCAAGCCGTGCAACTTCCTCCACAGTCTACTCCTGTCTCGTCGCCGTTTTGGATGGAGTCGGAGCAGGTTGGTTCCGGCGGTTCTACCGTAGTCGTTGGAGCACTGTCATTCATACTCTTGTCGTATGCAATTATTTGATATTGGTCACCAGATACATAAAGCGGATCCGTATATGTGGTATCAAGCACTGTCCTAATGGGCCTGTATTCTCCACTTGGTACAGTATAGTGCGGGTGAGAAAACCATTTAAATACCACGTACATGACGTCCTCGTCGCTAGCCCCCCACAAGACAACACCGGAGTCGACAGAAGGAGAAACTGGTGCTGATGGCGAGTCCACATCCACTGACCCAGTGTCACCAAGAGAAAATTTATGTACAAGAGGAGATTTCCCAAGATCTACAGGGTCTCCATTCCATTCACCAACATACAATCCTCCTGATCCGTCAATAGTTATCCCCGAATGGAATGTAGGATAATTATATCCTTCTATCTGCGATGCGGACTTAAAAAACTCACTATCTAATCTCATGTATGCATATGGCTGGATATCGTCACTGTTTCGTGTTCCTGCTACTATCTCAGCTATCTGATCAACGTCATAAAAAATCAACATTGGTATAGATGTTGGCGAATCATACCCATCCATAAAACCACCATATTCGTACACATCCGGCATAACTTGCTGCACCATCGCCCCCGATATCGCTGACGTTGCTATCCCATGCGCACCACGGGTACAACCAGTAAGCGTGTTTCCAGATTTTCCAGTGTATGCCACGTATTCAGATGTAGTTTTTATCTTAACTATCCCGGAAGGAGTTAGGATAGATGAATCGACAACAGCGATTGCTGTTTGCTCTGAATCAATCCCTTCAGCCAAAACGGTACTCTCAACCTCCATATTTTTGTAGGCTGTAGACCGTCCAGAACCAGAAGTTGTCCACCACTTACTAGACCCCTGATAAGAGCAACCGGAGCATGTCTCATCATGCCTGTATTCCGACACACTCAAAACTACAAACGCCTGCCGCCCTCCAGATGTGGCCCATACAGCATCGCCATAAGTTGTGCCGGTAGCGAATGACTCCATTACATTATCTACAGGATATTCAATCAATTTTTTATATTCAACAGGATTGTCGGTCAATATTTGATACGTTGTTGATCCAACACCATGAGAGGTTGCTAATGTGCCAAAGACCCCTCTAGTGCAACCTGTCAGAATGTTACTTGATTTTCCTGTGTACGTAATGTATTCCGAGGCAATTGAAATTGTCCCTGATTCACTGAAATCAATTGCATTAGTTAATGCAATCTCTGTGCTAGTATTGGTGATTCCTGTCGATACAGTTGAAGGTGTAAATCCGCCACCCTGATACCCAGTCGAAAAGGTTGGTGTGACATCCCATGGCTTGATTGCATATAGCGATGGTCCAAAACTGCCGTTTGTACGTCCTCTGCCGGTTCCTAACGATGCCCCACCTAAATTAGTTGTTGCCCATGTGTCATTAATTTTAAGCAAATACCTATCCGCCTGCCGGGAATCTGTGTGCCCCAAATTCCACATTCCCATGTTTGCAAATGTAGAAAAGTCAGTATTAGACATCCCTAAAAACGGCCTAGCTGTTATTGCTACGGCATAGTCAAAATATTGATTCCAGTAATATTTATTTCCTGTTTGCCCAGTCTGCGCAGGAAAATATTCAACGTCTGACATCAAAGTTCCAGTCTCGGTATATCCATCAGTGGGGTCGGCAAACGATTTTCCCGCAAATACTGTCATCCGGTTCAGTTCGGATACGTTTTTTGTCTCAGAAATAACAGGCGCAGAAGGGACTAAACACTCAACCACGTATGTGTACGGTGAAGCGTCTGTTCTATTTGTCATTAATAGACAGCCTGCCTCAGTATCCCATCCCATACCAGAATGGATATGTCCGTTGCTCCAGGATGACCCGTTCCTTGTACCAGTCGGAACTCTCATGGCTCCTTGATATGAAAGATCTGACGGGTAAATTCTTTCTGTTGCTTGAACATTTATTGATAACAAAAAAAATAAATATATAAAAACAATTATGCGTGCGTGTTTTTTATTCAATAAACTTAAAAAAAACATAATTTTATTTTTTTATTTTTACACTTCCTAGTCTATATAAATCATCTATTTCTTCTTCACTTAACACGCGATCATAAACTCGCACCTCATCAATTTTTCCTTGAAACCCTAAATTTCCAGAATAACGAGCGCCTATTTGCAACCATTGAGTTAAAATAAAACTCGCAATATTATTTCCATTCCCAGCTAGCGCTCCATTTATATAAAAAGAATAATCACCAGTCGAACTATTATACGTAACAGCAATATGATTCCAAGAATTTAAAGTAACAGTTCCAGTTGATGAACCAACAGTTGCAATTCCAGTACGTTGCAATAGAAGAGTTCTGTTAGTATTGACAGAAAAACCTGGAGCGCCATTGCCTAATGGTCCAATTATATATCTAACAGCAGAAACACTAGAAACATTTATCCAGGCCACATAAGTAAAGATTGGGTCAAATGTTTTTACAGTACCAACGTATTGATTTTGGATTGCATTAAACGAGAATCCTTGCCCTTTTTTTCCAATCACTGGTGTGGCGCCGGAGATGGTGCCGTTGTTGCCGTTGCCACTGCGGTCGAAGGCGGTGTTGGTGGCGATGTTTACATCCGGTCCGTCGAAACTCCACATCCCAACAAGGCCGTCAGTCAGTTTGTCGGTTTGCGTAGTTTGAAATTTATCTTCACCCATTCGGTAGAGATGTCCAATTTCATCGATAGTTAAAGCACGATTATAAATACGTGTTTCATCAAACTGACCGTTATAATAATTACCACTATAGTCTCTGCCCAAATCCAAATCATCGCTACCTGCGTATACGGAAATATGAGAAGTGAAATCTCCATCGTCAGAAACTACCTGTCCATTCTTATAAACATTAAATGCTCCATTATTGAAGATTATAGCAACGTGATTCCAATTTGTATCTAAATTAGTTTGCGCGATTTGGATTTCATTATTTACTCCATCTGAAGAAATTCTTAAATTTATATCTTCACCCGCATCAATGAATATATTATATGACCGACCCCCTACTGAAGTAATATACTTATTAATAATCCCTCTATTTGAAGATCCCGTATCAGCCAATTTTATCCAAAAACTCCAAGACATCGCATTAGCTCCATCTAGCATATCGTTATCATTTACTTGAATATAATCATTCCCATCAAAATTCATTCCCTGCCCTCTTTTGCCGATTGCTTTCGTGACGCCACTTATCGTGCCATCATTCTTATAACTGCTTAAATCTTCTACTGTCGAGCCAGAAACAGTTTCACCATCAAACGACCAATACCCGACCAATCCAGTATTAATATCTAGGTTTGGACTTTCTGTCGAGTTTGGCGCCGGAGTTTGCACTGTTACTCCCGGGCCGTCATCAGCGCCGACGGACCACTGGCCGGTTCTCTCTTGCCCATCGATATCTGTGTCAAATGGCAAAGCGCTATCGTTCGCGAGCGATATGCCTGCGTTTCGCGCGGCGGTGTCGGAAGAAGAAAGATGAAAATCTTTATTGGTAGCGTCGACGAAAGAAACAGTGGTGGAGTTTTTAGAATTAGCCCCGGGAGCATCAGCGGCTAAGTCAGAAATATTGTAATCCGAAGATGCGTCAAATCCACTATTATAACCATTTGTACAATTTTGGACTATATTATTTTTTGCTAACACACTATTGTTTCGAGACTCAATTCCAACATTAAACCCATTCACAGTATTATTATAAAAATATCCCATTGATAAATTTGTTGATGAATAACTTCTTATGCCCGTACCTACTTTAAGATCATCTATTCTATAAACAATGCCTTCAATATTAATTATATACTCGCTGTTTAAAGATGAATCTTTAATCATGGAATTGCTTAAAATAATATTATTAGCTCCAATTTTAACTGCATTTGGATGTGTTCCGGTACCAGAAACATCGAATTGCAATCCATCAATTTCGATATATTCATCAAGTATATATATCGTATAACCATTAACATTTTCCTTCGATAATTGATATTTCCCATCATCCCAATTCCCCTTGTGTCTTTGAGAAACCCCTACTTCCTCGGTATATACCGGAGTATATACTTTAATAAAATTATTTTCCCCTGTATTCCAGCCATCAATCGTTACAGAAGTCGTATCCACCGCGTCACCGTAGCAGGCGATGTTCCATTGTTCATTATTTACTACCAAATCACGATTACCTCCGTTGAAAGTTATGGGGATGGAAGTATTTTTCGTGCCGGCTTCAGCGTTAGATAACGATGTATAAGCGCGGAAGATTTGATAAGTGTTGTTCACTGTAATGTCAGTTGGTATTGCACCAGTATGAGTGCGCAAAGTGTAATGAGTACTATCAGTTCTTCCGTGGACAAATAATAAAGTATCAGAAGTATCAATTGCATCAGCAGTTCCTCCAGTGTCAATAAGAATCGCATCCCCCACTCCGATGTTATCGGCGAGAGCATTGCTAAAAGTCGCCACCCCAGAAGTCAGCGTCACATTGCGAGCATGAGCGGTATCGCTTTCAAGAACTGCGGTAGCAGATGGTCCGACACTTCTGAATATTTGCGTGGCGGTTTCATCAGCGCCGATGTCCCACTGTGTCGCGCCGAAACCTTGGTGGAGGCGGAAGCTACCATCAATATCAGTATTAAATGGGAAATTAGCATCCGCACTTAAATCCGCGCCTGCATTTTTCGCGGCTGTGTCAGAAGGAGAAAGATGAAAATCTTTGTTGATGGCATCGACGAAAGAAATTGTTTGACTGCGACAACTATGTCCACCACAATCAGTTGAGCCAGAATTTGGAGAGGTAGCATCTTTGGAAATATTATTGGTCGAAGAAGAACTAAATGTTCCAACATAATCAGTACCATTATCATATGCAAGATTATTTTTGACAATAATATCTTGACCCGAATCTCTAAATCCGACCGTATTGCCATGAGCAGTATTATTAAAAATATAAAAAGATTCTATATCCACGCTAGAGAAAAAATAAGCAGATCCTACAATATCATAAATAATATTATTATAAGCAAAGGATTTATATCCAGATGGCATCGTAGCAATATATATTCCACCAGAATTATCCTGGGCATTAAGTTGCTTAATTATATTATTTGATATTTTCATCCCTCCAATATTATTGTTACCGCGGATACCGTATCTATACGTATCATTAGGCGATATTGATATCTGCAATCCATCAATTATCGTATAGTGAGCTGAATTTAAAATCCCTATTCCTGTAACATTTAATCTATATTTCCCATCATCCCATTTCCCCTGATGCCTTTGTGAATTGTTCACTTCTGTGGAAGTATTATTGGGCGTATAAATCTTGATATAATTATTTGCACTAGTAGTATAACTATCAACTGTGACTTCGGTAGTGTCCGCTCCGGTGTCATAATAGCAAGGCAGATTGAGAACTACATTAGCCGAGACAAGGTCGGAACTATTGATATGAAAAATATTGCTAGCCGCCGCTTCCGCCGAGTTAAGGGAAGTAAATTCCCGAGTGATTGAAACCACCGCTGAATTGGAAATGTCCCCTGGTAAGCCCCCTGTCGCCGTTACAAGGCTCCAGTGCATGCCGTCAGCGTTGGTCTTGGCGCTAATATATGCCACTGCGCTAGTGTTATATGTAACCCGGTCTCCTACACCGATGTTGCCAGTTTGTGCCACAGAGAAGACCCCCGCACCTCCAGTAATGGTTACAGTCGGTGCTCCAGACATCAGGTTTGCGACGGATTGCCCGACACTATAGTAGACTTGATCAGGATTAATCAATCCCGCATCACTGACCGCAGGAGTGAGATTATCATCCAAAGGACTATAGAGATTTAATTTGTAATAAAAACTGGTCACCCCACTCCAATTCAAAGCCGACAAATCCAGTGAGTTGGTAATATCCAAATGCGCCCCAGAAGACAAAACATCCTCGCCCCACAGCGTACCGCCAGATGAATACCAATTAGTGCCGTCTTGGGAAAATTGTACACTCGCGCTAGTACCCGATGGCAAAGAACTGACGTTATAAGCAAAGCGCACAGTGTTGTCAAAAGCCATCGTGCCACCAGTCAGAAGATTGGTAGAAACCACCGCTCCTTGAGTAGGATAAGAATTTCCGCTGAGCGCCGGCACAACCGTGCCGTCATAATCCACTTGCGCGTCACTAATAGTCGGCGTTACTGCCACATCAGTCGAAGTCAATTGAATTTTATAAAACAAAATTCCGCCCGTCCAAGCCAAGCCTGTCAAATTGACATTAGTTACTCCATTGGCGCAAGTATCCCAACCTTCTTTCACTCCGGCTGAATTGTAATAATTTACTTTGTCTTGGGAAAATTTAACGCTCACTGTAGTGTTGGCTGGAACAGTGGCGGTAACTTGGAAACCATTGATGGCCGTCACGGTCGCGCCCGAAAGCATATTTTTGGACTCTACAATTCCTTGCGCGGAATAATCCGCCGAAGCAAAAGTTGCCCAAGAGAAAAGGGTTAGACAGAATAAGAGAAAAATTGTAAATTTTGTTTTCATTTTAAGTTTCTTAGATAACTTAAGACTCTTATTTTAAGATTCTTAAGTTACTTAAGATTCTTACTAAGCTTCTTAAAAGCCCCTATATTCTTTCCTTTTCCGATACAACTCCTCCGAGAGTCCGCCCTCCTTTTGATGTTTTAATTTTAATGCTTCGACTTGACGATGAAGGAGTAATGTCGCTTGGTGGCAAAGTGTCAACAAGAAATTTGCTGCTTCCTCGTCCTGTTCGGGTAGCTCGATTGTCTTGAGGAGTTCCTCGATTTCCTTCTCCTTGTCTAAGCAGCTTAAGTCACTTAAGGTTCTTACCCATTGTGCGCTTCGCGCGCGCATTGCGAGCACGCGCGGATCATTTTTATCCCACTTGGATAATTTTCTTTGACGTAAAAAATCCTCCAAATCACCAGTCAATTCCTCTAATGAGCCCTTGGCAATTCCAGTGAGGTTAATAGCCACTTTTAAGGAAACGGACATATCATCCGAGCCTTCTGCGATGTTTTGCTTTCCACTCCTGGCTGCGCCGTCCATCTGCTCTTTTAGCTTCCAGCTTTTAATCCATTTATTAGTAAACTCAACTTCCAAATCATAAATAATAACTGAGAACCAATAAGTATAAAGTTTTTTATAAGGTTGCATAATTTTTTTATTTTTCTAAGTTTTTTAAACGACTTAAATTTTCGCTACTTTATTATACCACAAGAGCACTCACAAAAATGGAATTTATGCAGTATCAAGCGCTCTTGCATTAGCCCATTTGACGTGGCCAAAAAAAGACGCTCGCACAGCCATTATTTTTTTTAAATTTCCATCATCTTTATTTAACTCAAAAATTTTATTCTTAAACCTTTCTACTACTTTTCTGCGGACCAAAATATGCGTTGGTTTTAAATAATATCCCAAAAAATCAATTCCTTTTATTATTTTTTCTATTTTTGTCTTTTTTGAATTTATTTCCAAATTTAACGAATATTTCAAACAATCTACAATTTGTTTTTGCCAAGCAGTAAGAACTTTTGCGTCAGCATCTAATAAAATCAAATCATCTACATAGCGAATATAAAAAATACACTTCAGCTCCCGTTTAATATACTGATCAAGTTTATTCATATAAAGATTAGCAAAAAATTGCGATGAATAATTTCCAATTGGCAAACCCTTTGTTGATGGAACATCAAATAGACTTTTTCCAAACGGAACCGAACCACTCAAGTCAACTTTGCATTTATTGACTAAACTTTTTTTACGCCAGCAATTAAACGTCGGATTATGAAAAATAATAATTTTACCCAGCCAAAACATTTCTTCTTTCCATTTTTGGGGCATATTTTCCTTTTCTATAAATTGCTGATAAATATCAAACAAAATTCCCTTATCGATAGACATAAAAAAACTTTTTATGTCCAAATGAAGATAATACCCTTCTTTTGTACTATTTTTTGTTACTTTACGGATAAAATCCTTAAGGCGCAACATGGCGCGATGAGTTCCTTTATTAACTCGGCAGGCAAAACTATCATAAACAAAATGTTTCTCTGCCGATTCGATTATCTCGTTAATTAAAAGATGATGAACCACTCGATCGCGAAAATCAGCAGCGAATATTTCTCTTACACTCGGCTCCAAAACGACAAAGCAAATCGATTCTCCTGGCACGTAAGTTCGATTCGATAATTCATTCAATAATATCTGCAAATTATCCTCAAAGTTCCACTCAAATTTTAAAGCATTACGGGTTTTTCGCTTATTTTTTCGACAATCAAAATATGCCTTAAATATTTTTTCAGTGTTAAATATTGTCTGCATCATTATTGATAGTTTTATTATTTATACTTTTAGCCTCTTCCTCAATCGCCCATTTTTGCCAACTGCCGATTTGGTCGCCGATTGGATAAAGATAATTTTCATAGATATGGGCTAATTGTTTTGGGGATATAATTTCCGTTTCAGCAACCATTCTGAATCGCATTTTTAATTGATCAAATTTTAGACTAAGTTGTTTGATTGAACCATTCTTTTTTTCATTATCAGCGGAATTTATGATAAAAATTAAATCAATACATTGCCAACCTAAATTCAAGAGGTCTTGACCGATAGTATGTTTATGATTTCTTGGGAAATTGCCCGTCATTTTATAAGAATATTTCAAAAGCAACCACAACTTTAAATATATTGGGAGCTGGTCGGTTTTTGGCATAGAAAATATATTTAATTAATTTAAATAAAATGGGTGTTTTGATTCTTATTCAAAACAGAAAAAATAATGACTACCCTCGCACACAGCGGACTGAGTTGCTATTCGTCTTATTGTTGTTGTTCGAATTGCCGTCATTGAAATTCACGTTGCGGGCGTTCGTCGTAGAGTTCTCTGTCGCACTCCAGTAATTGCTCGTGCCAAATAAAATCTTAACACAGTACCATCCTGCGGCAATAAGATTTAAAAAAAATATTAAAAATTATTACCTGACATTTTATCAAACTTTTTGTTTGGATTAAGATCGTGGTAAATGTTTTTTCATCTCTTTTTTGATTATTTATATTCAATACCGAGAAAAAATACAAATATCCAAAAAAATCTGACCCATTTTATTTTTATTTTCCAAATTCCAAATTTTCCAAATTACCAACCTCGCACACAGCGGACTGAGAAGCTATTCGTCTTACCGCTGCTGCTCGAACTGCCGTCATCGAAATACACGACGCGGGCGTACGTCGTAGAGTTCTCTGTCGCACTCCAGTAACCGCTCGTGCCAAAATTATTTCCAAAAATCGTACGGTTAGCATAGATGCATTGCAATTCGCTGATAGTGGGCAACCTACCACCTGCCATCTTGCAAGCATCCTGCGCGGGATAACCATCTCCGTCTTGCCCGCCGTCAGTCGCGCAATTTGGTTTATCGCAAGACGTGTTGGTCGGTTTCCATTGTTTGCTACCGGTTTCATTAACTCTTTTAACGATAATATTAGTGCCATCTCCCAGACTGTTGGTACAAGTGGTCGATAGAGAGCAAAACCACACGCCGTCATCACAAGTTTTATCAGCCAGTTTGATTTCTCCCGCTCCGGTGTCCACATTTACATTCCAAGTATTGGCAATTCTGGTTGTGTCCAGAAAACTGTCGATAAACGACTGCGCCAAGGCATACAATCCGAAAGATAAAGCCATACCTACAACTACTACCCCAAACATCATCAATTTTCTTTTCTTGGGATTTTTTTGCCAATAGGCTTTTATTTTTTTCATTTATTTTTTTGATATTTAGCTAGTTATTTTATATTTCAATTATCGCATAAAAGATTTGGAGAAATTTTTTTCAAAGCTAAGCTTTAAAAGCCCCCAAAGCTTAACTTTCAATTGCTTTAATGCTCTGTTGTTTTAATGTTCTTTTGTTTTAATGATTATTCGCACCAACTCGTCCCATCCATCGAAAGTCCCAAAGAATATCGGAGGATTAATAAAGCATCAGTCGAATTAGAAACTTCGTCACAATTCACATCGCCAGTCGTTGCCCCTGCTTGCCACGCCGTGCCATCCATCGAGAGGCCGAGGGAATTGCGGAGAGTCAGAAGTGCATCAGTGGTATTGGTGACGGAAGAATTGTCGACGTCAGAGCGGATAGATATTGCTCCGCATATTTCTTCAGGACATTCATTGCCCAAGTATTCCCAAATATGTTCTGTTAATGTTTTGTTGGAAGCGCACCACTCAGGGCAGTAATTAAATCATCAGGATCACACATATTTTCCCTGATTAAATCCTCATTGGGCCATGGCCACAAAGGGATTGATGTCAAGTTGCCATCGACGTAACGGTTTACCATAGTTCCACCGCGCTCATGTCCAGTTACCATTGTGGGCCTAGTGAGATAATCTAATGTTGGAGCATATGATGCCTCGATTGGACTACCAGATACAAGATTGATAGCTGTATTATCTACAAACGTGGTTACAGCAGAAGGATTTTCTAAATAAAATCCAACCCCACCTGTAGTGTCAATAAAAAAGTTTTTAATGGTTTCGTCTGACACACCATTAGTCCCTGTTTTAAATCCAAGTGCCCCAGAGTTTTTGATTGTAATATATTCATATATTCCCCTTGTCTCTAGCTGTTCAACAACAGCACCATAGCCGGTAACTTTATGAAATATCAAATCTTTAAATTGCTGATCTTCATTAGGCGACCCACCACCATTTGTTAACAAACCATTACCAACAGTATTGAGAACAATCGATCCTAAATATTTGTTTCTGGCACTATGTGTTACGTACGCCGGAGTCAAATTCCCACTGGCAACCATTCCCGCCATATCGCAGCTCACTTCTGGGGGCATCGGCGCCCCATCGAGAACTATAATATTTTCAAAAACTGAGTCTTGGGTGTTATATCCTGAAAATGCTCTCCTTGGATCGTTTATTTTCCCTGTTCCCCGCCAGTAATCATACCTCAAAACGACTCGCCTGACGGTTATATGACTCGAACCAAAAGCAATCATTGCTGCCCGACCTATGCCGTAGGCAAAGCTGTCCTCAATGGTAATATAAGTAGCGTTATTTCCTATTGCTACGGCAGCGGCGTTGGCGTCAAGAGCCGACCCGAACGCTCCTATGTTCCTGATTATAATGCGTTTTACCATTTCTGCTTCAGTTGCAGAATCCCAGCTATTAATCACAATTGTATTATATTCTCCATTACTCCTCGCAATCAGGCCATCGATGGTAATGTCGTGACAGTAAAACGCTCCCCCCGGATAACCGCTTGAATTACTGGCTAGAAGAATGGCTTCTCCAGGCGTTGTCATCTGGATTATCGCCTGTCCCCGATTTTGCGCCATATACGTAATAGGGTTCCCTTCAGTGCCTGATTTTCTCGGGTGGAGTTGCTGATTATATATCCCGTCCATCAGAATGAGTGTATCGCCAGCATTGAGAAGTGTTTCAGCATGCGCGAATGTCGCCACAGGAGTGCTGGAAGTCTGCCCGTTATTAGAATCATTCCCGGTCGGTGAGATATAGAAGTCCGCGGCAAAAACATTTTTAGCGGACACTCCCAGATAAAATATCAAAGAAACTAAAATAATTATCAATTTTATTTCTTTCATCATTAGAATACTTAGAAAAATTATTACTTTAATTGCAAAATGATCCACTCACACCAACTCGTCCCGCCCATCGAAAAATCCAAAGAATTATTCTTTCCCCTCTTCTACTATCCACCAGTTAAATTCCAGTGCGCTGTCGACTTCTATGCCGTCATTTGTTTCGATTGTGAAGCTTTCACCTTCTTTGATATCTACTACTGCCAATGGTTGAATAATAGCGGCTGAAGTAGAGGTGACAAATATCTTACTATTTTTACTTACAGCTTTAGTAGGAACGATTACTTTCTTTCCATTATTAATAATGGGCTCATGCGTATCGTCATCAATCCAATCATGATTTTCATCTTTGGGCATCGGCTCAGTATTATTTGTCCAATCATTCATTTGGTCTCCATCTTTGTCATATGGAATTTTATTTCCACTGCAATCATCAATATTATCGTAATTTCCGTTCTCATCTTTAGTATCCGCAATCAAACCGCAAATTTTTCCAGTTCCAATTGTTGGCGCCTCTAAGTCAATATTTTTTATCACCAAAGCGCCTGTTTCCGTTATGGCTACTTCTAATTTTCCATCAATTTTTACATTTCCATCGGACGCATCTAAAAAGCTCAAAAGAGTATCCAGTTTATCATTCATCTCAACAAAATCAATCTCTCTAATTTGTTCTTTGATTTGATTCATCTGGATTTGAATATCAGTAACCAAAAGACCATTGCCAGTTACAGCCAATTCCAAGCTCGCTAAACTGGATCTAACTTCCAACATTTCTGCGCCATTGGCAATAATTTGATTAACTTGATCTTCTATTTCCATATTGGCAATTCTGTCTTGGATAGATTGCTCGACGGTTTCTACGGTCAAGCTTTTATTCCTCCTGGAAATCATCACTTGAATTGTACTATCACCGCTAACTAATTTCTCCAACGCGATACCAACCGTTGACTCTCCGGCTTCGGCTTTTCTTAAATATCCGGGCATATTGGCCGCAGCTAATCCATCTCCGATTTTGATAGCTCCGTTTTCATCATTTACTCTGGCTGGAATCTGGCCTAACATTCCAATCACTTTATAATTCTCATCATTTTCTCTGTCATCTTGGCCATTACCGATTACCGAGGGATTACTGGAAACAATACCCATGATATTAGTGTCTCCGCTTCGGCTACATCTCTTTATGGCATTATTATTTTCTTCATCGATACAAACTGTTTCTCCGGCCACTAAATCTTTGTTCTTAGTAAAGAAATACTCAGCATAGTCTGCGCCTGTCCCCGTGTAAGCTCCATCAGCATAAACCGCTCCATTGGCTTGCACGCGGAAAACTGCATCATCGGCGCTCGCCACATCTGAGCGAAGCATCATAATATTATTTGTGGAGGTAGTTTGATTAGAATTAATTTCTAATCCCACCACGCCCTCAGTTCCATTTAGGTGTAATAATGCTGTTTGCGCTACGGTACCAATGCCGATTCTTCCATTGGCATCCATGGATAAGAAATCAGTCGTGCCCAAAGCTCCGCCTAAACCGATTTTAAAGATGTCATCCGTGTCATCCAAGCCTAAATGAAAGTCCTGAGCATTGCCATCAAAAATTGCCAAAGAATCTTCGGCTAAGCCCGAACCAATAGTTATTTTTGAACCACTCGCGCCGCTACCACTCATCACGAGAGCGCCGGTATTATCTGCTGAAAGCGTGGCGTAGTTACTGATATCATAAGAGAATCTCAATTGATTATTTGCTCCAAATAAATCTAACATTGATCCAGGAGTATTGGTACCAATTCCTAAACGCTTAGTGGAGTTGTCCCAGAAGAAATTACTATTATCCTGGGTATACACTCCGCCCGCTCCAGCAAATGGGATTGAGCCAGTTGTAAAGGCAGTCGAAGTTCCTGTTCCTCCATAACCCACTCCGATAGTTGCGCCCATCCAAGTTCCGGCTACCACTTGCCCGCTGGCGTTGATTGTAAACAAAGAGCTATCATTAACCTGAAGATTGATAAAGTTTCCTGTAAACGATCCGCCTCCCCTTCCCATGTTCATAACTAATGCATCGCCTGAAAAAACACTACTAGCTTGTGTAAAATATGCAAGAACAGAAGAAGTTATGCTTCCACTATACAGTTGCAGTGCGCCTCCAGAAGCAGTACCAGCATGATCACCTCTTAATGCCCATCCACCAACAGCCGAAGAACGAACACCTGTCGTGTTACTGGTTCCTGAAGCACGAATTACAGAACTGTCCGTATTTCCATTGCTTTTATTTGCATAAAAACTATATAATTCACTGCTATCATCAGCTATTTCTAAATTATAAGTTGGCGTGGCTGTTCCAATCCCCACATTTCCATTCATAAAGGCGGCGGAATAATTATTATCCGCCCGTAGGCATTGGTCGTGGCAGCTCCGGTGTTTTCTCCCGTGGCTTGGAAATATCCGCCATAAGTATTGACTGTGCCGCCGGTGGAAATTCCGCTGGAGGTGGCGTTGGAATTGATGCCATAAATATTGGTCGTGCCAGTAGTAAATATTCCTGTAGAATCCACATCCACATTGGTTCCATAATATGATCCAGCTGTAACAGTTGATAAATCTACATCATTTAAAAGAGTATCGGCCGCCACTACATAGCCATCGTTCGCCGCGCTCAAGGTCAAGTCCAAGTTTTGCCAAGCTGAATCAGTCTTCACATACCCTGATCCATTGAAGATTAAATTAGCGGATGTACTGTTACCCATCACTAAATCATATGCCATTGAGACATCTCCGACTGAACCAAAGGCGACTGGATTGCTGAAAGTTGTTTGTGAATCTGTGATAGTTAAAACATCAGATCCATTGGAAGTAATTCTAAATAAATCTGTAATTCCAGCTGCTCCAGCAATATCTAATTGGTAAGTTGGAGTAGCTGTTCCAAGTCCTAGTCTATTATTAGTATCATCCCAAAAGAATTTAGTATTATCTTCGGTGTAAACTCCGCTGGTACCAGCAAAAACTATCGAACCAGGAGTAAATTGAGTATTTGTTCCAGTTCCTCCCAGGGTTACTGCGAGATTAGGATTTACCGACCAAGTTCCGGCATTAATTGTCGGTACTCCGGTTGAAGCTGAAGTATTAATTCCTGTTCCACCATAAGCTGCTCCGATAGCACTTCCCATCCAAGTTCCGGCCACCACTTGACCGGAAGCATTGATCTGGAAGGCATCGTTTGTCCCAACGGTAAATAAAGAAGCGGGGGTAGTATCGCCAATTCCAACATAACCAGAATTTTTAACTACAAATAAATCTCCATTAAGATCATCATCTGAAGAAAGCATAAACAAATCAGTGGCTCCTCCGTTTGCACTAATCTCCATCCGTGATTCAGGTGTCGCATCTCCAAGCCCCCAATTACCACCCACGGAAATAAAAGTATGATTCATGGAATTTCCCCTAAAATTCAACACATTTGCTCCCCCATCTATTGTCATTGACGAACCACCTGTAATTTGCGGACCACTAGACCATTTTAAGCTATATGTATTATCCAGTAATATATTACCCCCCGAAATATGCAATGCTTCTGTTGGAGCGGCTGTTCCAATTCCCACATTTCCATTCATAAAGGCCGCTGAATAATTATTATCCGCACCAGTTGCTCCGTTGACATATAATCCGTAAGCATTGGTAGTGGCAGCTCCGGTGTTTTCTCCGGTCGCGCTGAAATATCCGCCATAAGTATTAACTATTCCGCCCGTGGAAATTCCACTGCTTGTTACATTAGAATTGATTCCATAAATATTAGTCGTGTCAGCAGTAAATATTCCGGTGGAATCTACATCGATATTGGTTCCGTAGTAATTGCCAGCAGTAGCGGTGGATAAATCAAGATCATTTAAAAGAGTGTCGGCTACAATTACTTGTCCGTCATTGGCGGCACTTAAATTTAAATTCAAATTTTGAGAAGGAGAATTTGTAAAAATATATCCAGTTCCGTTAAATTCAATATTGGCGCTAGTGCTGTTAGCCATAATTAAATCATACGCCATCGAAACATCTCCAACTGAACCGAAGCTCACTGGATTACTGAAAGTTGTTTGGGTATCTGTAACTGTCATAATATCACTGCCATTAGATGAGATTCTAAATAAATCAGTTACTCCGGCTGCTCCAGCAATATCTAATTGGTAAGTTGGAGCAGCGGTTCCAAGTCCGAGTCTATTATTCGTATCATCCCAGAAGAAGTTAGGATTATCTTGAGAAATTACCCCGCCTGTGCCCGCAAAGGCAATGGATCCAGGAGTTAAATTGGATAATGTTAATCCTCCAAAAGTCGGAGTGGCAGCAGTGTGGATGTCTTGAGGCAAAGATAAGGTCAAAGAATTAGCCGCGTTAGTTACGGTAATTTGATTAGCAGTTCCACTAACTGTTTTGTATTCCAAAGCGTCCCCAGCCGCATTCATTCCCATGATTTGATTAGCAGTGCCGTAAGCCGTGAGGCCAGTTCCTCCATTTCCGACTGACAATGTTCCAGTTATATCAGTAGCTAGATTAATTTGGTTTAGAGTTATTGCTTGATCAGTGATAGTTAGATAATCATAGGTAGCGGGAGAATTGGTGAGAGTAACTGGATTATGAGCAGCCGCAGTAATGTCAGACATATAGGCGACAGTTTCTCTAGTGGTGCCACTTGGAGTAAAGTATAATTCGCTTCCATCATATTCAAAAGCACCTGTTTCAGCAGTGGTGAGATTTACTCCGCTGGTTAGTTTAAGTGGCGCTCCGCCTGCAGTTGCGACTCCCGCTGCGATATGAAGTTTGGCAGTTGGAATAACTGTACCGATACCCACTCCCAAATTGTCTACTCCACCCAATCCATCAGAAAGACCATAAATTGTTAGCATTGGATTTATCCACTGCACCAGACGTAACCCCCATATCAATCCAAGAAATCGCTCCGGAATCATCATCAAAAGCTAACTCTCCCAACTCAAGATTGGCAATTGAAGTTACTCCGTTTTGGTCAATGCTAAATTCAGATGTCCCCGCGATGCCACTACCAGAATATATTTTAAATTTATTAGAATCAGTAGCGTCAATTCCAAATGAGAAAGCGCTGCCAAGATAAAGATAATTGCTCGCATCATTCCAAGATAGATTTAAGTTATCCTGACTAACTACTCCACCCGTTCCAATAAATGGAATTGATCCGGCAGTTAGTCCACTCAATGTTACTCCGGCAAAAGAAGGACTAGAAGTAGTGGCAATATCTTGAGGAAGTGAAAGTGTCAAAGAATTAGCCGCGTTTGTAACTGTAATTTGATTAGCAGTTCCACTAACTGTTTTGTATTCGAGGGCATTACCAGCTGCATTCATGCCCATGATTTGATTAGCAGTGCCGTAAGATGTGAGTCCTGTTCCGCCTAAAGTCACAGGAAGTGAAGATTGAACTGACCAAGTTCCGCTAGATATGGTAGGTATTCCAGTTGAAGTTGAAGTATTTATTCCGGTTCCGCCGTAAGTGGCGCCAATATTTGTTCCATTCCAAGCTCCAGCTACTACTTGACCGCTAGTATTGATTTGGAATAAATCTCCATTTCCGACAGTGAATAAGGAAGCGGGAGTGGTGTCGCCGATACCTACGTTGCCTAAATTATCAATTCTAATTCTTTCAGTATCATTAGTAAACATGCCCAAATATTCAGAAGTAGAACCTTGAATTCTAGTGTAACCGTTATTAGTAAAATCAATATTTCCGTTTACCATTCTCAATCTACCGCCATCTACAAGTTGTAACGTTGCTGTTGGCGTAGCTGTCCCAATCCCCAATCTCTTATTCGTATCATCCCAAAATAAATTAGTATTGTCTTGAGCTATTGTTGTTCCGTTAGAAAATAGAACTGAACCGGAAGTTAAGGCGGGAAGATTAAATTTGTTATTAAAAGTATTCCAATCAGTATTGGATAATGCTCCGGTAGCGGTGGTTGAGGCTAAAGCTAGAGAAAGTTCTTGAGTACTTAATGACAATCCATTGGCTGTTCCGAGGGTTACAGCACTATGCAGTTCAGAGTCGCGAGCAATTGAAGCAGCGATGCTTAGCGTATCTCCGGTTAAAACGATTTCACCTGATCCGTCTACTGCGAGATTAGTGTAATCAGAAATATCAATATCATTTCCATTCCAAGTTACTCCCGTTAAAGTGGAATCTAAGTTTAGAGTAATATTGTTGGAAGCATCGATAGTTGAAGCTAGATTAGTTCCGCCTAAAATTGAAATTGTTTCAGTATCGTTAATTGTTTGGGTAGTCCCAGTATCAGCAGAGAGAGAGAAAGAATTCATGCCACCTACTCCACTAACCGATGACCAACTCATAGTTCCATCCATTTGAGCAGTTAAAACATAATTACTTCCTGCTGGCGCACCCGATGGTAAAGTATAAGTTACATTACCTGTTTGATCTGCTCCTTGGAAATAAGTATAGAAAGTTGCTCCGGCACTTTCTCGGATACCCAAAGTTCCGGTAATTGCTTGATTGCCATTTAAAGTTAAGCCGGCAAATGTTGGGGAACTTGTTGAGGTTAAATTTTGTCCGGTATTAAATTCTAATTGAGTATCTCCGATGGAGTCTGCTCCGATAGCTAAAGTCGCGGTAGCATTTTCTGCTCCTACTCCGCCGACCCGTTGTGTGAGTGCCGAGAGTGATTAAATTATCTAAAGTTACAGCTCCGGTTCCGCCGTTAGCAATTGGAAGTGTTCCAGTTACATGGCTGGCAAGATTAATTTGGTTAGCGGTTAGAGCTTGACCGACTCTGGAAAGATAAGACTCTCCGCTTAAGGTCATAGAGTCATGTAGTTCAGAGTCGCGAGCAATTGAAGCGGCAATATATAGAGAGTCACTATCTAAAACTATTTCAGAATCTCCAGCCAGATTAGTTTCGCTGGATATATCAATACTCGTTCCTAAGGTGGAAGCTACTGTAATTGATCCGGCTCCATTGGTAATATTAATTCCATCTCCGGGAGTTAAGGTGGCTAAAGTATAGTTATTAGCTGTGTCATTTCCAATTAGAAGTTGTCCATCAGCAATAGCAGAAGCGTTAACTCCTGTTCCTCCTCGACTTACGTTGAGTTGATTTTCTCCGGCAATTGTTCCTGCTCCGGTCCAATAGGCTACTTGATTAGCCGCCCCATTTCCATTTACTGCTCCCACCGCTCCACTTGATTGCCATGCCAAAGTTCCATCCGTAGCGGAAGTCAAAACATAATTATCAGCCACTGGCGCACCCGAGGGTAAAGTATAAGTTACATTCCCGGTTTGATCTGCTCCTTGGAAATAAGTATAGAAAGTTGCTCCAGCACTTTCTCGGATACCCAAAGTTCCCGTAATGGTTTGATTACCGCTAATGGTTAAGCCTCCAAAAGTGGGAGTAGAAGTGGTAGTTAAATTTTGTCCGGTGTTAAATTCTAATTGAGTATCTCCGATGGAGTCTGCTCCGATAGCTAAAGTCGCCGTAGCATTTTCTGCTCCTACTCCCCCCACTACGATTTGAGTGTTACCGGTAATGGTGTTGATATAATTTCCAGCTGTGTGAGTTCCGAGAGTAATTAAATCATTAAGAGTTGTAGCTCCGGTTCCACCGTTAGCTATTGGTAAAGTTCCGGTTACATGAGAAGCCAAATTAATTTGGTTAGCGGTTAGAGCTTGACCAACTCTGGAAAGATATGACTCTCCGCTTAAAGTTACTTCGCTGTGAAGCTCACTATCTCTGGCGATAGATGAAGCAATAGATAAAGAATCTCCGGTAAGAACTATTTCCGTGTCGCCAGAAAGGTTAGTGTAATCAGAAATATCGATATCATTTCCATTCCAAGTTACTCCCGTTAAAGTGGAATCTAAGTTTAGAGTAATATTGTTGGAAGCATCGATAGTAGAAGCTAGATTGGTTCCGCCTAAAATTGAAATTGTTTCAGTATCGTTAATTGTTTGGGTAGTCCCAGTATCAGCAGAGAGAGAGAAAGAATTCATTCCACCTGCTCCAGAAATTGATTGCCAAGCTAAAGTTCCATCTGTTTGAGCAGATAGGAAATAGCCATTGCTAGAAGGAGCTCCAGTTGGCAAAGTATAGGTTACATCCGCACTTTGCACTCCTCCGACAAAAGTTGTGTAGTTAGTTGGTGTTCCTCCTCCTTCTCTAATGGCGAGAGTTCCATTTAAAGTTTGATTGCCATTTAAAGTTAGTCCGGTAGTTGTAATTGTTCCATTTACATCCAAGGCAGTTACGGGA
>LBQR01000048.1 GCA_000990945.1 Candidatus Moranbacteria bacterium GW2011_GWF2_35_54
AAAAGTTTAGTTTGGCGTTTAAAAGATTATTATAAAGATTATGTTGGACAAAAATAATCACGAAGTGGTGATGAAAAATTTATTGAAAGATATTTATAGCCATAGATTATTGGCTGTTGTTTTAGGTTTTAAGGGTGGCACAGCTTGTTATTTTTTTCACCAATTACCAAGATTTTCGGTTGATTTGGATTTTGATTTACTTGATGCGGGGCGAGTTGACGAGGTTTTTGAAACTATGAAAAAAATAATCGATAAATATGGAGAATTGGAAATATTCCAAAGGAAGCGAAATACTTTATTTTATTTATTAAAATATCAACAAGGAAAACAAAAAATAAAGATTGAAATTTCACTTAGAAACAAGAATAACAACTTTGAAATAAAGAGATTGTATGGATTTTCTGTATTGTCTATGACAAAGGAAGATATGTTTGCCAATAAATTGGTGGCGGCGACGGAGAGAAAAAAAACTGCACATCGAGATTTTTATGATATAAATTTTTTCCTCAAAAATTTATGGGATATTAACGAAGAGATTATAGCAGAAAGAACGGGTAAAAACTTAAAGGAATATTTGATTTTTTTGATAAAATATGTTGAGAAAAATATTACGCAAAAAAATATGCTAGACGGCCTTGGCGAGGTGTTAGATGATGCACAAAAAGATTCGGTCAAAGCGACATTAAAGAGGGATCTACTGTTTAATTTGAAACTGCGTCTTGATCAACTTTAGCTAGTTTCTCTCGTCTCAATTTTTCCAACATCACTGACGCTCCTTACTCTGCGAAATTCCCTTGGCCTTTCGATGGACGGGCCCGCTTCGCTAAAGCTTGTCGAGGCGAGTCCGCCTTGGTGAGCAAAGCGAGACAGGACGAGTTGGTGCGAATAGGACATAAAAAAGATGAAGGGGTATGAAAAAGGGAAAAGAGGAAGAAAAGGGAATAAGGGGTGTAAAATGAAAATAAAGGGAAGAAGAGGGGAATGGGAACGAGAAAGGGTAGAAGGGGATTAAAAAAAGGGGATAAAAAGGGAGAGAAAGGGGAAGCAAAAAAGTGTTTTTTTAATTAATTATATGTAAAATAATTTATGTTAAAATCTTACAATGACCCATATGGATACAAAAAACTCCTCGCTTACAAAAAAGCCGAAGAGCTTCAAATGGCCTGCTCCCATTTAACCCATTTATTCCCTTTTTCCAAAACCCTTTCATCCCTCGCTGACCAAATGGACCGCAGCGCACGCAGTGGCAAACAAAACATAGTTGAGGGTTGGAAAAGAAACACCACGAAAGAATACTTTGATTTTCTTGGATTTTCTATCGGAGCTGTGGCTGAATTGGAAGAGGATTGTGATGATATTATCCGTGGCATTTATCCGGAAATTATAGAAAAAATGGGATTAAAAAGGGAAGAAAGGGGAAAACCCCCTTCAATCCCCTTAGATTCCCCTTTTCATTTACAACCCCCTTCAACCCTTTCAAATTCCCATTCACAAACCCTTTTAACCCCTTCTTCCCGTTGGACCCTTTTGAAAGTAGAGAAACTTCTTTTTTATCCTTTGGATTCATCTCTCCCTTTCGTTATTCAACTAAAACTCCGATGTAAAGAACTCAATTTTCTTCTCAAAAAACTCCAAGATTCTCTCGAACAAAAAATGAAAGATGAGAATACTCTTTCTGTAAAAAATAAATCTCAAATAATAGAAAAAAATAAATTGGAATCAAGAGATGTAGAGAGAAAGATAATGGAAGAAAATGGATTAGTTAGACTTGAAGATGGGAAATTTATTCCCAAGGAAGTTTATAATAGGAGGAAAGGGGTCTAATCTCAAGGCTAAGTCTCGGGGTTTTTTGAGGTTTAGCTCTTGAAAATAAAAGACAAATGAAAAAAATAATAAAACAAATTTTAAAACTATTTTTTATTGCCACCATATTTTTTATGCTGCCGAGTTTTGTTAGTGCAGGAATTGTTGACTCCAATATTTATCCCAGACCGGCGTCTCCGCCAACTTTTGGAACTGACCATAAGGCGATCGATCCAATCTTTGGAACAACGCTATTGCGGGTGACTGGTCCGGTTGGGTCAAACGCTATTAGAGAATCAGACGCCGAAAATCAAAATATAGCCCCCGTTCAGCATTTTCATAATCCATGGAATATAACAGGGGATATGTTTGTTGTTTGGGAGGACAGATTATCTCATGGCAGTGGTGCTGGAACTACTTTGTATGCAATTAACAATATGGATTTTACGGTTACGCGTGTTGGCAGGATTGGGACATCCGCCCCTCAAGTTAATTACAATAGGGGGATAAAATGGTCTACGAATCCAGTATTGCCTGATAGTGATAATAAATATCTCTTATACGCCGTTGACTCAACTGTAACACCAAACGCTATAAAGCGATGGAATGTAGATACTGAAGCTGCCCACGATGGCTTGGCCGCTGGATCCTCAGAGATTGTAGTAACTGATCCTGCAGGGATAATGCAACTTACAGTTTCAGGCGACTGTGATAAGTTCAATTATTGGACAAATGCAAGTGTTGTAAAAGTGTATGTCGAGTCAACAGGCACTACATACTCAAAAGATTGCAGTTCCTGGATTGGATATAATGGCGGACCGGGATTTGACGAGAGTGAGATTGTTGACAGCGGTGGCTATGTTGAAATTAAAGGGCATTAAGTTGACGGCGACCATATAAAATGGATTTATAATTATCAGTTAACAACAGAGTATAGCTATAACCAATATTCACCTGACTTTATGGCTGGAAAAACAAGTTCTAATGGCAATTTAATTGTTAATGAAGATTCTCAGCATTCCACATATCAATTAGTGGTCAGAGATCTCTCTGTTGATTTTCCAGGTGAATTACCTTGGAGCAGTGGAAGCCCTAAAAATATTTTTATAGGTCCGACAAATACGACGGGTTCAGTGCACCCAGCATTATCGTCTCCGAGCTACGTTTACGGTGGGTTTTTTAGAGCAACAGGGCATCCAACTCCGTGGGTTGCATATCATGATGAGATAGTGCAAATAACGGTTCAGGATGCATCTATTAATGGCAACCAAGTATTGCGTCTAGCTCATGCATGGAGTAATTTTTATGATAGTTCATGGGATGAGATTCCGACATATGCATCTCCTGACGGAAAATATGTAATTTTTTATTCTAATTGGAATGGAGCTAACGCTAGTGCTAGGCATGATATTTTTATAGTAAGTGCTTCGAATTTTTATAGGTCTGACGTCGATAATTCTTCCGCCACCAACACTACCGATGCACTTCTGACTCTCCGAAATTCTCTCGGACTTTCGATGGACGGCACGGCTTGGCAGGCGAGTGCAACGACCGGCGATGTTAATTGCGACGAAGTTTCCAATTCTACAGACGCTTTGTTAATCTTAAGATATTCTTTAGGACTAAATATGGGAGAGACGGGGTGGTGCGAATAAAATAAAAGCAAAAATTATGTCAAAACAAATTTTAAAATTATTTTTATTTAGTTCAATATTTTCTTCTTGTTTTTTCTTTGCAAATGTTACTCAGGCAGCAACAACAATTGAAGCTCAGGTAGTTCGCAACCAAGCCGGTTCAGGTTCAACTCTTATTAGCTCCGGTTTTCCACTTCCACCAGGCTTAGTAACTGAAGCTATGATAAATAATGGAACTATTAGAGTTATTGTTAGTGGTGCAGAAGTAGCGACTAATATTTCAGCTTTGCGTGGCAGGCATCAAGATGGAACGCTAAGGTCCATGCTGATTCAATTTAATTATGCGATGGCACAAAATGAAGAAATTAACGCGCAAATCATAATTGATGGTGGCACTAGACAATTTTCTGATCCGACATACCAAAGACCAACTTTTGATATTGTTAACCATAATAATATAATTTTGCCGACGGATCCAAATTATTTGGCATCAACGCAAATAACTTTTCAATCATTGCTTCCTATTGGAACAGCGACAGTTGCTGAGGAAAAACAATATACCACTCTCGCGGATAATCGATTTGATGCTCTTGCGATATCTGGATTAACGGGGACAGCTCGTTATGAAGAAGTTAGGGCGATGCTTTCTTTGTGGGTAAGAAGCGGGAATATTAAATATTTTAATCATGCAGTATCATATGCGATTGATTGGCTTGATTATTCTACTCCAGGATCAGCTGCGTCGCCCGATTGTAAAGCTGATGAATACGTTAACCCGGATGGAAGAGCGGTCACTAGTAATACTACATGCGGACTAGCTGCGGAGTGGCAATTTGCAAGAGTGTTGAGTTATGCCGACATGTATTTGTTGACCGGATACAGAGATTTTTGGAGCATTGTGGCCTATAACGCGCAAGTACAACAAGCGGCCATAACGAATCAAACTATTGCAACGACCCAAATAATAAAATTGGGTGGTTATGATCTTCCTCGTTATAATTATGCTTCAAGATATGGAGCGTTAATAGCGGCTATGATGATTGATGCTACAATTCCGATTTCAGGGCAATATATTACAGCCCGGCAGCTAGATTGGTCCGATCAATTGGAATGGACCTTGAATGCTATCGATAGCACAAAATGGGATTTACAGTGGTTACCTTTTGACAATGGGAGTGGCACGGTTCCAGCTACTGGAGCTGCTGTAACACAAGGTGGTGTAACGGCTACTGTGCTTGGTGTATATTCACTTACGGGCGACCCGCAAACTTTCTCTGGAAGTGCGATGCCAGCGACGGGTTATATTCAGGTGAATAATATTATGGGAGGAAGTTTTTCGGCAGGAGCTTTGTCGGGAATTTCAGTAACAGCTACGGGAGCAAATATTTCCGATTATAGGCAAGGAATGACAGGGACCAGAAGCAATAGCCCTAGATTGCCAAATTACAGCAGTGACACGGTTATCCCTAGTTTTCAGATGGTTTTTGTTACCAATTTTTTAATTGATTATTATTTACTTATTCGAGCTGATAATCGGATACCTGCAATGGTAAAAACAAATTTGGATATCTTATTGAGCCAAATCAGACCAATGGCGCCAGGTGATACTTATTATGGAGTAAACGGTGGAACGTGGGGAAATCCTATTTATGGCAAACCGTATTCATTAAAGAATCCAATTTCCAATGAGGACGCCAATCCGTATGAACTCCCTGAATACGCTCGGATGGTGGCATTCGTATTGAAGACATCGGGAGAGGCAACAGTTAATGGAGCGACATATTCAACGTGGTATGAAAGGCTCATTGATACTGCCAACAACAGTCCTGTTGGAGTTTTGATTTGGCAATGGAAATTATTCGGTCAGTTTTATGGATTTGGATCTGATGCGCCATGGATGATGGCGCAAAATTCGCTACTTAATTATGGACCGTCTGAAATAAGAATCCCCACTCAATGGGATTCCATTCCTGACAATGAAATTACTTTAAATTTAAGATCAGACGTTGATAATTCTTCCGCCACCAATACTACCGATGCACTTCTGACTCTCCGAAATTCTCTGGGACTTTCCATGGATGGTACCGCTTGGCAGGCGAGTGCAACGACCGGCGATGTTAATTGTGATGAAGTTTCCAATTCGACCGATGCGCTTTTGATTCTCCGATATTCTTTGGGACTAAGTATGGGGGAGACGAGTTGGTGCGAATAGGTCATGTTAGCATATTAGCATTTTAACATATTGGCATTAAAGCAAAAGCTAAGCCTCGGGGGCATTTGAGGCTTAGCCTTGAAAAAAACAAAAGAACATTAAAATATTTTGATAGAAAAAAAGATATTATTTAAAGATACCATTTATTTGACAAAAATAGACGCATGTAATAAAATAAACTTAAGTTCGATTATAATAAACTTAAGTTTAATAAATCCAGTCACTCGCGAGCGACTGGATAAAATATATGACCAAGATAGAACGAAAAATAATCCAGCTATTATCCGATTATCCAGAACAAGAATTCTACGGCGGAGAAATCACAAGAAAA
>LBQR01000049.1 GCA_000990945.1 Candidatus Moranbacteria bacterium GW2011_GWF2_35_54
TATGGAATTAATGATAGGGGGAAAAAGGGGTATTACCGCTGAGTCAAGATCTGTCACGCCTGTTTGTCCAAATAGCACTCCAGGAGGAGGGAATTGCAAAGGAATGATCAAGAGTGGAACGTGTCCACTTAGCAGAGGTTTCGCTGGCAAGTATGATAAATGTGATTCATTTTTCAAAAATCATAAGCCTGCCGAATAGAGTTTTATTACTCTGCATTAGCCATCGCGCTGATGCAGAGTCCATTTTTTTAAATTATAATTTGACAGTTTTTAAATTGTAATTTAAAATGAATGAGGTTAAAAACTTAGCTAAAAATAAATGAATAACAAATTAGCAAAAACATTATATACAAGCTTTAGCTTCTGGTTTAGTTGCAGAGGTCGTTTTGTTTTTGCTAAGAAAAATATAAATTAAACTTTTCTTGATAAAAATAAGCCGGCCTCTGGTGAGGTCGGTTTTTTTAGTTCTTTTATAATTTAAAAATTAATCAAGAATTAATTGTTTGTTTGAATATTTTTATCACATCAATATATCAATATATTGATGTAAAAAATAAATTTGCGTGAAAAAAAACTGTCTTGAAAAAAGTGTGATAAAAATCACACACAACATTAATCTAAAAATGGAGAAAAGGTCATGGGAAAAATATTATTAGTAGAACTGCCTAAAAGAATATTTCTAACAGCCACAGACAAAAGGAATCGTTTTAGTTGTTTGTTGCCGATTTTTATCGAACAACTGGATACGTTCAAAGAATTAAAAATTAATGAGAGATCTATTGATTTAGAAATTATTCTAACGGTGCGTAGCATGTCAAGGCGTTTAGGAAAAGTTTTTGAAAAGGCGGCAATGATGATAGCGTTCGATTTGAATAGTGATTTTACTTTTCAGGAATTGATAGATTGTTTAAGGTCCTATAAAAGTGGCCCTATTCTTATTGCGGGGCCGGAGGATCTGACTTACATCAATTTCAGGCTGGAAAAACTCATCGGACTTTTTGATTGATTTTTGAGGCAGTATGCGGAAGCGACCCATTGGTCACTTCCGCTTTTTTAATTTTTATATTATCTGTTCTTATTTTATTTCTTCCTCACCAGATGACGGCCGTTATCTGGTGAGGAAATAAGTATTTCTGGCATTTAATAATTGGAAATTGAATCAAAACTCAAAATTTTAAATTCAAAATTGGCATTCAAAGACCCTCCTTGCTAAACCTTATTTTTTGATATAAAATAACTTAGAGATTTAAAAATTATTCATAAAAATAAGGAGTCTTAAATAAACAAAACCTTAGTGATTCAAAGAGCTAAGGTCAATGTTCATTAAAGATTGTTTTTATTTTATTATTTTATGAAAGTAGTATTATTGCAAAATGTTAAAAAACTGGGAAAAGCAGGGGATGCGGTCAATGTTTCAGACGGTTATGCGAGTAATTTTTTATTTCCCAAAAAATTAGCCCAAATAGCGACACCAGATGCCCTAAAGAGAGTCGAAAAAAATAATGCTGATAAAATTCTTAGTGAAAAAGAAGAGATTAATAAACTCACAATTCTTGTCAGAGAAATAAAAGATAAAAAAATAACAATTTCTGCCAAGGCTAAAGGAAAAAAACTTTTTGGTTCCATTGATGCAGGGGTTATTATTCGAGAATTAAAAAATCAATTAAATATTGAAATTGCTAAAGAATATATAAAATTAGACGCTCCGATAAAAGAAGTGGGGGAGAAAAAAGTTAATATAGAATTTTTAAACAATATCAAAACTAGCGTTAATGTGGAAATTAAAGAGGAAAAATAATTTATCCCTTAGCTTTAAATTTAATTTTTTTAATAAATTTTATCAGAAACATAAATATGAAGAAAAATAACAAGAAATATATTTTTGTGTTAGGTGGAGTAATGAGTGGAATCGGAAAGGGAATTGCAACCTCATCATTGGGAGCGATTTTGAAAGCGCGTGGTTATAAACCCACTGCGATAAAGATTGACCCATATGTAAATGTAGATGCAGGTACCATGAATCCAACTGAACACGGAGAAGTTTTTGTTATGGATTGCGGCTTGGAGACTGATCAGGACATGGGAAATTATGAGAGATTTATGGAGATAAATTTGCCAGGAGAAAATTATATGACTACGGGAAGTATTTATCAAAAAGTTATTAATCGAGAAAGAAATTTGGAATATAAAGGCAAGTGTGTGCAAATAATTCCGCATGTGACTGATGAAGTAATTCGAACGATAAAAAATGCAGCTAAAAATAATGATGCTGATGTGGTACTAATTGAAATTGGTGGGACAATCGGAGACTATGAAAATATGCTTTTCATGGAGGCCGCCAGACAAATGAAATTAAAAAACCCCAAAGATGTAGTTTTTGTGATGATTACTTACTTACCTTATCCGCCCAAAGTAGGAGAGATGAAGACTAAACCGACTCAGCAAGCCGTAAGAGAATTAAATGCTAATGGAATTAATCCAGATATAATTATCGCCAGAAGTGAAGTGGCTTTGGACAAGAAAAGAAAAGAAAAAATTGCCCTTTTTTGTAATGTTAATGAGAAAGATATTATTTCAGCTCCTGATATCGAGACTGTTTATGAAGTGCCGATAAATTTTGAGCGCGATGATTTAAGTCGCAGAATTTTGAAGAAGCTGGATTTACCAAGTAAAAAAACAGATCTTAAAAAATGGTTTAATTTGGTAGAAAATATTAAAAAATCAGAAAAATCAGTTAAGATTGGAATTGTGGGAAAATATTTCGGCACTGGAGAATTTATGCTAGGCGACTCTTATATCAGTGTTATCGAAGCGATTAAGCATGCTTGTTATAAAGCCAAAGTAAAACCACAAATTGAATGGTTTAATAGTGAGGAATTTGAAAAGAAAGGCGCTGACATTAACAAGCTTAAGGCTTATGATGGAATTGTTGTTCCGGGTGGATTTGGCTCGCGAGGAATTGAAGGAAAAATTAATGTGATTAAATATTGCCGAGAAAATAAAATTCCTTTTTTGGGTCTTTGCTATGGGATGCAAATGGCGGTAATAGAATTTTCGAGAAATGTTTTGAAATTAAAAGATGCAAATTCTTCTGAAATTGATCGAAAAAGTAAATACCAAGTAATTGATATCATGCCTGAGCAAAAGAAAAATTTGGAGGATAGAAATTATGGCGCTACAATGCGTTTAGGCGCCTATAAAGCTTTTCTAGAGAAAGATACTATTGCTTACAGGGCTTATGGCAAAAAAGAAATTTCAGAGCGCCACAGGCACCGCTGGGAAGTAAATCCTGATTATATTGAAAGACTGGAAAAAGGAGGATTGGTGTTTTCGGGTAAATCTGCTGATGGAAGATTAATGGAGATAACAGAGCTTCCCAAAAGCAAGCATCCTTTCTTTTTGGGGACGCAATTCCACCCAGAATTTAAGTCAACTCCACTTAGTTCGCATCCGCTTTTCTTTGAGTTTATAAAAGCAGCGAAAAAATAGAGTATTTTCTAATTTAAAATTTTTAATTTCGAATCAATTTCGAATGTCTTAAATTTTAATTACTAAAATAGCATAGAATGCATGGTTTTGTATTTTCAAAATTAAAAAATTAAGATTTCCTGCCGGCCGGTAGGCGGGGAATCGAAATTCTAAATTCAAAATTAGAAATTTAAAATAATATTAAAACAGACCACCCGCAAGGGATGATCCGTCTTAGACTACTATTTGTTTGTGATTACTTTTTCTTTTCTGGTATAACGCTTACAAACCTTCTTTTATCAAGCTTGCCTGTAAAAGCTTTTACTTTTTTCTTGCTAAATTGTACAATACCATTAGTAAGTGCATATAGGGTATCGTCCTCTCCACGAGCGACATTTTTTCCAGGGTGAAATTTAGTTCCTGTTTGGCGGATAATAATATTTCCAGTAGATGCTTTTTCACTACCGAAAATTTTAACTCCTCTTCTTTTTGAGATAGAATCACGACCATATTGGGTGGATCCACCAGCTTTACGATGTGCCATATAATTTATTTAGAATATTTAAACTAATACCGTTATGATATAGTCTAATCAAGCTTAAATTAGCGTGATTAAACCATAACAGCATAACAAAGATTAGTATAGCAAATTTTATGAATATGTCAAATAAAAATAAAGAAAAAATCCAAAAAATAAGGACTTTTTGGGAGAAATATGAACAAAAGGTGGTTTTGACAGGAGGGTTAATTTTGATTGCAATTATTTCATTTGAAGCAGGAATTCTTCAGGGGCATAAATTTGAGCAAGGGACATTGGTAATAGAAAAAGCTGTCAAATCAGAAACAGAGTCTCTTAAAGTTGGCAACAGCAGTGTTTTGGGGGTTCAAGCTATTAATTCTAAAGCAGGGAATCCAAAAATTGAATCTAGCAAAGACAATAAAGAATGTCTATTAGTTGGCAGTAAAAATTCTACCAAATATCACAAACCTGATTGCCGTTTCGCAAAAAATATAAAGCCGGAAAATTTGGTATGTTTTAAAAGCGAAGAGGATGCGAAGAGCAGGGGGTATGCGGGGGACAAGGGATGCATAAAATAATTTCCAATTTCCAATGACCAATTTCCAATAAATGACTTAATTTTCAATTATCAAATTTTAAAAATATCTTGTTCGTAAATTCGTATAAGTTCGTACTTTGTAGAGAAATTCCGTTTGACAAACTTTAGCGTATAACTTATAATTTAATTGAAACGATTTTATAACAGAGTGTCGTTTCGGTAATTAGTAAGAAAGAAAAAAAGTATGTCAGATACAATAGACGCAGGGTTTATTGAACAAGTTGTGAAAATGCTTGTTGATAATCCAGATGCAGTGAAAGTAGAGAGAAAGGTTGATGAAATGGGTGTTCTTATTAGTTTGGATGTTGATCCAAAAGATATGGGAATAGTCATTGGTCGCGAAGGACAAACAGCTAAAGCGCTTAGAACTTTGCTAAGAGTTATCGGAGCAAAAAACAACGCTCGTGTAAATCTAAAAATCAATGAACCAGAAGGATCTGAAAGAGCTATGAGAAACAATCAAGCTCCAGTAGCCCCAGAAAAGAAAAGCATTGATGATGTAGTAGGTGAAATCGAAAAAATGTAATCTTTGGATTACTTTGTATAGAATTAAAAAACCGTTCCCTGAGGGAGCGGTTTTTTTGTTGATGTTTTTATTTTTTATTATTTTAAAATATAGATATTTTTCGTCTCTGCGAGTAAATTCTGTACTCGGAATTTGCGTGGCAGTCCAGAAAAAAATAGACATCTTTATATTAATTCCTGGATTGCCACGACGGAGTACCGTCTCGCAAAGACAGACCCACTTTTGTCATAAGAGTCGTCTAGGGGTTATACTTGCGAGTACTTAAATTATTCGCAATGACACATGCGGTGGAATAATAAAACCCCGATATTACTCGGGGTTTTATGATCCTTAGAATACCAATTCAGCTTCTAAATTTCTTCGTCCAAAAGCGAAAGCTTCTGATTTGGTCTGCATATAAATATCGAATTTATTTCCCTTGATAGCACCACCCCTGTCTTCACAGGTGAAAATGCCCAAGCCTTCGATTTTTATTTTGGCACCAAAAGGATATTGAGGAGGACAGGCAAGGGTTCTTTTTTCTTGAACTTTTACTCCACTAGCCGTAACTCCGTCACTTTTTCCACATTCGTCAGCTGCAGCCGTATAGGCCGAAGCGTTGATGACGAATTTTCCTTCCCTTAAAGATTTCCATTGGTTGTTTTGCTTCTCTTTCCAGATAGAGAGAATTTTCGTATCTCTTTCGCTTGTTACTGGCGCAATTTTTTCCTTTTCTATTTCAGGAATCTTATAACCAACAGGAATATCTTGTATATAAATAATGTTGTTTTTTATTTTAAATTTTAGAG
>LBQR01000050.1 GCA_000990945.1 Candidatus Moranbacteria bacterium GW2011_GWF2_35_54
GTGATTGTGAATCACTCTCTCTGACGTCGACAATTCTTCCGTCACTAATACTACCGACGCACTCCTTACTTTGCGAAATTCTCTTGGACTTTCGATGGATGGGCCCGCTTCGCTAAAGCTTGTCGAGGCGAGTCCGCCTTGGTGAGCAAAGCGAGACAGGACGAGTTGGTGCGAATAGGTCATGTTAGCATATTAGCATTTTAACATATTAGCATTTTAACATATTAGCATTAAAGCAATTTAAAGCTAAGCTTTAGGGACCTTTAAAGCTTAGCTTTGAAAAGATATTGATTTCAAAAAAATCTGAGAAATAAGCCTCGGATTTTTTATTACGTAACGTATTACGTAACATGCTTTGCCATGACGAAGCTTTAGCAAAGTCTGGCTACGTAACAAAAAACCTACAATTCGATTCATTGAAAAACTCCTTTTTTTATGCAATAATTAGTATAGATTAAACAATAATATTTAGAATATGAAAACAAAAATTATTTTCTGGGGATTAGCTAGTTTACTATTTCTTTTTACTGGTGTTCAAGGTGTCAAGGCCGGATCGGCCGTGCTCACTTGGGACGCCAACACAGAAAGTGATCTGGCTGGCTACAGAATCTATTATGATACATCTTCTCACACCGGAACTTGCCCCAGTGGTTACCCTAATCATGTAGATGTGAGCACTGGTGACAATGTAGGTTATTGGCTGAGTGGTTTAACCACCGGCCAAGTCTATTATTTCCAAGTAACCGCCCTGGATGATTCTGATAATGAAAGTGATTGCTCGACTAATCCTGGCGAGGGAAGTAAGACCGTGACCGCCACCAGTCTTCGCTCAGATGTGGATCATTCTTCTTCTACTGGCTCCAGTGATGCGCTACTTATTCTCAGAAAGTCATTGGGACTTGCTATGGACCAAACCGCCTGGGTAACCAATCGGGTGACTGGAGACGCTAATTGTGACTCATCCGCTACTTCCACTGACGCACTTTTAGCTCTCAGATATTCTGTTGGACTGAGTATGACTACTACGAGTTGGTGCGAGTAGGGCATTTTGACATGTTAACATGTTAACATTTTATCATATTAACATTGGAGCATTGAGACAAAAAAACAAAAAAACAGAAAAACATAGCTTAAACTTGACTTTAATTTTAGTTGAACTATAATTAAAACATAGTTAAATTATAGTATTAATGACCAAATAACATGTATATTAAGCGAAAATTAGAGGGTAAGATTCTGAAGTATCTGGATTCCCCGGAAATAATCGCGGTCGTTGGGCCACGCCAATCGGGTAAATCCACGATGCTGGGCAATATCCTGGATAAACTGGAAAATGTTTCTCGGGTCAATTTTGAAGATCGGGCGGCTTTAAATATGTTTGATAAAAACATTGAAGATTTTGTGGCTCTGTACGTTACTGGTAAAAAATATCTATTCATTGATGAATTTCAATATGCCAAAAATGGAGGCAAAAAATTGAAATATATTTTCGATGAGCATAAGATAAAAATTTTCATTTCCGGATCTTCAGCTATAGACATGACAGTTAACGCCTTAAAATTTTTAGTAGGCAGGATTTTTATTTTCCAATTACAGCCATTTGATTTTGAAGAGTTTTTACAATATGAAGATAAGGCGCTTGTCCATATACTTCAAAATGAAAATTTGATTTTCAAGCAATTGGGAGTGTCAAAAATCGGAGAAGAGATTGCTGAAAAATTAAAACGCTATTACGAGCAGTACGCACTTTTTGGAGGCTATCCGCGCGTGGTTTTGGCTAAGGATGAAGAAGAAAAAAAAGAAGTCTTGAAAAATATTTACAATACCTATTTTTTGCGGGAAGTGCGAGATATTTTGGGACTCATAGATGATTATAAATTGGAAAAACTAATTAAAGCTCTGGCGCTCCAAATTGGAAACTTGATCGAATATGATGAGTTGGGAAAGATTTCCGAGTTTTCCTACCCGACGCTCAAGAAATACCTTAATTTTTTGGAAAAAACTTTTATTTGTAATTTAGTCAAGCCTTATTATCGGAACAAGCGGACAGAGATTGTGAAAAATCCGAAAGTGTATTTTTTAGATTGCGGACTGCGAAACAGCATCGTCAATGATTTTCGAAAATTTGAGGATAGGACAGATGGGGGACAACTCTTGGAAAATGCAATTTTTATGCAACTCATTAAAGGTGGATATAGTTTCAACTTTTGGCGTAACAAGAAAAAAAATGAAGTGGATTTTATCTTGCAACTGCCTGATCAAAAAATGTTAGCTTTGGAAGTTAAAAGTACGCTCAAAAATGTCCAGTCACGTTCTATTGCCAACTTTAAAAAAACTTATCCGGAAATAGAAGTGGCATTTGCTTGCCTGAAAACCAATATGAATGTTAAAAAATCCAAAGTGTATCCGATTTGGGCGGTTTAAAATCTGTGCTTTGTTAATATTGAGATATTCTTTAGACAAAGTAAAAAAGCATGGAGACATTTTGGTAAGATGCCAGTAAAAAAGTAAAAATAAGAAACTCAATTTTAACAAAAATTGTGGACAACACTAGTCAAATTGATATGTTATATAAATATTTTTTCAAATCACCCTTGACCATTTTTTGTGCCATTTTTTTTAGTTTTGGAGTGATGACTGCTGGTACGGCTAACGGGGCGACAATAGATCTTCCGGTTTTTAATAATGCATCAATAATTCAAACTGCTTATGTTCAATTTGCAGGCATCCCAATTCTAGCCGAAGATTCAACTAACACTACATCCGACTTTAAAGTAACTTTAGATGAAGCAGGAATGACAGAATTAGATGCGCAGTTTGAAGTTATTTCACGATATGACGAAGACAATGATGGGGCCGAAGTTACTGATAAAATAAGAACTGTGATGGTTGTTTTTAAAGCAACTGTTCCAGCGCAATCTTCCACAACTTATTATCTTCAGGTTAACCCAGGGAGCGGCACAGGTGGCGATGTATCTGGCTCAAATATCGCCTTTGATGAGGCAGGTTATCATCAAATTTCAACAGGTAATTTGACAGCAGAAGTTGCTGAGTCCGCAGGATTCAACATTTTTGACAGGGTAACCGTTGACGGGGTGGATGTTATATCAAATCCTTCGAGTGATGGTATTGTTTTGGTTTCAGGAGGAACTACTTACACGAGCTATAATACTAATGACCTACCAGAACTTGAAATTATTTACAATGGTCCGCTTTTTTGTTTGATTAAAGCGTCCGGCCACGTTGAAGACAATAACAATAACCCTCTAATACCAGCAGGGACTCCACCAACCGCTGTTAACCCAGTGTCTTTTGTTGTTTATTATTGGGCTTATAAAGATGAACGCACAGTGCATACAGGGTTTAGGTTGAAAAATGAGAACCAAGGGTTTGCTGGTATGTCTGGCACAACCAACAGAAATACTACAATCACAAGCCTTGCACTGAAAACGTCCTTATCCGGACTAGGTACTATAACAGAGGCTGACTTCGATGATTGGTCGGACCTAACCAGCCCTTCTGGAGATTACTGGATTGAGCAAGATCACTGCCTACCAGGAGCGTGTGCTCAAGCGTCTGAGGCTAACACCGAGAGCACTCCAAACTTTAACTATTATATTAAAGAGGGTGCCACAACGAGGCACACAGGCAGGCGTTTTGATAGCTATGCGCAGATAAGGGACGCAGACAGAGGTTTGATGATATCCCAGGAGTATCACTGGCAGAATTGGCCTAATGATATCAACTTCGATGCAACAAACAAAGAGGCAATCGTTTATCTTCTCCCCGATGAGGCGGAAGATCATATCTTTCTGGCCGCATCATGGAAATACTGGCATCTTGCATACAATTTCCATGCTGATGTTGCAGATTCATATGACTTTTCTGCAGAGTTGGCGGCAGCTAAAAACCCTTTAAAAGTCCTTCTTGGTAACCAAATTGCTATTTCTGGATTTTACGCCGATAGAACACCACCAGATTTTACATTTACCGCAACTGGTGGAGGTGGTGAAAGTATTGGCGGTGTAGCAGCGGATTGGAAGGATTCGATCCTTGCTACCTCTGATTCATCGCATTCCGATAGCGGATATTTCAATAAGGATTTTACCGATATCAGAGAGCAGAGAAACGTTTCAGATACTACCGGTGTATATGATGGTCCGGTAGATATGTATGGGTGGCTGAGATTTGGTGACTTTGTGCGGGGCGCAGGCGCAGGCGCAGGGGGACTCAATTATGGTTGGAATTATCTGGAAGTGTTAAATGGCCATAAGTATCAGCGGTATGAAATGCTACGTCTTGGCGAACAAATGAGTGTAAAGACGGCGGACCAGCTAGTTATTCACTCTCCTGTTAATGATACTACTATACTTAATTCTTCTGGATCAGACGCAAAGACTCTGCATGGAGGTCATGCCGGAGAGAATGACGCAGACACAAGTATGCGGAACTATTTAACGGGATCACAGGAATATGATCACAGAAACTGGATGCATGGATTTCCTCATGGGTTAATTCTTGAATATGGATTAACAGGAAAGCCTTGGCTGAATGACGCTCTGACAGATATGGGTGATTTTCTGCGATATAACTATTCTAGGTTGCCGTTGAGCCATAGCGCTTTTCCCGCCCAGACAAATACTGCTTTTGACGCGGTATCCGGCACTGCCTCATATCATATTTTCCTAGAAGTCAGAGCATATGTGAGAAGTATGGGGATGGCTGTAGGTTTGTACCAAATGACCGGGAATAAGGATTACTATGACATAGCGAAAGGGATTTTTAATAACGTTTTGATACCGTCTGAGTATCCAGTCGGTAGTGGCTATTTGAGAACATTTGATAACTATCCAAACTACGCGCCTTGGTATACAATACAGTCGTTTAAATTTAATCTGATGTTGCGAAATGCCGCCCTAGAGGTTGGTGATGCGACTTTGGCAAACGATATAAGCTCTTTTATGTTGAGGTCTGCGAATTGGTTTAAACGCATATCAGAAGAGGATTTAGCTGCTACTGCGGGTACGTATTTAGGGGGAAACTATTTTCCGCATACAACTTTTCAATATTGGACGGAGGATGGCGGATACTCGGGTGTGGCGCACCCTGAATATACGATAGAGCTTGCGGATCTTTATGCTTTTGCCTATGAGCAAACAGGATTGGAATCGTGGCTAAATCTTGCCAGGGACAACTTTAAGGACCCGTGGTATTACACAGATCCTAATATCTACGGACCAGTGGCGAACACATGGAGGCCAGTCAATATGACATCTATGGGATCTATTGGGTTAATTGATGGATCGCAGCAAGCATCGTGGCTGAAAGCGGGCAAGAACCTTGTAAGTCCAATGTATTATATGAATATTGAATACGGAGTAACACTTAATCGTTCCGACGTTGATAATTCTTCCGCCACCAATACTACCGATGCACTTCTGACTTTGCGAAATTCTCTTGGACTTTCCATGGATGGTACCGCTTGGCAGGTTGGGGCGATGACCGGTGATGTCAATTGTAGCGGGACTTCCAATTCGACTGATGCACTTTTGATTCTCCGATATTCTTTGGGACTTTCGATGGAGGAGACGAGTTGGTGCGAGTAGGGCATTTTAACATGTTAGCATTAAAGCAATTAAAGGCTAAGCTTTGGGGGCTTTTAAGGCTTAGCCTTGAAAAAACCATTGAAAAAAATAAAAATAAACTTGGGCTCCGAGTGCCCGAGTGAAACAGTTAGAATTTGAATTCAGGAAGGATGAATTCAGGAAGTGAAAGTTGGTAACTATTCAGTTCTCTCCAACCATGTTACAATATTTCAGTAAAACAAATAACAAAACAAAATGACTATTCAACAAGAATTAGAAAAATTAAGGGCAG
>LBQR01000051.1 GCA_000990945.1 Candidatus Moranbacteria bacterium GW2011_GWF2_35_54
CGGTTAGAAGTTACCACGACAATTAAGACATTTTTTACCGGTCGAACTTCGAGCATGCCGTGGCTATAATCCTCAAAAGATCTGGCCAAGTTGGTCAAAACACTCCAAGCGCTATGGGCATATTCGCGAATCTTTAAAACACTCTCGGTGGATTTGCGCATTTTGGCAGCCGAAACCATCTCCATGGCTCGAGTTATCTTTCCAGTATTATTAATTGATTTGATTCGACTACGAATCTCTTTTGAATTTGACATAAAATTATAAACTCTAAATTCGAATATCTAAATTCGAAACAATACCTAAATTACAATCTCTCAATGTTTAAAACTTTTGAATTTTTAACTTTTAAATTTATTTCGGATTTCTAATTTCGTGCTTCGAATTTAACCACTATTTTATTACATCGTTTGTTTAAATTCTTTAATCGCTTCTTCTAAATCTTTCACAATCTCCTCCGTCAATTCTTTCTGCGTAACAATTTTTTCCAAAACTTCTTTCTTGGATGATTTCATAAATTTATGAAAACCTTCCTCCCACTGCGAAATTTTTTCTACCGCCACATCATCTAAAAATCCATTAATTAAAGCATAAATTATGCTCACTTGATTTTCTACCAACATTGGAGCATATTGATCTTGCTTTAAAATTTCAATAGTTCTTTTTCCTCTTTCTATTTGTGATCTGGTTTTTTCGTCCAAATCTGAGCCAAACTGCGCGAAAGCTTCCAACTCTCTAAATTGCGCTAAATCCAAGCGAAGTTTTCCAGCCACTTTTTTCATCGCTTTGATTTGTGCTGATGATCCTACTCGAGAAACACTCAGTCCCACATTCAAAGCTGGGCGAAGTCCTTTGTAAAATAAATCCGCTTCCAAATAAATTTGTCCATCAGTAATAGAAATCACATTGGTTGGAATGTAAGCACTCACGTCACCAGCCTGAGTTTCGATAATTGGCAACGCCGTGATTGATCCGCCTCCAAATTTTTCATCTCGTTTAGCACTTCTTTCCAAAAGTCGAGAATGCAAATAAAAAATATCTCCAGGATAAGCTTCTCGCCCTGGTGGTCGTTTTAGAATAAGAGAAATTTGTCGGTAAGCCCAAGCATGCTTGCTAAGATCATCATATACTACCAGCACATCTTTTCCTTGATCCATAAAATATTCTCCAATAGCGGCTCCAGAATAAGGAGAGATAAAAGAGAAGGCAGCTGGATCAGAAGCTCCCGCTACGATAACGATAGTGTGATCCATCGCTCCATTTTTTTCCAGCTCGGCTACGATTCTGGAAATCTTGGATTCTTTTTGTCCGATAGCCACATAGATACAAATCATATCCTGACCTTTTTGGTTAATGATGGTATCAATGGCAATAGCAGTTTTACCAGTTTGTCTGTCGCCGATAATAAGTTCTCGTTGTCCGCGTCCGACCGGTATCATCGCATCAATCGCTTTAATTCCAGTTTGGACCGGTTGGTGTACTGACTTTCGTTCAATTACTCCAGGAGCCACTTTTTCAATCGGATAAAATTTATCGGATTTAATTTCTTCTTTTCCGTCAATCGCATTTCCTAGTGGATCAATCACTCGGCCGATCATTTTTTCAGTTACAGGAATTGAAAGTATTTTTCCAGTGGATTTAACTTCGTCCCCTTCTTTAATTCCTTTATAATCTCCCAAAATCATGGCTCCTACTTGGTCTTCTTCCAAGTTTAAAGCCACGGCAATTGTGCCATCGCTAAACTCGAGCATCTCAGAAGCCATAGCTTCCGAAAGTCCGCTGATTCGAGCCACGCCATCTCCAATTTCCAAAACCTTTCCCACTTTTTCAAGTTTAGTTTCAGCCTGAAAACCTTCAATTTGTTTTTTTAGTTGTTCTACTATGTAATTTTTATTCATATTATATTTATATATAGTTATATTGTTATGTAACTCTTCATTGACCTCCATCATATCCTTTTTGCCCGTCTCTGCGAGTAATTTGAGTACTCTCAAATTGCGTGGCAGTCCAGAAAAAAATTAGAAATCTTTATATTAATTCCTGGATTGCCGCGTCAGGAGTACCCTCCTCGCAAAGACAGGCCTGTTGGAAATCTATTCCATTAAAAATGTTTTTAAATTATTTACTTTTTTAATAATGCTCTCGTCCAATATATCCTCTCCCACTCTCAAAATAATTCCGCCTTTTATTTCTTTTCTTATTTCATTACTTAAAATAACTTTTTCTGCCTTATATTTATCTAATAAATATTTCTCGATTTTTTCCATTTGACTCTTCTCTAATTTTTCTGCGCTAGTCACACTGGCTTCGATAATTCCATTTTCCCTATTATATATCTCCTGAAATTTATCTATTATTTTTGAAGCCAGTTTAACGTTATTATTTTTAGCTAATTCTTTAACAAATTTTTCCACCACAATGTTAACCTCGCTCTCACTCTTTTCTAGAGTCAGTTCATACAAAGCTTGGGCATATTGTTTGGTGGAAATCTTCATATTAAAAACATTTAAACATATTAACACGTTAACATTTTAACATTTCTCTTTGCTAAAATGTTAATATGCTAAAATGCTGACATGATTTATTTAATCACTTCCTCAATTATCTTCTTATCACTTTCACTATTCATTTTTTCTCCCACTATCTTTTCTGTCGCTAGCATCACAAGTCCCGCCACTTCACTCTTTACTTCCGCCATAATCTTATTTTTTTCCTCTTCAATTTTTTCTTGTGCTCTCGTTAACATCATATCTGTCTGAGCCTTAGTCTCCAGAACTATTGCCTCTTTATTTTTAATCGCTTGTTCTTCAGCTTTCTTGATAATTTCTTGCGCTTCTTTTTTGGCGTTAGTCAGGACTTCTTTTTCTTTTTCCTCAATCTCCACCAATTTTTTAGTCGAAGCTTCCGCATCTTTCATGCCTTTTTCTATCTTTTTGCTTCGGTCATCCAGCATTTTTAAAACCGGACCGTAAGCAAATTTCTTTAGCACATAAAAAAGAATAAAAAAGTTCACAATTTGCGCTAAAACTAATTTTCCGTTTATGCCTAAATTTTGTAATAATTCCATGTGGGTTAGTTCTTAGTTATTAGTCAACGGTTCGCAGTCAAGTTTATTTTGACCAAAACTAAGCGATACTACTTTTTAATTTATTAATCATTTTAATAATTATCTCCAGTTCATCATACAGATAACTGTATTTTTCTTCGTCAATATATTTTCTTCTCAATGAAATCTGAATCAATGCCACGCATTCATAAGCAGATGTTCTAGACATATTCAGGAAATGCACAAATTCCTTTTTGCTTCTCCCGCTACCCTCTGTTATGTTTAAAGCTATGGACACAGCAGCCCTCCTGAACTGATTAATCAATAGAAACATCTCATCTTTGGGATATTTTTTGGTTATCTCATAAATATCATCTACGATATTTAAACTTCGTTGATAGACATTTAATTTTTCAAAATTATGCATATTTATTAATATAATAAATTCACACTATTCGGCCCACACATCCACATACCGTGAACTGTGAACCGTGAACTGTGAACTACCCTGAACTGTGAACCAATAACTCTTCCCTACCCTGAACTGTCGACTGATAACTCTGAACTAAACTAAACGAACTTAATTATCAAAGCAACAACCAACGCATAGATTGCGATAGCTTCAGTAAAGGCGATAGCCAAAATCATAGTGGTCTGGATTTTTGGAGCGGCTTCTGGATTTCTTCCGATAGCTTCAAGAGCTTTCGCGGCCAAAATACCAATACCGATACCAGGACCGACTGCGCCAAATCCCATTGCAATTGCGGCTGCGATTGATTTAGCTGATTCAACATTGTTAAGGGCTCCCTCAACAATGGCTTTTGTTTCTTCAACTGCCATAAAATTAGTTCTTGGTTACTAGTTGTTGGTTGATAGTTTTTAAAAACTTTTGCAACAACTACTAACTGTAATTATTTTTATTATATAAATTATTATTTGATATATCATTAAATTTTAAACAATTTAACTCCGCCAGCTGGCGGAATAGCCATTTAACAATTTAACAATATAGCCATTTAACAATTTTATAATTAAATTAATGCGCCTCGGCTGACATCTTAAAAAACACCAACGTCAACATTGCAAACACCAAGGCCTGGATAAATCCGACGAAAATTTCCAAAAATAAAAATGGCAACGGCGCCACATATGGAACCAACATTAACATCACTGTCAGCAACACCTCTCCGGCAAAAACATTCCCAAATAAACGAAAGGAAAACGATACAATTTTAGCAAACTCAGAAATTATTTCCAGCACGCCAACAAAAGTTCCGATGAAATAAGGTTTTTTAAGGGGGTTAACTAAAAATTTCCCAATGTAATGTTTCTTGCCAATTATAGCGATGCCCATAATCTGCGCGGTAATTACTGAAATCAGAGCCAAAGATAGCGTCATATTAAGATCAGCGCTTCCACTTCGGATAAAGGGTACCAATACTTCTTCTCCATGATGGATTTGATTGACTCCCAACGTTCCTCCGGGGATAAGAGCTGGAATTAGTCCAATCCAATTAGACATAATCACAAAAATAAAAATAGTGGCCACAAAAGGAAAAAATTTCTTACTTTGTGTTCGACTGCCAGTTACGCTATCCGCTAAATTTAAAAGAGCTTCCAATACTGATTCGACAATATTTTGAAAGCCCTTAGGTTTTTTGGATAAATTTTTTCGTAAATATAATGAAGCTAGAATGATAACCGCACTAACAATCGCAGTTGTCAAAACAGAGTTTGTAATAGGAAAACCAAAAAAGGTTGCTATTAATTCTGGCACTAAAGAAATTTCCATAAAAATAAACTCTATTTATTATCAATAATGGCTGATGTTTTTTTATAAATCCAATAAGTCGAAACAATAATAGAAATAACAATACCCAAAAGGAGAAACCACGGAGATGAATCTAGTTTTTTATCTATCATCCTACCCGTTAGAGCCAACACTACAATCGGAATTGCCACTATATAACCCAGCTCAAACGCCAAAGAAAAAACAGACACTTTATCCGTTTTAGTATTTTTCATCTCTTTATTATTTCTTTTTAAATCTTCTTTAAACATAGTCTATTATAGTCTCTAAAAGTAAAAAAGTCAAATTTCGGTATTCTCTACGAGATTTCTTTACAAATTACGAATTAGTACGAATATACGAATCCTCCCCCCTCCCTCTTGTACCCAAGGGGGAGGTGTCCGATAGGACAGAGAGGGTTTTAAAATTTTAGTTTTTTACTCATTAAAAGAGGCTCCGTCAGATATCCGACAAAGCCCCGCGCTACATGATTCGAACTTATGGTTCAGGATTTTTTTCATTATCCCGCCTAATTGCTTCCATGACAATAATCAAAGCCTTTCGTACTCGCTCCGATTTTCCTCCACCGAAAGAATTTCGAAAACGCAATTCTCTATGCTTACCCGGATAGATGGCAATATGGATATCGGAATTTCCCGAAGAATCTATGCCCAAAGCTAAATATTGAATGGGTTCATCACTTCCATCGATATCGTCCTGTCTTTGTTTATAAAGCTTCCCGATATCAACCGTTTCTATCCAATAACTATCCTCTAAAATAAAATCCAGCGCTTCTGAAATATTTTCGTCGCTATAGATTTTACTTTCCACTAAAGATTTTTCATTGTCTCTTCTGATAGCCTCCATTAGAACTACCAGCGCTCTGAAAGTTCGCGGTGATTGCCCTCCTCCTCCACGATTGCGGAAACGCCACTCATCATCTTTTTTCTTGGGAGG
>LBQR01000052.1 GCA_000990945.1 Candidatus Moranbacteria bacterium GW2011_GWF2_35_54
GATAGCGGCCTATAATGCTGGTCCTGGCGATGGGATTAATCCTGATAAAACTAAGCAACCTTTTGCGCTATCATCAGACTGTCCCAATCCTCCGACTCCCGCTTGGCAATGCCCAATAAATCCAGTCGGATTTGCGCAAACTCAAGATTATGTTCGAGATGTTCAAGCACGTCAAAATAGTTGTTTGGGAAATTAATTATTGTATTTTGTATATAGTATTTAATATTATGTATAATATGATATGAGATTGGGGGATTTCTAATTAGTTTGTAAAAATAAATATTTTATATAAATTTTATTTAGTATATGTAAAAAATTGGTTTGTGATAAATACATATTTGCATTTATACTAAATACTAAATACAATATACTAAATACATAATACATTTTTAATATGAAAATAATAGAAATTGCTCAAGCTCAAGTTATCGCGAATGCTCCGACGTTTACAGAAATAGGGGGAAGTATTGTAAATTTTATGTTGCGCGTTTCGGATTAGTGATTACGGCTATAATATATTTTACCGCAGGAGGAAACGAAGATAGGATTAAATTAGCCAAGAAATCTTTTTTCTATTCCATCGTTGGGATAGTAGTAGGATTGGGAACGATGATTATTTTGTCTCAAATAGGAATTTTGTTTGGTATTCGGTCTTTGCGAGAATAATTTGTACTCAAATTATTCGTGGCAATCCAGAAATGTATTTAATGTAAGTGTTTTGAGAAACTGGACTGCCACGTAAATTCCGAGTACAGAATTTACTCGCAGAGACAAGCGAGAAGCTAACGTTAAAAATAAAAAATTAAAATTGAAAGGAGGTGAGCTTATGAAAATAAAAATAAAAAAAATAATTTATTCAATTTCCTCTTTAGGATTGTTGGCTCCTGTTATGATAATGGCTTATACTCCGCCATCTGACACAACTTTACCGGAAGGAAGTATTACTGCGATTGTAAAGCAATTTATGACTTGGATTTTGGGAATGGTGGGATTTTTAGGAGTAATCGGATTTGCGATTGCCGGAATCCTTTATCTTACTTCCGCTGGTGATGAAGATAGAATCGGAACCGCCAAGAAAGCAATGACCTGGTCAATCGTGGGTGTAATTGTAGCTCTTCTGGGAGTAGTGATTATCAAAGCGGCTGATTCTATGTTACAAGGTAAATCATCTGAATTTTAGTTTATTATAAATTTGGGGTTATTTTGACTATTTTAAATTTTTAAAATAACCCCGCCTTAAAAAAATGAAAACAAAAAAAATAATTTATGGATTTTTAGCGAGTTTTTTATTGTCGCCTATGTTTGTGCTGGCTAGTTGGGATGAAGGTTTTACTAACGCAGGCAATTCTTCTTTGCCAACTGGAACTATAACGAACATTGTCGTCAACATAATGAATTGGTTATTGGCGTTGGTGGGCATCGTTGGAATTATCGGTTTTGTGATTTCTGGAATTTTGTATTTCATCGCTGCGGGTGATGATAGCAAAATGGGAACTGCCAAAAATGCTATGACTTACTCAATTATTGGAGTGATTGTGGCTTTGATGGGGTACGTAATAATTAAGGCAGCAGACACACTTTTGGGTGGAGCTAGCAGTACATTCTAGCTTATATCTAAGTAATTTTTATGTTTAGAAATAAAAAAATATTGTCAAGATTTTTGAGCATTATTTTTTTAACTATCCCTTTCGATGCTCTAGCTCAATATTCTTATCCCAAAGATACTGGTCTTCCTATGGGAGAGTTGGCAGATGGCAGTATAATTATAAATATTATGAACTGGCTGTTGGGAATTGTAGGCGTGATTGGAATCATCGGTTTTGTGATTTCTGGAATTTTGTATTTCATTGCTGCGGGTGATGATAGCAAAATGGGAACTGCCAAAAATGCCATGACTTACTCAATTATTGGAGTAATTGTGGCTTTGATGGGATATGTGATAATTCAAGAAGTGGAGTATTTATTGAGTTAGTGTGGTGGTGGCAGAGTGGTTTTTAATTTTCTCAATTTGTTTATGAAAAATAAAAAAATATTAATATTCTTGATTATTGGTTTGTTTTTCTTCATAGGAAACGCTTTGGCCGTAACTTGTCCACCAGGAGGATTTGATGGCTCTTCCGGAGTCTGTATTCCAACCGGCACGGATCTTCCTGACCCGGGAGGGGAAGATCCCTTGGCTGATGTGATTAATAATGTGATGCAATGGCTACTACGAATTGTGGGAGTTATTGCTATTATTGCTTTTGTGATTTCGGGTATGCAGTATATGCTAGCTTCCGGAGATCAAAATATGATGGAGATGGGCAAGCGCAATATGATGTGGTCAATTGTGGGGGTGATTGTGGCGCTGATGGGAATGGTGATATTAATATTTATTCAAAGCATGCTTGAGTAATAAAAATAATTTTAATAATAAAAATGAAAAGTTTAGGTTTTAAAAAAATATTAATAAGTTTGACTCTTGGTTTTTTTATTTTTGGAATTTTTCCAAACTTTGTTTTTGCAGATTCTAATCCTGGAGATATTACGTTCACTAATCCACTAGCATATGATACAGTGGATGGAATATTAGCCGCCTTGCTGGTTCATTTGCAAGGAGTGATTGTGGTGATTTCGATGGTTTTTATCGTAGTGGGGGCGCTTCTCTATATGACTTCAGCCGGAAATGAAAAAAACATGACCTTGGGAAAAGGAGCAATATGGGCAGCCGTAGTAGGACTCGCTATTGGAATAGCGGCGCCATCATTTCTCAGGGAAATTTATACCGTTTTAGGAAGAAGTACCAGTGAAGAAAATCTTATAGATTCAGCTCCAAGTATTGCGACTATTGCTCTTAACGTGCTTAATTTTTTGTTAGTAGCGGCGGGAATTGCCTATCTCACAGCGGCTGGCAATGAAGGGCAAATTGAAACTGCCAAAAAAATGACCAAGTGGGCAATTATAGGAATTGCGGTAGCCCTTGGTGCATTGGTAATTGTCAAACAAGTGGCGAGTTTCTTCTAATAAAAATATTTTTTCTAAAAATTTTAAATTACAAATACATTTATGTATTTGTTTTTTTATAAAATAAAAAGCAGGGTGCTCACGGTTGTGTGAGCTCCCTGCTTGGTCATAATGGTCGTCTCTCAATTTTTATCGAGAGGGTTGAATCTTGAATTTTATTACCCACTGAAGATTGATCAATATAGCTGTCTTCTCTCTGAGTAATATTTAACTCTCCAAGGATTTTAGCTGGATCAGTGGGAGTAAATGTAATAAAATTCTTTCCCTTTTCTGGATGCAGGCCATTTTGTGCCCCAATTCGAAGCATTAGCGCTCCGTAATTGTAGTTAGGAAATGGTTTTATCGCATCCTGAATTTGCGGATTCCATCCAGACCACGATAGTTTTTTATACCACGGTAGGTGTTTGAAGAACTGGGAATAATCTCCCGAAAAGGTTATTTTATACTCATAACCAACTTCCACAAAACATCCGGAGTAAACTTCTCCCGTGTTTGGGCGCTCTCCATTGGGACCAACTCGATTGTCAAACACCCTTCCTACGAAGTGTATCGGACAATCCGCAACCTTTTCCCATTCTGGAGCGCTTCCTTCTGGTTTTAATACTGGCGGAGGAGGGGTTGCAGTGGGGGATGTCAGGAGAATTCCTGAATACACCCATGCATCTTCTCCGGTAGCTGGGTCACCGATACGGACCTTCTCGAAAGTAAGACCGCCTTTGGTGACTTGTTCATCCAGAATAAAAACTTTAATGAACTCGTTCTTCTCGGAAACATCTTTTTTGGCAAAATTGGTTCCGTCGTAGTTATAAAATGTGGAACCGTTTTTCACCAGTCGCTCTTTAGATTGTGAAATCTTTTGAGCGGAAAGATTTTTCATATACTTAGCAAAACCAGTAGCAGCATTTTTAACTACTTCAGGCATTTCAACTTCAGGCATTTTAAATTCAATGCCGGTGAATTTAATGAATCCATCATAGCTCTTTTTGAACGTATCATTGGAATAAAATAAAATTGATATCAGGAGTATGATTGGAGCTAATCTCCAAAAAAATACACCTAATCCTTTTTTATATATCCAAAAGCAATTAACTGCAATTAGAAGATAGGTCCAATAGATCAAGAATGGAAAAAATCTTGGCCAAGCCCATACTATCAAAAGAAGAGTAGCCATGGTACCAAGAACTTTTTGTGTTGCTCCAGTCCCAACCCTGTAAGCACCCCAGAAAATCAAGCCGCTTACGATGAACGTTCCAAAACCTCCGCCGGGAACATTGGAGTCAGGAGAATTTCCTCCAAAAAGAAGGTATCCTGAAAATAAAATAAATCCAATAGCGGGAATTGCAATGCGCAGATTTGCCATAACCCAGGTGCGTGCTGTTGACCAGTTCATATTCTAATCTCCTAAGAAATAATTTTTTTAAGAATTGCAAGAATCGCGGTTACGACAAACAAAGCCCACAAAATAGTAGCAGCTTTGTTTTCCGACAACTTTTTCAAGAAGCTCTTTTTTTCAATGAGCTTCATATTATCGGCAATCAACTTCTGGTTTTCAAAAACTTGCTCTGGCGTTATGCCAGCGACATTTTCTTTTGCAAGTGATGCCGCGAAATCAGAAACCGCATCGTTCACCTTCAATTTCCCGAAGGTTAAAGTTTGAGACTTGTTTTCTGGAACAGGGGTCCTCATCTTCTCGATGAATTCCCTCCTAATTTTGACCAACAAAACCCGAAACTTTACTTCGTCGAAAATTCCCTCTTGCTTGAGTAAAAACTCGAACATCTTGAGGGCATTTTTTTTAGCAGTGCTGAGCGACGAGAGGATGAGGTTAAATTCAACCTCATCTTCAGCGGTTAGACTTGGAAAGGCCGACAGAAGCCAATTGGGAACTTGTTTATCTCCAACTACAGCTTCACCTGGTTTAGGGGGTTGTCGTAATCCCATAATTATAGCACCTAAGATGCCAATAAACTGAAGGCTCTCAACAAATTTTTCCGCTTTTGCCATATTCTTTGCGGGTGATTCTTTGCTGGAATCATCTTTTTTCTTACTATCTTTATCTGCCATGGTAATTCTCCTTATTAAATTGTCAAAGAGCCCGTTTAGAGGCTCAAGTTTAGTTGCGCCTCTTGTTATCGGAATGCTTTATTTTTGCGTTTATTGGCATAAAAATGCCCCCAATACGCAATAATGGCAATATATCTGACAACATATAATATTAGCATATTTTCGCCTTTTTGTCAATATTTTGCGGAGCAAAAATTTTAACTCTAATTTACGAATGAAGAACCGAATAGCTCGAATAAGATCAAATATAGGATAGTTAATAAAATAACAAATTAGCATCATTCGAGTTTTTATTCGCAAATTGGAACTATGTAATTGTATTAATGTTAAAATGTTAACGTGCTAATGTGCTAAGATGTCTGACGTGTTGCATAATCTTCAATTAAATGTTAGCCTATAAATAGACAAATTAATTAACTTACATCAATCAACCCTCAGAGGGGTGATTTTGGTTTATTCCGTCACTCACGAGTGACAGGATTCATCCAGTCGTTTACAAGCGACAGGATTTATATTCATTTTTTATTATGGCAGACGAAAAAACAGTAGAATTAAAGACAGTAAAAATCCCCAATCCAGTAACCGTAAAAAAGTTTGCGGAGATTTTAAATTTGTCTGTTTCGGCTGTAATTACTGAACTGATGAAAAATGGAATTATGGCGACTATTAATGAAGAAATTGATTTTGATACTGCCAGTATTATCGCCCAAGACTTGGGCTATAAAACCGAAGAAGATTTGGATGTAGTTGAGGGTGAAGCGATAACTTTGGAAAAATTAATTGATATTTGCATGTTTTGCCTGCTAGAGCTCCAATTGTAACTATTTTGGGGCATGTGGACCATGGTAAAACTACGCTTTTGGATACGATTCGCAAAGGCAATGTCGCAGCTGGCGAAGCCGGTGGAATCACTCAGCACATTAGCGCTTACCAAGTAAAGAAAAAAGGGCAAGTTATTACTTTTGTAGATACTCCCGGGCATGAAGCTTTTAGTGCCATGCGCGAACGCGGAGTAAGCATTGCTGATGTGGCGATTTTGGTAGTGGCAGCCGATGATGGTGTCAGACCTCAGACTCGAGAGGTGATAAACTATTTGAAAGAAAAGAAAATTCCCACTATTGTAGCCATTAATAAAATTGATAAACCGGAAGCTAACGCGCAAAGAGTCAAACAAGAATTGGCAGAATTAGAAATTGTAATTGAGGAATGGGGTGGCAATGTAATCGCCAATGAGATTAGTGCTAAGAAAAACTTGGGTATCAAAGAACTATTGGATAGTATTTTATTGGTTTCGGAAGTTCTTGAACTTAAAGCGAGCCGCAAAAATAATGGTCTAGGCGTAGTTTTGGAGTCTCATCTCGATCCAAAATCCGGACCAATTTCAACCGTTTTGATTAAAACTGGCTTCTTAAAGGTTGGTCAAGACATTGTAATCGGAAAAACTTTTGGCCGTATCAAGAGAATGGAAGATTTTACCGGCAAGCAGATTGATGTGGCTGGGCCATCTGAGCCGGTGGTAATAATGGGTATCAATGGCACGCCGGAAGTGAATGATATTATCCAAGTAGCTGAAAAAGAAACGGTTTTGAAAATGAGATCCAAAGGAGGATTTGGTTCAACTGTTGGACGAAATGTGATCAGAAGCAAAAAAGATTTATATCAAAATTTAGACAATGATCAAATAAAAAGATTGAATGTTATCATTAAAGCCGATGTGCCTGGGTCTTTGGAGGCAATTGATCAAATTCTTTCTGCGATAAAGTCAGAAGAAGTGATACTGGAATATGTTAATACTGGAGTGGGTAATATCACTGAGTCAGATGTCAAACTAGCCGAAAGCACCGGGGCAATTATTTTTGGTTTTAGCGTAACAGCGACTACAGTAGCCAAAAGAATGGCCGAAAAAGCAAATGTGATTATCAAATCTTTTAATGTGATTTATGAATTAGTAGAAGTGATAAAAAATGACATGGCTGATCTTTTGCCTCCGGAAATTGTCCGCACTGATTTTGGCAGAATGAAAATTTTAGCCATCTTTAAAAATGGAAAGACTGATATGATTGTAGGAGGAAAAGTAATTGAAGGTAAAATTGTAAAAAAATCTCTGCTAGAAGTGAAGCGAGAAAAAGAAATAATCGGTAAAGGTGTGCTAGAAAATCTAGAACAGAATAAAAAAGCCACAGAGGAAGTAAAATCTGGCAATGAATGCGGGGTAACTTTCGCCGGTGGAACAAAATTGATGATAGACGATGTCTTATACTCATATAAAGAAGAAGAAGTGAGGAGAAAACTGTAAATAATTTAAAATTTTAAATTTAAAATGTTTGCCCACTCGCCTTACTAAAGTTATGTTGGAGCGGGTCGACAGGTGGAAATTTCAAATAAATAATTTTTAAAAAATTTAAATTTAGGATTTGATTTAAAATTTAAAATTCTAAATTTAAAATTTAAGTAACTTGTCTTTTAGAATGCAAAAAGTTAATTCTCTGATTCGGGAGCAGTTGGGGGAGATTCTCAATCGAGAACTTGATTTAAAATCAGGGGTTTTTTTGACGGTGTTTAAAGTTGACACCACCAGTGATTTGCGCTACACTAACGTATTCGTAAGTGTTTTTCCGGAGAAAGAAGGCGCTTATGTAATGACCGCTTTAAAAAATGAAAAGAGCAACATTCAAAGAATTCTCAACAAAAAGCTGCATATGAAAATACTCCCCAGGTTAGTTTTTAAATTGGATAAGACCGAGGTCGAAGCTGACGAAATAGAGAAAATCCTTCGATCATTAAAGCATTAAAACATAGAAACATTAAAACAAAAATGTAATTGAATTTTTATAATTCAAAATCGCGTACTGTTTTTGATGCTTTTGTGCTTTAATGCTTTTATGTTTTAATGAGATTCTTATGAAATTTGAAAAAGAATTTAATACACTTAAATATATAATAAAAAAATCTAATAAGATTTTGCTTTTTGCGCATAGTCGGCCAGACAGCGATACAATTGGTTCAAATCTGGCGCTTTATTATTATCTCAAGGAAATCGGAAAGGACGCGACAGTGGCGTGTTTTGACCAGATGCCGGAATATCTCAAAATGTTTGCTTACTATGATCTGAAAAATCCCGCAGAAATTGATCTGCAAAGCTTCGATTCAGTAATCGCGATGGATAGCGTGGAGCGCGGTTTCGAGAAGGTGCGGGATAAATTTTTGGAAAATCAAGTAATCGTGTTAGTAGATCATCATCCGGATATAAAAGAAAATGGAGATTTAAATATTATGGATGCGAGTTATTCTTCGGTCTCAGAAATAATTTTTGATTTTTTTCAATTTCATAATTTAAAAATTAGCAGTCAAATAGCAACGTTACTTTTGATGGGGATACTGGGGGATACCGGTAATTTACAACATTCCAATACTACTCCAAAAGTAATGAATGCAGTGGCAAAATTATTAAATCGAGGAGCATCGGTGGCCAAAATTTCCAAAATGATTTTTTCCAATAATCGCTTTTCAACTTTAAAACTTTGGGGAAGAGCTCTGGAAAAGGCCAAGATAAATCCAGAAAATAAAATGATTTCTACTGTGATAACTAAAAAAGATCTAGAAGAATGCCAAGCAAGTTACGATGATACAGCTGAGATTGCTTCGATTTTAAATACGGTTCCAGAGACAAATTTTTCTTTAGTTTTGTCGGAAAGAGATGGGGGGATAATTAAAGGAAGTTTGCGCAGCGAGAAATATAAAGGGGTGGATGTGTCAGAAGTGGCGCATCAGTTTGGTGGAGGCGGGCATAAATTAGCTAGTGGCTTTGAGATAAAAGGTAGGATTGTAGAGGATAAAGAGGGATGGAAGATAATATAGGTAAAATTTCAAATGCCCAATTTCAAATTTCAAATGATTTAATGATTTAATGTTAAAATAAGAATATAAATTTTTCCGATCCTCTCCTCCCCTTTGACCGCGTGTCGCTCTAGCTTTAGCGGTGGCGCAAGGGGAGAGTAGGGAGGGGTTAGTGCTTTCAAGCTTCCTGTATAAAAAAACGAACGGAAGGGCGACTTGTCGCACTTCCGTTTTGTGTGGGTAGTTTCATAGGGGCTATCCTCAATTTTTTAAAATTTTTTGGATAGCTTTTTCGGCAAGCCTTTTAAGTTCTTCTGGATCAGAAGAATCTTGATAAAAAACCCCGAGCATAGGCAGCATGCAATCTAGTTTTGTTTCAATTTCTTCAATCGTATTAAGCCCGTCAAAAGGGCTAAAACTTCTTTCTTCCGTTGCTTCCATGTTTTGTGTCCTCCATAAAGTTTTAATTGTGAATAAACTCGATTTTTATAAACCCAAATAATGATACTATAGTTAAGAGCAAGAGTCAAACTTATTTAGATAAAATTATTTCTTAAATCATAAATCTTATATCTTTTTTTATTCTATGTTAAAATACTAACATGCTAATATGTTAGAATGTTAACATGCTAACGTGAAAAATATGAAAATAGGCTGTCATGTATCAATTGCGGGAGGAGTTTTTAATGCGCCAGAGCGGGCGCATGCTTTGGGTTGTGAAGTTATGCAGATTTTTTCACGCTCTCCACAGGGAGGCAAATCACCTGAATTGACGCTGAAGTCAATTCAGGAATTTAAAATTTTAAATTTCAAATTTCAAATTAAGGAAACTTACGTTCATTCTCCTTACTATATTAATTTTGCCTCCGCGGATAATCGCATTCGTTATGGTTCGGTTCACGCTATCCAAGAAGAGCTAGAAAGAGCGAGTTTACTGGGGGCAAAATATGTCATGACTCATCTTGGCTCAGCTAAAGATTTGGGTGAAAAAGAAGGACGCGATAAAACGATTGAAATGTTGATTAAAACTTTAGAAAATTACAAAGGCAGTACAAAATTACTTTTAGAAAACAGTGCGGGAGCAGGGGCGATAATTGGTGATGATTTGAGTGAATTGGCGTATATTATAAAAAAAGTGAAAAGTAAAAATATTGCAGGAATTTGTTTGGACACTCAGCATAGTTTTGCTTCAGGTTATGATTGGAGAGATTTTAAAAAGACGATTGCTAGGATAGACAAGGAAATTGGAATAAAAAATATTAAATTAATTCATGCTAATGATAGTCTAACTGAATGCGGATCTAATCGAGATAGACACGCACATATTGGTCAAGGTTTAATTGGTCACGAGGCTTTTAAAAATATCGTCGCCTTTGCCAAAGAGAATAAAATTGATATGATTTTGGAAACTGAGCATGATGGGGAAGCGGAGGATATAAAATTATTAAAATCTTTGCGAGGAAAATAATTTCAAATTAGAAATGTTAAGTAAACTTTTAAATAATAAAATGAAAAATAAAATTATAGTGCCAGATGAAATTATTGAAAACAAGATCTTTTCAATAAGAGGTAAAAGGGTGATGTTCGATAAGGATTTGGCTGTTCTCTATGGAGTTGAAACGAGAACACTGAATCAAGCTGTTAGAAGAAATAATGATCGTTTTTCAGATGATTTTATGTTTCAGCTCACAAAACCAGAATTTGATATTTGGAAATCACAAATTGTGATATCCAATGCGGAAAGAATGGGGTTAAGAAAGATGCCATTAGTTTTTACTGAGCAGGGAGTGGCGATGCTGTCTAGTGTGTTAAAAAGCAAACGCGCTATCCAGGTTAACATACAAATAATGCGAACATTTACCAAGATAAGGGAGATGATTATCAGCAATAAAGAGTTACGTTTAAAAATAGAAGCCATGGAAAGAAAATATGATAATAAATTTCAATCAGTTTTTGATGCTATAAAAAGAATTTTAATAACTCAAGTTAAGGAAAAACCAGAAAGAAAAAATAAGATAGGATTTAGATATTAATGTAGGATTTTGCTAAAATGCTAATATGTTAACGTGTTAAAATGACTCAACATGAAAATAGCTATTATTTCCGATGTGCATAATAATGAAACTAATTTGAAGAAGGTTTTGGATTATTGCATCAAGAAAAAAATTAAAAAAATTATCTGCTGTGGAGATCTGGCCTCAGATGAAACTTTGGATTTTATGGCGGATAATTTTAATCCGCCAGGAGGCGGAGAGATTTATTACACATTTGGCAATATGGATAATGAACAGCTTAGATAAAAATGTGAATTTGTTCAGAGATTTTGGAGAAATGGAAACTGGCGATGTAAAGCCAAATGGCCACGGGGAAAAACGAGTAGCTTTTATTCATTATCCTGATAAAGCGAAGCGTTTGGCTGAGAGTGGCAAATATGATTTTGTTTTTTATGGACATACGCACAAGCCTTGGATCTCCGTTGTCGAAGCTAGAAAAAATCAATATATATTTAATTGCACAATGCTTAATCCAGGAAATGTCGCGGGAGAAATTTATCTGCCGACTTTTGCCACCTGGAATACCAAGGATGATAAATTTGAATTGATAAGAATACATAGCCTTAATTAGGTTAATATTTCTTGTGGGTGTCATTCCGACCGGACAAAGCTTTGTACTCAAAGATTTGGAAGTGGAGGAATCTCAAATAAATGATCAAGTTAGATCTCTCCATGCATAAATTTTCGAGTACAAAAATTTACTTAGTCGAGATGACATGATTCCATTATTTTGCACCAGTGGTCGGTTTGTCATTCCGACTCGCCTCGCTAAAGCTACTGCGAAGCGGGCCGGACAAAGCTTTGTACTCAAAGATTTGGAAGTGGAGGAATCTTAAATAATAAAAATTATATGAAGCAATATTGTGTTTATATTTTATCTAGTAAAACAAAAGTTTTATATATTGGAGTAACTGGAAATTTACCGAGAAGAATTTATGAACATAAAAATAAATTGATAGATGGATTTACTAAAAAATATAATTGCACGAATTTAGTTTATTTTGAACAAACAGAAAATGTTATGAGCGCGTTAGAAAGAGAAAAACAACTTAAAAAATGGAGAAGAGAGAAGAAAATAAATTTAATAGAAAAAATTAATCCAAATTGGTTGGATTTGGCAGATAATTTATGATAGTATTTATTAGATCTCTCCATGCATAAATTTCCGAGTACAGAAATTTACTTAGTCGAGATGACATATGACCTATAATTGTATGAACAAAGAAAA
>LBQR01000053.1 GCA_000990945.1 Candidatus Moranbacteria bacterium GW2011_GWF2_35_54
TACCTATGAGGCGATTGATAAGTATGGAATTTTTAAAGGAATTTGGCTGGGATTAAAAAGGATAGTGCGATGCCATCCGTGGAGTGATGGAGGATATGACCCACTTTCATAGAACATATTAACATTTTAGCATTTGAACATAGAAACATAAAAACATTAAAGCAAAGAAACATTAAAACAAAAAAAGACAAATGCTCTCTAATCTCTGAGACAAAAGTCAGTATGTCTTTGCGAGGCTTGAAATTATCCCTGTGGATGATTTCAAACTCCTGACGTGGCAATCTCCCTGTGTGTTTTAAAATATTGAGATTGCCACGAAATTTTTGAGTACAAAAATTACTCGCAATGACGATTGACTTATGACTTTTGACTGATGACAGATTTTCAATCTTTTGCGCTTTTCGATTTTAGCTAATATAATATAGAGGTGTGCGAGAATTTGAATCTTACTTTTTATGAAAAAAATATATAAGTTAATAATTTTTTTGATCTTGATTTCTTTTGTAGCATTTGCGGGTATTTATGTGTATGCTTTTTCGTCTTACTTTATCCTATTTCCTAAAGTAGAAAATAAAAGTTTTTCAGAATTTTCGCCCAATGATTCTTTGGTGATTAACTTTCCTGAGCCGATTGATATTGGATATTATAAAGATAATATTAAATTGATTCCGGAAACTCCGATGCAAACAAAGGTGGATGCGACCTTGACCAAGATAGTCATCGTGCCCAAAACAACTTGGAAAGTAGATACCGCTTACCAGGTGGTTATTCCTGATGGCCGAGCCAAAAATTTTATGCAAATAAAATCTGATAAATTTGATTTCAAAACTGCGAGCTATCCCAAGGTGGTAGAAGTTACTCCGAAAAATGGAGAAATTGATGTGCGCTTAGATATTGAGGATCCGATTAAAATTAGTTTTGATAAATCAACAAATGATTTTTTTATTGATTTTAGATTTAGTCCGGAGGTGGGAGTGAAATATAAAAATAACGAAGAAAAAAATCAATTTGAAATTCTTCCGCAGGAAAGTTTAAAAGATGGTACGCTCTACACTTTGACAATCTTTGCCAAGGCTAAAAAAGCCGATGATAAAGATTATCATCAGATTTATGAAACATTATTTACCACCTTGCCACCCAAGCCTGTCGCGTGGTCTAAAAATTTAACCGAAAGAGTAGAGGAGGCCAAGAAATTCACTTTTGCCAGAATTAAAGATGGGAAATATATCGATGTGAACCTTAGCACTCAAATTATGACAATTTTTGAAAATGGGAAAGTGATTAATTCATTTGTAATTTCTTCGGGCAAGCGCGGGATGGAAACACCCAAAGGAGAACACCAGATTTATAATAAATTTCCTCGAGCCTGGTCAAGTAAATATGGCTTATATATGCCGTATTGGATGGCTATTGTAGCAGACGGAAAATTTGGTATTCATGAACTTCCAGAATGGCCAGGTGGATACAAAGAAGGGCAAAATCATCTCGGCATTCCCGTTTCGCATGGTTGTATGAGGTTAGGCGTGGGCCCAGCCGCGTTCGTATATAATTGGGCGGAGATTGGAACAAAGGTTTTAGTTTACTAAATTAGGAATTTAGGAATATAAGAATTTGAGAATAGAATAGTTTATAGAATTTCAAAATTCAAATTCCCCCGCCTGCAAACGCTGTAGCATTGCGGGCAGGCAATAAATTCCAAATGACAAAATGACTAAAATAAAACGTGTCATTGCGAGGATGTAGGTTTCGTCATTGCGAAGCGGTACTCCGCTGTGGCAATCTCATGGTATTGCGCCGAGATTTTTTTTAAAATTAAAAACGGGATTCAATGAATTGCATTGATTCCCGTTTTTCCCTGAATGTTTTCTCAGGAGGGTTAATCTTCGAGGATTGGTTGATCGGACTTGATGATGTCGGCCCAGGCTTCCTCGGTCAAGAAGGCTTTCATATTGTTTATCGTCACCATTTCGAGCGCTTCGTGGCGGTAACATTCATGTTTGCTGCCTTGTACGCCTTTAATCCTATGCCACCACCGGTCTTTTTCGAATGATAAAATACAATTGTTGGGCAGGGCAAGAATATTGGTTTTTTCTGCCCTTGCTTGTGGGAGTGGCGGGCCGGAAATCTGATGGAATTTTTTGAACCACCCGTTTTTGAATTTCTCAAATAAACCAATGGGGAGGTATTCATGTGAATCTGACGAAATTGTGACGCGACACAATGTTGAATTTTTCTCTGGAGAATTTATGGATAATCTCACTGGATTTCCAGGGTACAGAAAATTATAGAAAGAATATTCTTTAAATTCTTCCAGTTCGTCGAAGCCTAATAATCCCTCATACTTCACAACCTTTTCCGCCGCTTCTTTTTGGGCGAGGACGGACAAAATCGTTTTTTCGAAGTCACCCTCCCAACGTTCTTGATCGGTTAAACGGGTGAGCATTTGTTTGAGGGTGTCAATTATTATCTCATGATTTTTTTGTATGACAGTTTTGCGGATGAGAGTCAGCAAAAAATTAAGCGTGGTCACATCCCAGTTAAGGTTAGCGGCAGGAAAAATGGTTTCATCGAAAGGTTTTTGATCGGCCATGGTTTTCTCCTTCTTTTTAGGGTTGATTGGTGAAAAAAACTATCCATTTATACAACCTTTAATTATACACCAAAACCACCTAAAAGTCAATGATTGGCTTATCGGCGAATTTGCGGTATTATAGAAAGTGGTTACTAATAACAATTTACTAAATATTTTATAGCACTTGTCATCTTGAGCGGAATTGGCTCAGCAGAGCGAAATGAAGTCGACCGCGTGTCGCTGTAGCTTTAGCGGTGGCGCAAAGATCTAAGATTAGATTCCTCGATTTCGTTCATCCTCCTTGGGGTCGGACTCACTTCACTCGGAATGACACACTAATAATATTTAAGTTGATTTGGTATAACTGTATTTTTTTAAATACAGTAGGAATGCGCCGTGGCGCGTTCAGATTTTAAATATTATATTTTTTTACTATGACAACAGCTATTATTTTTATTTTGATCTTGGGAGTTTTAATTTTTGTCCATGAGCTCGGACATTATTTGATAGCGATTCGAAACGGCATCAAGGCCGAGGAATTTGGTTTTGGTTTCCCACCGCGAATTGTGGGCGCGGTAAAAAACGACGAGACTGGAAAGTATGAAATTATTTGGGGCAGCCGAGAAGTCAAATCCAAAAATACAATTTTCTCTCTCAACTGGATTCCGCTGGGAGGATTTGTAAATATCAAAGGTGAAAACGGAAGCGCTGTAAAAGAAAAAGATAGTTTTGTAAGTAAATCAGCTTGGGTAAGAATAAAAGTTTTAGCAGCTGGGGTGACAATGAATTTTATTTTAGCGTGGTTTTTACTAGCGATTGTTTTTGCTCAAGGAGCGCCTGAGGCAATTGAAGATACACAAAAAGTAAAAGATGCTAAAGTGCAAATTTCTCAGGTAGCAGATGGCACCCCCGCCAAAGAGATGGGGCTTTCAATCGGAGATCAGGTAACAAAAATTTGTGCCAGTGGTCAGGAATGTCAATCTATAACAAAGGTTGAGGAATTAAAAAATTATATCAATAAAAATAAAGGGCGAGAAATTATTTTAACTGTAGTGCGGGGTACTGATACTTTGGAACTAAAAGGAATTCCTCGCGTCAAATTTCCAGATGATCAAGGCGCGCTGGGCGTGGGCTTGGCAAGAACCGCTCTTATCCAATATCCTTGGTATGAAGCAATCGGCCGAGGATTAGAAGCAGTTTTTACTATAACTATTCTTATTATAACTACGTTGGGCTCTCTTCTCGCTCAATTTCTTTCGGGCACTAAGCCCGCGATGGATGTGGCCGGACCGATTGGAATTGCTATCATGACTAAGCAAGTGAGCGCTCTCGGATTTACCTATGTTTTACAATTTGCCGCTATGCTTAGCATTAATCTGGCGATTATAAATATCTTACCGTTTCCGGCGCTGGACGGCGGAAGAATATTTTTTATCTTGATTGAAAAATTAAAAGGTTCACCGGTTAATCACAAATTCGAAAACATGGCGAATTCTATCGGAATGTTACTACTTTTACTCTTAATGGTAGTAGTAACCTTTCATGATTTTATCCAGTTTGAGATTGTGGAAAAAATAAGAGGAATATTTTAGAAATAATTTCAAATTTCTAATTTCGAATTTTGATTCAAGCCCTAATTTCTTAATTTTTCAAACATTTAAAATTTATTTTCTGAATTATTTTTTAGCATTATAATTTTAATCATTAAAAATTCATTCGAAATTCATAATTCATAATTCAAAATTCATCAAAAAACATATGAAACAATCAAAATTATTTACCAAAACATCTAAGGATTTTCCCAAGGATGAAGTGTCCAAAAATGCGCAGCTTTTAATCAAGGCTGGTTTTATAAACAAAGAAATGGCGGGAGTGTATGCTTACTTGCCATTGGGACTGCGTGTTATTGAAAAAATAAAAACAATTGTTCGAGAAGAAATGAACGTGATTGGCGGACAGGAAATCATTATGTCATCTTTACAGCCCAAGGAAGTTTGGGAATCAACTGGCAGGTGGAGTGATGAAGTGGTGGATGTCTGGTTTAAATCAAAACTTAAAAATGAAACGGAAGTTGGGTTTGGCTGGTCGCATGAAGAACCTATTACTAAAATGATGAAAAGATTTTTGTCCAGCTATCGAGATTTTCCTGCTTACACTTATCAATTTCAAACTAAACTTCGAAATGAGCTCCGAGCTAAAAGTGGAATTATGCGCGGACGCGAATTTGTGATGAAAGATTTATATAGTTATGATGTCGATGAAAAAAGGCATTTAGCTTTTTACGAAAGCGTAAAAACTGCTTATATGAATGTTTTTAAAAGAGTGGGCCTGGGTGATATTACCTATATAACTTTTGCGGCGGGTGGAGCTTTTACTAAATATAGTCATGAATTTCAAACGATTACCGAAGCAGGGGAGGATTTTATTTATATTAACAAGGAAAAGGGCATAGCGGTTAATGAAGAAGTTATGGATGACGCAGTGCTGAAAGAGCTAGGAGTTTCAAAAGACGAAATGACTAAAGTAAAATCGGCTGAGGTAGGAAACATATTTAATTTTGGAACATCTAAGTGTGATGATATGAATTTTTTTGTTACCAATGAAGAAGGAAAACAAATATCAATTTATCTAGGATCATACGGTATTGGAGTGACGAGATTAATGGGCGTAGTGGCGGAAATATTTCGCGCCATTTACTGTGCATTTGATTAGCTTGGGCAAAGATGAAGAAGCGCAAAAAATTTATGATGATTTAACTGCGCAAAACATAGAAGTTCTCTTTGATGATCGAGACGCGCGAGCGGGAGAAAAATTCGCTGACAGTGATTTGATTGGCATCCCATATCGAATCGTGGTAAGCGATAGATCAATCCAAGCCGGCGGAGTAGAATTTAAAAAAAGAAATGAATCAGAAAGTGAAATTGTGAAAGTGGAAGAAATTTTAGGGAAAGTGAACTGATTATTGTCTTGATATAGATAATTTATACTACTTTAACAAAACTTATTTTTTAATAATTTAATAATTTATTGGATAAAACTATGGAAAAATATGAACCAACTCCTGCTGACTACAAAAAAGCAGAAAAAGTAATTGAGCCTGAGCAAAAAAACTTGAGTGAGATGCGCAATGGAATGATTTCTTCACTAGAGAAAATGGGCAAAAAAGGCTTCTTGAATAAAGAACTCATTCAAGCTGGAGCAAACGGTCTAGATATGCAAACGGTTGTAATTTATGGAGAAATAGATGGACATGATATTCACGCCATAGCGCATTTTGATCCTAACGATAATACAGTTATTAGATCGGCCCGGTTAACTGTAGATGATGAAAGTATGAATGAATTATTTCCAGAATTTTATGAAACCTATTCTCAGATTGCCTACGATATTAATATGGAGGAAGATGAAAAGGAAAAATTAAAGAGTAGAAAATCTCAAGAAGAAAGACTTGCTTTACAAAAAGAAAAGACCGAAGATACTCGTAAAATTCTGTTCTAATATTTTTTTATTTTATATTTAAAGTTATAAAAATGATTGCAACTAAAATTGCTATTTTTCAAAAAAAAGAAATTAGAAAAATTATTTATAAAAATGAATGGTGGTTTTCCGTAATAGATGTTATTGAAGCTTTAACCAAAACTGACAGACCGAGAAAATATTGGAGTGATTTAAAGAAAAAGCTGATAAAAGAAGGATTTTTTGAAGTGTCCGAGAAAATCGGACAGTTGAAATTAATATCTCAGGATGGCAAAATGAGAGAAACTGACTGTGCTAACACTGAAACGATTTTTCGTATTATTCAATTTATATCTTCCACAAATGCCAATCCTTTTAAATGTTAGAAAATAACTTATGTTAGATCAACTTAACGCATTCTAATTAGCCAGAGGTCCAACCTTTGGCGCGCCAAAGGTTGGACCTCTTTAGCTGGAAGTAATTTAGTTAATTTCGTATTGCGCTGAAAAATATTTTCAAAGGAGGATTTAGCTATGTTATCTTTACAAAAACTAAAAATGACTAGGGAAAAAGTTTCGAGAGAAGAAGTACAACAAATACGAAAAAGTTTAGAGGAAGCGACAAAGGAGGCGTTTGATAAACTTCGTAAAGCCAAAATGAATTCATGGAACAAAAGTCGGTTTATTGTTTTAGATTAGTTTTTTATCTTAGGCATAAACGGGAAGCAGGTTAAATAACTGCTTCCTGTGTTTATTAGAGGAGAACAGGGCAGTGCCCTGTTCCTACGAGATAATTTCATAAATAAATTTATCGTAACTATTCAGCTCCCTCCAAAACTAATCATTTTTACCCGTCTCTGCGAGTAATTTGAGTACTCTCAAATTGCGTGGCAGTCCAGAAAAATAGAACTCTTGATTAAGTATATTCCTGGATTGCCACGTCAGGAGTACCTTCCTCGCAAAGACAGACCCACTTTTACCATAGGGGTCAGTTTTACATCTTCTTAAATTATCTATATAATAAAAGAAAGTTAAATAAAATCTATTTAAATACATTATTTGAGTTATTCGGGTGCAGATTTGAATTATTCGAGTCGCTACAAAAAATAAAATGCAAGAAATAATTATAAACGCTTTAGCTAATATACCTAAAGAGTTGGCTACTTTTTTGATGGCCATGCTTCCGGTTACGGAACTGCGCGCCGCTATTCCCGTAGCGATTTTAAAATACAATATGTCTCCGTGGCTGGCTCTGACATATTCAGTTTTAGGAAATACTCTGATGGGAGTTTTGGTGTTGCTTTTAATTGAGCCAATCACCAAGATAATTATCGAAAAAGTGCCATTTATTCATAGAATCTGGACGAAGTACATCGATAGGCTGCACAAAAAGCACAAGGAGAGTTTTGAGAAATGGGAAGCTTTGGCTTTGATAATTTTTATCGCTATTCCTCTTCCGATGACAGGTGCTTTTAGCGGTGCGGTAGCCGCTTCTATTTTTCAAATCCCGCCCAAAAAAGCCAGTACTTATATTTTTTTAGGCTGTTTGATTGCAGGAGTAACTGTTACGGCGATAACTGTTTTATTTGATTTATAAATTTTTTACGCAAGGTGATTATAGTAATTGGAATTTAACTTCACAATAATTTTTTAATGGCAAAAGTAGGTCTGTCTTTGCGAGGGTTGAAATTATCCCTGTGGATGATTTTAAACTCCTAGTAAAGCAATCCTGGTCTGTCTTTGCGAGGAGGGTACTCCCGACGTGGCAATCCAGTATTATGTTTAAATATTATTCCTAGATCGCCACGAAAACATTGTGTACAATATTTTCTCGCGAAGACGGGTGAACTTCTGGACTGCCACGCAATTTGAGAGTACTCAAATTACTCGCAGAGACCAGTAAAAATGAATATTATCTCTCAGATTGAGCGGGATAATTATTTTAAAGGTTTAGAAAATGGTTTGGCTGGTAAAAATTTTGAAAATGTGCAGATAGTTTTGTGTCCGCCATTTATTCACTTAGAGGCTTTCAAAAATGAAATCAAAAATAAGGCTGTTTTTTTTGGTGCTCAAAATATTCATGAAGAAGAGTCTGGAAGATTTACCGGAGAAATTTCTGCCCCGATGGTCAAAAATTTTGGAGGAGATTATGTGATAATCGGACACAGCGAAAGACGTAGATGCTTTGACGAAAGCGATGAAATTATTAATAAAAAAATAAAAGCAGCTTTGAAAAATAATTTAATTCCGATAATCTGCATCGGAGAAACGGAAAAAGAAAGGCAGGATGGAGAAATTAAAACCGTTATGCTGAGACAAATTTTAGAAGGTTTGAAAGACATCTCTGAGAAAAAAATTTCTCAAATTATCATTGCCTACGAACCAATTTGGGCGATTGGCAGTGGTAAAGTTCCCACGGGAGATGAGATTATGGAAGCTAGGATTTTGATGCAAAAAATATTAACTGATAAATTTAATTTAGGTTTTGATGAATTGCCAAAGATTGTTTATGGAGGTTCGGTGGATTTCAAGAATATCGGCTCAGTTTGCTCAGACTCCGGCATGGATGGGGTGCTGGTAGGCGGAGAGTCGCTACATCCGATAGATTTTATTAAAATAGGAGAGGTTTTAGAAAAATAATTAAAACTACATATATACAAATCTAATACAAATTTACAAATAAAAAATACAGGGTATTTATTTGTAAATTTGTAAAAAGATTTGTAGATTCGTGGTCATATAACAATGATAACAGAAGTAAAAAAAATATTAGACGATGCCAACGAGGGTAATTATGCAGTGGGGGCTTTTAACACGATAAATTTGGAATTTACCATGGCTATCATCGCCGGTGATAATTCAAGTCACAGAAAAAACCATGGATTATGCCGGAGGAAGAGCGATTTACGGATTGATCAAGAATTTAGTGGAAAATTATTATCCCCAAATTCCAGTAGGGATACATTTAGATCATGGCAAGGATTTTGAAGTAGTACAAAGAGCTATAGAAATTGGATTTAATTCTGTTATGTATGATGGATCTCGAAAAAAATATTCGGACAATTTAATGACTACCAAAAAAATTGCCCAATTTTGCCATGAGCGTGGAATAAATTTACAAGGTGAACTGGGGAATGTTCCTTATCTGAAGGAGGTGGGTTCGACGGAAATTAATTGGGATGATTATATGACAGACCCTGCTCAAGCCGAAGAATTTGTACGAGAAACCGGGATAGACGCGCTAGCAGTAGCCGTAGGTAACGCCCATGATTTTGCCAAAGAACGGCCTGAGCCTGATTATGAAAGATTAGGAGAGATTAATAGACGTTTGAATATGCCTTTAATTATGCATGGCGCTTCAGATTGGGAAACAGAAAAAACCGTAGAGGCAGTGCGAAGGGGAATAAACTGTTTTAATGTGGATATAGCTTCAAGAGTAGCTTTTATTACCAGCTTGGGAAAAACGATTGATGGTAATAAATCAGTTTCTTTTGATGTTAGAGAACATTTGGGACTTGCCAGAGATGCCGTGACAGAAGTGGTGAAGAAAAAAATGGATATGTTTGGAAGTAGTGGAAAAATAGAAAGCGTTGCATAATAGTTGAGTTGCTTTACGTATAATTTAAAGCAAGTATTTTTTAGTTAAATTTTGAATTTCTAATTTTGAATTTCGAATGAATTTCTAATTTAATAATGATTTAATAAAAAATATTTAAGATTTGAGATTGATTAAAGTGCTGTATTTAATTTTAAAATTTAAGTAATTAAAAATTATTTTTTGGTTCAAAATTCAAAATTAGAAATTCAAAATTAATTGTATTTTATGAGGATTTTAATGATTGCACCGGTGCCATTTTTTGTGGACAGAGGAACTCCAATGCGAATTTTGGAAGAGGCTTTGGCTTTGGAAAAAAAAGGTGTTAACATTGATATTGTCA
>LBQR01000054.1 GCA_000990945.1 Candidatus Moranbacteria bacterium GW2011_GWF2_35_54
TTGTCTCCATAATATTTTTTTATGAGTTTGGCATGTTTTAATATTATCTTTTTCTTTTCTGCTGGGGTAGGTAGAGAAAATTTTCCAGTTTCAAAAAATTCTTTTATTTCTCGAAAAATCCAAGGATTGCCGATAGCGGCTTGGCCAATCATCAGGGTGTCGCATCCGGTTTTGTCAAAATAAAATTTAGCATCAGGGGGAGTTTTAATTCCGCCATTGTAAATGATAGGAATTTTTAAAATAGTTTTTAATTCTTTGACAATCTTCCAGTCGGGTTTCGCGTGGAACATTCCTGGCAAAGTGCGGGCATGAATCACTATTTGATTAATCCCAGCTTTTTCTAAAAGCGGTGCAAAGTCCAAAATTTCCTCAGAATTTTTTAGCCCGAGTCTGGTTTTTAGCGAAAGCGGAAGGGTGGTAACTTCCTTTATTTCTTTAATAATTTTGAGAACTTCATCAATTTTTCCCATCTGTACGGCTCCGTAGCCGGCCTTCTGAGCTTTTTTAACTGGACAGCCTAGGTTAATGTCTATGCCCAAAGGTTTAATCTTTTCTCGGACCATTTTGGCCGATATTGCCATGGATTGGGGATTATTGCCAAAAATTTGCACCCAGTAGTTTTTTTCTTTTGAATTAAATTTTTCGGCTAATTCTAAGGATTTATTCTTCGCTTCTTTATTTCGAAAAATTCCTTCAGCGCTCACCATTTCGCTCCAAGTGATATCAGCGCCGAGCTCTTGGCAAATTTGACGCATTGCTTTATCGGTAAATCCGGCCATTGGAGCGAGGGCTAATTTAATATTATTTTGCATAAAAGTATTTTTATAACTATTTAAATAAAGTATGGAAGAATAGACAAGATTGGTCAATGGCTAAGGTCTTGTTTTGTCATTCCGACTCGCCTCGCTAAAGCTACTGCGAAGCGGGCTGGATAAATATTTGTACTCAAATATTTATAAATGGAGGAATCTAAAATGTCATATAATAAGGAAATATATAATTAAAATCTTAGATCTCTCCATGCACAAATTTCCGAGTACAGAAATTTATTTAGTCGAGATGACATGGCGGTGGTTTTAGGATAAAATAATAAAAAGTGATCTCAAAAGGTGGTGTTAATTTTCAAAAATAGGTTTATTGGGTTATAATGTAAACATATGAAAATTGGAATCAATGCATCATTTACTAGAAAGTTAGGCAGTGGAATGGGAGAGGTTACGCTTAACTATCTTAGGACTCTGAGTAAAAATAACACAACAGATGAATTTATTTTATATCTTGAAGAAGATTTTGTTTTGGATTTGCCTGATAATTTTACCAAGAGAATTTTTTTGCCTTGTTACAAGCGAGATGATTTAATTCGTAAAGTTTTATGGGAAAAATGTCTGCTTCCCAAAAAAGTTAAAAAAGATAATTGCGAGGCTTTTATTTCTCTTTATCAATCGCCGACAATTTTATCAGAGAAAATTAAACATACCATGGTGGTGCACGATATTATCCCCGAATTATTTCCGGAATATATTAATAATTGGCGAAAAAAATATTATTGGTATCTGACTAAAGAAGCCATAAAAAAGACAGATAAAATTGTGGCCGTGAGTGACAACACCAAAAAAGATTTAATTAAATATTTGGCAATTGATGAGGATAAGATTAGCGTGCGATATATCGATGTTGATCCAATTTATAAAAAAGAAGTTTCAGATTTTGGTAGCCAAGCAGTTTTAAAAAAATATGAATTAGCTCCCGGCTATATTTACTCAGGCGGAGGGCTGGATAAGCGTAAAAATATTAATACATTAATTCAGGCGTATAAATTGCTTTTGGATAAAAATAAAAATATTCCCGATTTAGTAATTTCAGGAAAGTTAATGCCTCAATTGGCGCCGCTTATTATCGATGTGGAAAAAATAGTTAAAGAATTAAAAATAGAAAATAAAGTTAAAGTATTGGGTTTTGTGCCTCAAGAAAATTTGCCGGCTCTTTACGAAAACGCCAGTGTTTTTGTCTACTCATCTTTGTATGAAGGTTTTGGCATGCCACTTTTAGAGGCGATGAGCGTGGGAACTCCAGTTGCAACTTCGACCAGATCATCCTTAGGGGAAATTGTTAAAGACGGAGGAGTTTTATTTAATCCGGAAAATGTAGAAGATGTGGCGCAAAAGATTGAACAAATTTTAAACGATGAAGAGTTGAGAAATTTAAATATTGCAAAGGCGGGAGAAATTTATTGATTTTTAATTGTAAAGCGACTAATATGGGCCCCCTCTCCCCCTCTCTGAGGGGGAGAATTAAAGAGGGGGTGGGCAGTATGAAATTTTTTGAGAAATGAATCTATGTGAGCATGTCATTCCCTTGAAAAAGGGAATCTAGTTAGGAGAAAACAAAGATCCCACATAAATGAATTTCTATAGCTCTCCGCCTCCGACCAGTTGGCGGATGGGCGGATCGCTAAGAAATTCTATTTTCTGGGATGACAAGCTGAGGGCGATTAAGATTAAAACTGATTTTATGTAGTTAATGTTAGTATAGGGTTTTAAACAAGTTTAAAGAATAAAAAAGAGAGCAGTCCGGAATTTTCCAGACTGCCTCGGCAGAGTTTTCGGTTTTATTTCTTATTTATTAAGTACGCAAGAAATATTATGCAACCCCCCAAAGTTGCAATTGCAAACCCCCAGAGTGTTAATAATACGCAGCTCCAAGAGGAAAAATTCCGAATAAGCTCGATTATGTTATAAACAGAAAAGGTTCCTCTGAAAATTTCTATCGCTGAAGCTACGGCAAAAGAGAAAAGTGCAATCATGACCGAAGTCAATCCGATAATCTCTGTCGCATCTATTCTTTTTTTTCTCAAATTTTCTCCAGCAAGTTTAGTTGATATGATTTTTTCCATTTCAATCTCCCCATGAATTTGAATTTTTTTCTAAACTAACTTATTTAAAATCGTAAACATATGATGGCACAAATTAAAGAAATTGTCAATAGACTAAATACTTTGAAGTATTATCTTCTGGGAGCAAATATTATTTTGGTAGTGGCTTTGATGAGTGTTACCACTTAAAAATGTGGGAGACTTTTTATTTTTTGTAGCTCTTAGTTTTATCTTTGCCCTGTACCGACCAGGCTGGAGTTTTTTATTTTTTATCGGGACAATTGCTTTGGAGAATATAAATTTAGCACCCGAAGATTTGGGTATTGCAATCCGTCCTTATCAATTTTTAGGAATCTTGACACTGGTGGCTGTGGGTGTGCGTTATTATACCAACAGACTTAATTTTAAATTGTCACGCTTTGGGTGGACTGAATATCTGGTAGTGTTGTTTGCTTTGGGTGGATTTTTGGGAAGTTTAAATGCTTCAGGTGTCGAAGTGGCTATCAAACAATCAGTTATTATCGTTTCTTTTGCATTATTATATTTTTTGGTAAGGATTTTTATCCGTGATTTGGAGGATATTAAAAGAATCATTCCTTTTTTCTTAACCTCATCTTTTGTGATTGTAATTTATGCCATTTGGCAAAATTGGCAATTCATGCGAGGCGGAAATAATTTTGAGGTTATGCCTGGCCGAGTCAATGCCACATTTGCCGAAGCGGATTGGCTGGGGATGTTTTTGATTTTATTGCTCACGATACTGTACGTAGTGGCCTATAATTTTTATAGCAAAATGAAAATTTTAAATCTCAATTATAAAACTTATATTTTTGGCTATAGTTGTTTTGTCTGGCTTTTGATAATTTTAAGCTGGATGGCTTTGATAATAACGGTGGCTCGAAGTGCCTGGCTGGGAGCGGGAGTAGTTACGATTGGGATGCTGGGATATTTACTTTTAAAGAAAAAAATAATTTTGTCTTTGATGCTCTCCGGAGCGATTGTTTTGGCGGTGGGATTGGTTTATATTTTTAATCTGACAAATTTTCAATTAGGAAACAGAATCCAAAGTGCTGCTTCAGGCGATCAAGAAATTACCATTGCCTGTAAAGAAGATGTGCAAATTTCCAGTCCTATCGAAAACACGAATCAGTTAAAACAATATAATTGCGAGCATATTAATTTAGAGGATTTGGAAAAAGAAATGGTAGCGGGGAAAATAATCAAAAAAATATATCGCAAAGATCCTAATGTTAGCATTCGCAAGGAAATTTATAGTAAGTCGTTTGCTGAGATAAAAAATAATTTAGTTTTTGGAATTGGTTGGGGAAATATTTCTGATGTTCTGGGCAAAGACGAGCGGGGAGCAGGACTTAATTCGAGTAATATATTTTTAGAAGTCTGGTTGGGAGCAGGAATATTTGGAATAATTTCATTTTTGATTTTAATAGGATATATTTTATTGAGAGGGAAATTATTTTTTTGGAAAAAAATACTAGGCGGGAAATTTTGGCGCCAGGACAGCGGGATGGATTTTTTTCATTTGTTTTTGGTGCTGGGCGCAGTGGCGATAATCGTGCCTAATTTATTTAATGCCGGAATTATGTTAGGATTTCTGTGGGTGTGGATGGGAGTGGCTCTAGCGAGGAGCTAGAGAATTTCCAATTACAAATTTCCAATTTCCAATAAATTTCTAATGACTAAATTTTAAATTAACTAAAACCCGTTAGCTACGACTGATGGGCTAAAAAATAAGCAAATTGTGAATTTACAAATCGGTTACAGACTTATAAATTTCCTGCAGTAATATTTTCGGAATTTGTAGATTTGTAAAAGATTCGTATATTTGCAGTGATTAAAAAATGAAAATCGCAATTGATATTAGAAATATTGGCAAGCAAAGAACCGGTAGCGAAGTGGTCGTTACCGAATTGACTAAAAATATCTTGGAACTGGATAAGGAAAATGAATATTTATTACTTACCAATACGGATGATGAGTTGGTGCTGAAAAATATAAATGAAAAATTAAATTTAGGTGATAAGAAAAATGCGCAGGTTATTTCGCTCGAAGCCAAAAATAAATTTGTTTGGGCGGCGTGGACGATGCCAGTATTTTTCCGTAAAAATAAAATTGATGTTTTCCACAGCGAGTATATTTTGCCATTTTTTATACCCAAAAGAATTAAAGTAGTAACTCACATTCATGATGTTTCCTTTAAAGTTTATCGGCAGATGATTCTAAAAAAAGATTTATTTTTTTTGGATTTGTTCATTCCTCGAAGCGTCCGACGCTCGGACAAAATAATTGCCGTGAGTCAATTTACTAAGGATGAAATACTGAAATATTACAAAGTGGATGCTGATAAAATAGAAGTTGTTTTTAATTCGACAAATCTTATTGAGCGGGAAATAACTGAAGAAATGGAAAAAACTATTTGTGAAAAATATAATTTACCGGAAAAATTTATTTTGTATATTGGAACTCTGCAACCCAGAAAAAATATTCCGCTCCTTATCGAAGCTTATGCCAAGATAAAAAATAAAATTCCAGAAATAAAATTAGTCTTAGCTGGCAATAAAAACGGCCACAATTTCGATAAAAAAATTAATGAAGTTTTGTTAAAAAATGATCTGAATAAAGACATCATTTTTGCCGGATTTATCGATACAATTGATAAGGTGGTTGTTTATAAAATGGCAACAGTGTATGTTTTTCCTTCTTTTTATGAGGGTTTTGGCATACCGATACTTGAAGCGATGAGTCAAGGAGTACCAGTTTTGGCTTCAGACATTCCTCCTCATAGAGAAGTGGGTGTCAATGAAGATATTTATTTTAATCCGAATAGTATTGATAATTTGTCAGATATGTTATACAATATTTGTATTGATAAAGAAAGAAGAGAAAGATTAATTAAACTAGGATTAGTTAAAAGTAATTTTTTTTCTTGGAAGGAATCAGCTCAAAAAATGCTGAATCTTTTTAATTCATTTAATAAATAGCATAAAGGCTTAAATAACTATGAGTTTATTCGGTAAAAAAAGTATTAGTGGTTTAGAGAGTGTTGCTTCCAAAAAAGGCGGAAAGAAAAAAATAATTTTTATTGTTTTGGGAATTCTGCTTTTAATAGGCGGTGTAATTTTTTGGAAAACTGGCGGACTTTTAAATAAAATTTCTACCCAAGGCGGTATTTTTAGCAGTATAGCCAAGTCTCTGCCTGGCGTGGAAAACAATTTAAAAGGTGAGAAAGAAGGGCGGATAAATATTTTGCTTTTGGGAATGAGAGGTGAAAATGTGCCCGGAGGTGGTACTTTGGCAGATACGATTATGGTTGCAAGCATTAAGCCGGCCGATAACAAGGTTGCTTTTTTGTCTATTCCGCGCGATTTGTATGTGGATAATCCAAATTTGGGAGCCAAAAGTAAAATTAATGCTGTGTATGCGCTCGGACAACAAGATGGAAAAAATGCCGGAATTTCAAGCATGAAAGAAGTTGTTGGAAAAATTGTCGGACAAGAAATCCATTATGCGGTGGTTATTAATTTTAAAGGATTTACTGATTTGATTGATGCTGTTGGCGGGATTGAAGTAAATCTCGAGAAACCATTTGAAGAAGCCATGCAATTTAATGAGGAAAAAGTTTGCGATTCATATACTTTTACGAAGTCAACTGGAAATTTCGAATATAAATATCATACTCGCAAAGACGGTTCAAAATATATAGCCGCAACATATAAACTTTGTACAAATCCAAATGTTGAATGCGGTGGTGATTTCAAACTTCCTGCTGGAACACAAACGCTTAGCGGGGAAAAAGCGCTTTGTTATGCACGTTCTCGAGTTACGTCTAGCGATTTTCAACGAGCCAGGAGACAGCAGATGATTATTCAAAAAATAAAAGAAAAAGCTGTTTCTATCGGAACTCTGACTGATTTTGAAAAAATTAGCGCGGTATTTAACGCCTTGGGTGATAATTTGAAAACCGATCTTGCGCTTTGGGAAATGAAAAAGCTTTATGAACTGGAAAAGAATATGCAAAGTCCGGAGATTATTCAGAAGGTATTGGAAAATTCACAAGAAGGATTTCTCTATAACCCGCCAGAAACAAAGGAAGCTGGGTATATATTGCTTCCGATAGGAGATAATTATGGTACTATTAGTCAGATGTTTGATGGAATATTTCCAGTAACTGCTGCAACAAACGGAAAAGATGAATAGGATATCAATACATTAGTTTTGTAAATTGCAATTTTGACCTCATAATAACTTCCTACAAATGGACTTATCTATTATCATTACTAACTATAAAAATCCTGACTTGCTGAAACTTTGCATTAATTCTATTTTAAGTAATGTAAAAAATGTTAGCTATGAAATAATTGTGGCCGATAGCGACACTGAAGAGGAAACGGAAATGATGATGCGAGAAGAATTTCCGCAAGTTAGGTTCTTTCCGTTTTTTGAAAATGTCGGTTTTAAAAAATTGGTTAACATGGGCAGCACAAATAGTTCGGGAGAATACCTTTTGGTTTTAAATGGAGATATCTTGGCTAAAGAGAACTCAGTAGAAAAAATGCTAGAGTATGCAAAAAGTGACAAGACATTTGGGATGATCGCTCCGAGGTTGCTTAATTTTAATGGAACTCCCCAAGATTCTTGTTTTCGTTTTTACAAACTTATTACAATTGTTTATAGAAGAACTATTCTAGGAAAACTTCCATTTGCCAAAAAACATTTAGACTGGTTTTTGATGCGGGATTATGATCGAAAAGAGCCCAGGGAGGTAGATTGGGTTATGGGATCAGCTATGATGATTCCCAGAAAAGCTTTTAAAAAAGTTGGACCAATGGATGAACGGTTCTTTATGTATATGGAAGATGTGGATTGGTGCAGGCGATTTTGGGAAAATGGTTTTAAGGTGATTTATTTTCCTTTGGCTGAAATGTTGCATTATCATGGCAAGGGAAGTGGAAAAAACGGATTTTTTTATTCTATTTTTTTTAATAGATTAACTTGGGCGCATATAAGTAGCGCGGTTAAGTATTTCTGGAAATATTTAGGCAAAGAAAATCCGAGAATTAATAAAAGTAATTAAAAAA
>LBQR01000055.1 GCA_000990945.1 Candidatus Moranbacteria bacterium GW2011_GWF2_35_54
TCAGAAAGCATCTCCGTTTTTTATTTCTCTCCTGCCAATTGTCCACAGGCCCCGCTAATATCAGCGCCGAGACTTTTACGGATAGTAACGGTTACCCCTTCTTTTTTGAGAATATCTTTGAATTTCTGAGTGGTATTGGGAGAAGATGGGTTCAGTCCAAAGCCGATAGAATTATAGCGAATTAAATTAACATGCAATAACTTAGCACTATTAATTTCTTTTAAAAACTTGGCCAATTTTAAAGCGTCTTCTTTAGTGTCATTTACTTTGTCCATTAAAATATATTCAATAAATATTCGCCTATTACTTTTTGATAAGTAATTTTTTAGAGCTAGTTTAAGTTTATTTAAATCATGCAGTTTATTTATTTTCATAAATTCACTGCGTTTGGCATTGTCGGCAAAGTGCAATGAAATAGCCAGATTGGCTTGTGGAAAAGTATCGGCAAAATCTTCTATCTTATCTACTACGCCGGCTGTAGAAACAGCGATACCTCTATTTCGAAAGTTAAATAATTTTGGATCAGTTAGCTCAATAATGCTTTCTTTGACATTCTCCCAATTTAAAAACGGCTCCCCCATTCCCATATAAACAATGTTTTCAAATTTTAAGTTTTCATTTTTAGGGGCTAAGTTATTTTTTATATATTGGCGCCAAAATAAAACCTGACTAGTGATTTCATCTACTGTTAAATCTCTCTTGAACCCTTCTTTACCAGTCGCGCAAAAAAGACAGCCCAAGGCGCATCCGGCTTGCGAAGAAATACAAGCCGACCAGACATCGGGCTTAGGCGAAATCAAAACAGTTTCAATTAAATTTTCATCTTTAAGTACAAGTAAAGCCTTAATAGCCCGCTCATCCTTAGAAACTAAAAGAGTTTTTATTTTAAAAGGTAATATTTCTATTTCTTTGTTTAAGATAGTTCTTAATTCCAGCGGCAAATTGGAGATATTCAAAAAAGATTCTTGTGCATCGATAAGAATTGCTTTTTGAATTTGGCTCAAGCGATATTTTGGAATGCCGTTTTCTAAAATTAATTTTTCTAATTTTTTATTATCCATGATCTTGTCCCGTTAAATTGCAGTAATCTGCACTATTTAACTGGGATATTTCTTTATGGAAAAAGCTCTCAATGCAAGACGAGCGCATGAGTCCCTTGAAAAAAGTATCGGAAAAAATAAATTTTTCCCCTGAACTCCAGGTGGGTCTCAATTTTTCACTCATCTATTCTGAAAGCTTTTTCAATTTCATTATAGCTCAAATTGATATTCTTGGCTAATTTACAAAAATGCGCTTTTGCCTGGAACATTTAGATTATCTTTGCTATAATTAGATAAAATAACTAATCTATAAATTTTATTCTTATGCGTATTTCATATTCAGGTTTAAATACTTATCAGATTTGTCCACTTAAATACAAATTTCAATATATTGATAAAATTAGAACTCCCAAATCCAAAGAGGCGGTTTTTGGAACATTGATTCATTCTACTTTAAATTTTGTACATACCCCAGGCATACTGTCTCCTTCTATGGAACAAGCTCTGGATCATTTTTCTAAAAATTGGAACAGTGATGTGTTTGAAAATGAGCTAGAAGAACGGGCCGCTTTTTCTCAAGGAGTAGAAATTATTCGACGTTATTATAATGATAATGACATCGCTAGAGTTAATATCGTGGCCCTAGAGAGTCCTTTTCAGATAAAATTAGGTGAGCACACTGTCAATGGAATTATTGATCGTATCGACCGTACTGAAGATGGCTATGAGATTGTAGATTATAAAACAGCTAAAAAAATGCCTTCTCAAGACAAGGTAAACCACGATGTACAGCTCACTATTTACTTGCAAGCTTTTTTGGATAGATATCCAGAAGAAAGAAAAAATTTAGATAAATTAAAAGTTAGTTTATATTTTGTAAAACATGGCGCCAAGCTGACCTCAACGCGCACTGAGGAAGATTTGAAAAAAATTGAAGAAAAATTTCTGGAAGTAATTGAAAAAATTGGCGAGAGCGAATTTCAACCAGTCATCAATCCTCTTTGTGATTGGTGTGATTTTCAAAATCGTTGTCCGATGTGGCGACATAAATTTAAAGAAGCACGGAAAATTGATACCGAAGAAGTAAACACTGCTATTTCAGAATATATCGCCGCCAAAGATGAAGCCAAACATATTCGCACCAAAATCGCCCAACTGCAGGAGGTTGTGGCTAAATATATGAATCAAGAAGGCGTGGAGAGAGTTTTTTCTGATCAGGGCATCGTGGCGCGCACCTTAAGGCAAACTTATAAATATGATGATAAGAAAATAAGAGAAATTCTTGAACCGCTGGGTAAATGGGATGAAGTCAATAAAGTTAGCGCCACGGCTTTAAAAAATATATTACCCTTAATTCCATTTGAAGCTAAGAATAAAATTGAAGAAGCCAAAACACTTGACAAAGAATCAATTGGGTTTAGTATTAAAAAGCAATAAAATCCCAGCAGAGCTCAAAGTTCTTGCTGGGATTTTTATTTATCTGTCTTGTGAATTTAGAAAATTATTTCATTCTAAATTTATTTGAAATTAAAAATTTGAAATTTGAAATTATTCACCATTAATCACGCTTCCTTCAAATTCTTTCCCTTCAATGTAATTTTTCATATTTTCCAAATTTTCTCCGCCAATAATGGCTACTTCCAAATTATTTTCTTGAGCCAGTTTTGAAGCAATTGGATTTATCCCCCACTATCTTTCTGAATTCTCCCCAAGAAATTTTTTCTATTTTTTTAGCGTCTGCAAATTTATTAGGATCCTTATCACAAAGATATTTGATATTAGAAAGATTAATTAATTTTTTGGCCTTAAATCTCTCGGCTAAAATTGTAGCCACATAATCAGTCGACCAGCCAGGTCGCCAACCAGCGGCCACCATTATTTTTTCCCCGTTGGCAAAATGCGCATTTAGATCCTCTTTGGTGCGAGGGTTTTTGTTTATGCGCGGATGAGCATGCTCTTTGAAAACTGTTTTGATAAAATGAGCATTCATTCGAGTAGCATGCAAGCCTAGCCAATCTTTTTCTTCATCATCGACACAACCCATCTCTTCAGCTGCTTGGATGTAAGTTCTAGCAATTTTTCCTCCTCCAGTAATAATTACAAAACGATAGCCTAGGGCAATTTCTTCTTCGATGACTTTTTTAAATTTAGTAATAAAATCGGTATTTATTTCTTCTGGAAATATTAACGACCCGCCCAAGGAAACTATTACAATTTCTTCGTTCATAATATGTGTTATACCGAATCAAATAAATCTATTCTACAGCATTTGTCATCTTGAGCGGAGTTGAGCTCAGCAGAGCGAAATGAAGTCGAAAGATCTGGGTTTAGATTCCTCGATTTCGTTCATCCTCCTTGGGGTCGGATTCGCTTCACTCGGAATGACACCGTAGCAGTATTTAAATTGATTTGGTATTATTCTTTTAAAAATTATTTATTATCCCGCAAAAAAACAACCCACCTAAAGTGGATTGTTTTACTTAATTTTTCTTTTTATATTCAATATTATAATTACTTACCAATAAAGCAGAGCCCACACCAATTAAAATTGCCAAGGAGAAATATTTAATAGAATCTCCACCAAATAAAACGATCGTTATGAGCACTATTATTACTGTCATTACAGTATTAATGGATCGCGCCATAGTTTCCAAAATGGACTTATTGACGATCACCTCGAAATCTTCTTTTTTGCTTGATTTTGTCAAATTTTCTCTAATTCGATCATAAACTACAATAGTGTCATTGATAGAATAACCCAAAATTGTCAAAAGAGCGGCGATAAAAGAAGCCTCTACTTCAATGTTAAAAAATTTCCCCAAAACTACAAATACTCCTAGGGTGATTACAATATCATGAGCCAAGGCGATAACGGCGCTTATCCCATATTGCCATGAGGCCATGGGGTAAGAGATTTTTCTAAATGACCAGGCGATATAAAGTGCAATTCCGATAACTGCCAAGATAAGAGCTCCAATCGCATTTTGTTTTAATTGCTTGGAAATCGATGAGCCGATAAAATCCACTCTCAATAATTCAACTTTTCCATCAAACTCATTTAATTTTTCCACCACCTTTTCATTAATGTTTTCTTCCGAGCCTAAATATTTCAAAACAATAACATTATCTTTAGATTCTTGGACATTAAGGCTTTCTAGCCCAATATCTTTTATTTTATTTTCGACATCTTCTCGTGAAGGCACGTGAAATTCTTTTGGAGCTTCTTTATTTTCCTTAGGCGTGGCATTTTCTGCGGGGACAGTTTCGGAAGCTACTTCATCCTGCACAAATTGCACCTCCATCAGAGTTCCCCCTTTGAAATCGATACCCAATTTTAATCCCCAAAAAAACAAAACAAAAATACTTAACACGGTAAGTGTACCTGAAAAAATATAAGCGTATTTTCTTTTTCCTATTATGTTTATCATTTTTTTAAATTATTTTTTCTTAGAGTCTGTTCTTATTACCAGCCACAATCGTTTAGCAATCCAATCTCCAATAACAAATTGTAAAATTATTCTTACCAAAATAATAGCAGTAAACATGGATAGGGCTACTCCGATTGTCAGGATAACTGCGAAACCTTTGACAAATCCAGTTCCCATCCAAATAAGAATCATGGAAGTAAGTATAGTAGAATAATTTCCATCTCGAATACTTGGCCAGGCTCGACGAAAACCTTCATTAATAGCACTTTCTAAGCCACGTCCATCGCGTAATTCTTCTTTAATTCTTTCAAAAATCAAAACATTGGCATCTACCGCCATTCCAATGGAAAGGATAAATCCGGCAATTCCAGAAAGAGTCAAAGTTATCGGCCAATCAGAAACTACTCCCGAAAGTTTAAAAATACTGATCATCATCGCGGAGTAAATAAACAAGGCAATCGTGGCGATAAATCCAAAGAATCGATAATATAAAATCATAAAAATTCCCACAATCGCTAGTCCCGCTACTCCAGCTTTGAGACTTTTTTCCAAAGATGCTTTGCCCAGAGAAGCGCCCACACTTTGCTGAGAAACTAATTTTATCGGTACGGGCAAAGCTCCTTCATTGAGTCTTCTTTTTAATTCTTTGGCCTCATCTACGGTAAAATTGCCAGTAATAACGGCTTCTCCGGCGGTAATTTCAGCTTGCACTACGGGCGCACTAATAATTTCATTATCCAAATAAATAGCCACTTTCTTGCCCATATTGCGCTTAGTAATTTCAGCAAAAAGTTTCGCCCCCTCATCATCAAATTTTAGCTGTACTTGGGGTTCCGATACTCCTTGATCAGTAAAAACAACAGCCGTATCTTTTAAGTTTTTTCCAGTAAGCTCAGTTTCTTTCCAAATCCAGTAATCCTGATAAGCGTCAGCCGTTTGCTTGGAAAACAAAATATGCTGAGCTTTAATCTCCTTATTATTTTCCTCCCCTTTTTCTTCTAGTTTTTTAATAATATGCCAACCAAAATCAGTTTCTACCAATTCTGGATAAAATTCTCCATTTTTTAAATTTCCATTAAATAACACTTCATCAAACTGAGGCACTAAGTCCCCTTTCTTCATAAAATCTAAAACTCCATCCGTATCTTTTGAACCAGGATCTTGATTGAATTCTTTGGCTAGCGCAACGAAATCCCCGCCATCTTTAATTTTTTGCAATGTATCTATGGCAGATTTTCGTGAAGTCTCATTGCTGGGCGCCAACATTTCATTAAATTTTTCTTTCTCAGCTTTTTGCTCCTCTTCGGTTTTTTCTTCTTTGAATTCCAAATAAGGGGTTTCTTTAATTAAATCTTTTAAATCCTCGGCACTTTTGGCTCCGGGATATTCTATGATAATTCGAGGAGGATTGCCAGCTACTGCCTGGATTAAGGCTTCGCTAGTTCCAGTAGCGTTAACTTTTCTCTCCAAAACATCTTGGGCGGCTTGCACAGCTTCTTCTTTCTTATTTTCATCTATTTTGGAAGTATCCACTTCATATTCCAAACGATAACCTCCCTGTAAATCCAGGCCCAAATTAATTTGGGCTTTATTAACAAAATCAAAAATCGGCGACATAAATCCAACCGTCTTAGGATAGGCCACCACTATCGAAACTATAGCCAGGAAGACAACTAGTGAAAATTTTAATCTAATTTTATTTTGAATACTCATATCTTCGATTATAAGCTAGAATTCAAAGCTTGGCAATATTTACCAACATTTTAGCATGTTAGCATATTAACATACCAACAATGACGTCATAATAAAACTATGGCCGCGAGTTGGTGACTAATTTTATTGAGAAAGATTTTTAATTAGTTCTAATTTTTTAATTCGGCTTAGTTTTTTAACTTGGGATTCTCTTATTAGCGCGGTTGATTTATTTTTTGATTTTTCAAACCACATCAAAAAGACTGGGCGACGCATTTTAGTATATCGGGCGCCCAATTTAGAACTATTGTGTTCCCTGTATATAAAGTTTCATCCACGCACTTCAGTATGTAAACATAATACATATCAATTATTTCACACAAACTTTTTTAAACTTAATTTATTATATCACTATTCGAATAAAGAAAGATATTTTTCGTAACCCTTGTCTTTTAATTCTTCTTTGGGAATAAAAAGCAAAGCGGCAGAATTCATGCATAGCGTTTTCCTCCCTTGTCTTTTGGGCTGTCATTAAAATGGCACTTCATCTCCTTGAAAAAAATTTTTCTCGCGAGCTTTTCCCTGGTGTTTCTCAATAAACGAATTCCTACCCGAAGCGCTCCTGTAAAGCTTGTAGCGAACATTGTTTTTTTTATAATAATCTTGATGGTATTCTTCAGCGGCCCAGAATTTTTTGCGAGGCAAAATTTCTACATCCAGGGGTTTATCATAAATTTTTTTGGCATCAATTTCATCAATAACTGCTTGGGCAATATTTTTTTCTTCTTTGTTCTCATAGTAAATAGCGGGAGAATATTGAACTCCTCGATCGCCAAATGAACCGTTTGCATCAGTCGGATCGGTGTAAAGAATAATGTGCTCCACTAAGTTTTTGTAAGTTGTTTTTTTGGGATAATAAGTAACCTCCACCACTTCTCTATGTCCACCCTCAGCATAATTTTCATAAGTAGGATTTTCACTTTCGCCCCCAGAATATCCGGAAGTTACTTTAAAAATTCCTTGTAGTTTCTCAAAATCAGCTTCCACGCACCAAAAACATCCTCCGGCAAATACAGCGGTTTTAGCATTAATTGGAATGGTTATATTTTTCATAGAATTATTATTAATAAATAAGTTACTTCTTAACACTACAATTAAAAATATACTGGCTACTAAAATTAATCCGCCCAATATTTTAAGCTTATCTCTCTTATTCATACTTGGTGCTTTAATTTTTTGACCAAATAGCCGGCCAAAAAAGCAACACCTTGCTAAAACGCTTGTAGCCCAAACGATTAAAAATTATCGGCACCACAAATAACAGTATATTTATAATAAGCGAATTATTTGTTTTTAAAGATTTTTTAATATTCATATATTAATTTTGGTGAATTATTTTTTTGTAACCTTAAAAGAATTGTCTATTAATAATACGTAAAAAATACCATTTTCTTTCATGAAAATGGTATTTTCAACCAATTTCCCTCTTTATTTCGAGAGAAAATTAAAAAATCTGCCCACAATACAGGAAGCGCGTTGCAAACAAATGATTATTTTTTAATAAAGTATTCTTTTTGCAAGTTTAATATCTAATACCAAAATCCAGCTTTTCAAATGTTGCTGCAATGCCTTTTGGTCTTTAATTGGTTTTTTCCAAGGCATATGCTCCGCGCAACCAAAAGAAAAACATTCTAATCGAATAAATTTTCTTTTTACTGTTTCTTTAATTGGTTTTTTTGCTAATTCGCTAGAATTAAAAACATTCTTCTTGAGATGTTCTCTCAGTATTTCAATTCTTTCTTTATATTCATTTTCCCGCTCATCAATAAGGTTTTTCCAGATATCCAAAAATTGATCTTCGATTCCCATACTCCCCATCCAATTCAAAAAAGTTTCTGACACCATGTCCCGCACCTCACTCCAAAATTTTTTTCTTTTTATATTTACAAATTGGACAGAATCATCAATTAAAAATAACAATAAGATCAACCCCGTAACTTCAAGCTCATTGAAAATTCTATTCTGATCCTCTTGATCTCTTTTTTCAAAATCAATCAATTTTCGAAACTGCCCATCTCTAAAAACAGTAAATGCCGATTCGCAAACCATCTGCACCAAAAAACCAGCTTCTTTCTCAGGATCATTATTACTAAATAATTTTTGCAACATAGAGTTCATACTTTTTAATTTAACTTTTATTTTTATTTTTTTATCACTAACTCTATTTAATTTAATTCTCAAACGTACATCATCATTACAGTGTTAGGACGGCCGTCACCAGATTGTAAGGCAAATATTTATTTCTTTATTTGCTTTGTTTGTGTTGGTTTGAAAAAATATTTTTTGAGTTTATCCTCATTGTCGATTTTCATGGCTGTAATTACTCGAACATAATTTGTGGCTGAATATAATCTTATTAGTTCTAAGATAGGTTTTTCGTAAGGATGAGGAGAGATAAAAACACTTTGTTGCAACTTATAGAATTCAAGAGTAAATAAATGTTTGCGCAGAATACCGCGAAACTCCCGATCTTTTTCGGGAATATCAAAAATTACAATCCTCCATTTTTTATCCCACTTTGTAGGCTTCTTGAAATTTATCGTACTTCCTATTAAGTTCAATCTACTGGCTTGCTTGTGTCCCTCTGGCGTGAGTACGAGTTTAAAAGACCCATTGGACATCTTTTTTTCCTCAATAAGTTTTTCCTCTGAAAGTTTTGCAATAGCTAGATTGACCTTTCTTTGATTAATGTTTTTCCAATCCTTGTTTAATTTTCTAAAAGTATCAAAATACCTGCTGGGTGAATTAGAAAGTCCCAGCGCTACTCCGCCCAATAATATTAGCATAACTTTTTGTTGATTTTCACCAAACCTATACATATTTTTAAAATTAAATTAATTATTTTTTAAAAAATTATTTACAGTGTTAGGACGGCCGTCCTAACACTGTAAGATCTAATATCAAAAATTTACTATCAGGAACATACAGCAATATGACGGCCGTCATTAGATTGTAGTTTTGAGCTAAGGTGGAAAATGTGTATTTTAAAATTTTTTGAATATTTTTAAAATATACTCTTTATTTTTTTCTTTATAATATATCTATTTATACCACAAAATTTAGATGTCGCGAGCTGATAGCTGTCACGAGAAATTTCTACTATAGCAACTTCAAATTGATTCTTCTGTCCTGGATTAAATTATATAATAAATTTCTCAGGATAATCACCGGCAATTTCCAGAGCTCGGAGATATCTACTTGCAAAGGTTTTTTGTTTTTTCCCACACATAAGCCTCTTGTTCCATTTTTTCTAAAAATGAAGATTTCGCTTCTCTGTACGCAGGATAATCTTCGGGATACAGTGCATGGTTCTTTTCTTTTAAAATAGAATATTCTTTGGCTTTACTGGGAAAAGTACGAAAAAAATCTCGCATAATCAAAAACTGCTTTTCTTTTAATGAGTTCCTCTCACAAATATGAATATTTTCTGTTTTGCTCTTATCATTTGCCATTTTGAAAAAAATTTGCGTATTGGGCGCAATATAATCTTCCCCCCATTGATAACCCAACAAAGTCATCCTTTCTCTTTGCTCTAGAAAATCTTCTATTTTTTCTACAATTACTAAAACATCAATAACCGGCTTAGCTTTCATTCCAAAAATAGAAGTGCTTCCAATGTGCTCAATTTTTAAAGCTTTATCGCCAAATAATGATTCCAGGAGGAGCTTGATTTCATCAAATTTTTTTATCCAGTTTGGATCATAATTTTGGAGGTAATATTTTCTTTTAATATTTTTATCTAGGACCATAAATATTTTTTTATGTGATTAAGTTATACAATAGATTTATCGAAATACTCGCCAATACTTTCTAATTTTTATTTAAATAAAATAGGCAATCGAAAACTTTGATCATTTTCTGATAATCCTGAAGGATTATCTTTTTCAAAAATAATTTCTCCTTTCTTCGACTGCGTAGCGTCAAAAATTAATTCAGCCTTAAACGGTACAAAATCATCCACCATCCAATCGCCCACTGCCTGCGCAACTGTCTGGGCTAAAATATTTCCATTTTCATCCACTAACTTAATCGGAAAAGAAGCTTCGAAATACCAATTTTTAGCCTCACCTTTTATGTACAGAGGGCTTTTGATAACCGTATTTTCGATAGGCGCACTAACTTTTATATTTAATTCCGCTTCTTTTTTCTGAGGCTCTCTGAGTCCGATACAACGCCAATTAATCTCTGCTCAAGCAGGATTGCAACCTTCCCGCGCGACATTTAAATTAGCATCAAACCACCAAGTTTTACTATTTTCATTATACATACCCTCGCTTGTGACTTCTCCGTCTTTGACACATTCATTTTGCGCAATCAGCTTGGCTTCTTCTTGGGTCAAAATATTATTAATTTCAGGGCAAGGGCTAAACTCACAATTTGGACCAGCTCTCCCGACAGCACTACCATCTGGACAAATTTTCGCCTCCTCGGTACAAAATTTATTTTGCTTGGAAATATCCCCAAAATCGGAATTATATATCGAGGCGCCCCAAATAAAAACAATAATCGCTATAACCACACTGACTAAAATTAATATAATTTTTTGCATAGTTTAAATGTTATGATTTTATTTTTTTACTCCAATATCTTTATTTATATCACAAAACACAGGTAAGATGTAGGCACAGCGAAATGACGGCCGTCGTTTCGCTGTACCTTTTTAAATGCAGGGTGGATTAGTTTTTTGATTCAAAGCCTTGAGTTGTTTTTAAAATTTTAAAATGTCTTAATGTTTTTCATTAAATAAATCCAGATAATCGTCAATCCTGCCACTATCTTCATTGGCTTTATTTCCTTTGAAATATATCTCGATAAATTCAATTAATTCTATAGTTTCCGTTTCTTTGTGATAAGCATAAACAACTCGGAAAAAACTTTCCCGAGTAGAGTCGCAATGCATCCGAACTTTATAAATTTCTACTCGGCTATTCTTATGCAGTAAACTCCAATGCTTAGCCCCATTACCTCGAGGTGCCTCGGTTAAATATTTATTTTTCAAGTTAATAAAATCTTGAGCTAAGGTTTTATATTTCTTAAAAAGTTTTTTGAAATCTTTTTTAAATTCAGCGGTTTCTCTAAAATTTATCATATAAAAGAAAATTAAAGCTCGTCATAATCTCTAACGGAAAGTTTTTCGTTTCTATAAAAGACTCCATTGTATTCTACTTCCTCGCCAATTTTAGCCACTCGCCAAGGCATATCCTCATGGGAAAGATCAGAAAGCTCCTTGGCAGTTTTATCAGCCAAGCGTCGAAGCTCCCAATCGATATGTTTAATTTCCTGAGCAGATAAGGGAGTTAAGTCAATTTGGTACTCTGGATTAAGGAAAAATTTCTTTTGCTCTTTATCATAAAATTTTGAACGCACTTCTTCTATCTCATTTTTAGCTTTCATTTCTTCAATGATTTTAGCAAACATCACCGGCGTTGGTCCAAAATGATTTTTTATATACACCGCTCCCATTAGCTGCTCTTCATATTTTTCATAATAATCAAAATCGATAAAATACAGCAATTTATAAATCACCGTCATCCCGATATTGGGTTTGCCACCTACTTTCTTTAAGATATAAGTCAAAACTGTTTTAAATTTCTTTTGATTTTTAATCGGCACAGAAATCCGCACTTCGCCCGCCGTAGCCTTTTTATCCGCCAAAGCTTTAGCGTTGGAGGAGGCGAAGGAGGGCTTTCTATTGTGTTCCTTTTCGAAAAATACTTCTCGTTCCTCTCCTATGGCACCGCTAAGAAATTTAAAAAGTGTCACCCCAAACACATCCGCCAAAACACCTGCCTCAGTCACCGTGACATCTCGCTCGCCTTTTTCTATCTGCATATAGGTAGGACGAGAAATCTTTAATTTTTTAGCCAAATAATCCTGAGAAAAATCATTTCTCAGTCGCAGTTTTTTAATTTTCTCATTTAGCTTATTAACCATAAAGTTTAAGTTATGTTTTTATAGCCTAATTATACAATCTAATCGGATACTTGTCAAATAACTTTACACCACACAATGCATACATATTTTACACTGTATTTTATATGTTTTTTATTTTAATAAATTTTGATAAATTTCTAGATCCTCGTCAGTAAAAGAAACAAAATAAATTTTTTCCAATTGGTGCTTTTCTTCGGCGATAAATTCCTTAACTGCATCCACTGCAATTTGAGCCGCCTCCTCTATTGGATAACCATACACTCCGGTGGAAATATTAGGAAAAGCAATGTTCTTTACATTATGATCCACAGCTAGATACAGACTCATCATATAACAACTTCTCAACATATCGGCTTCGTGACCGTTTTCATTGCCATAAATTGGTCCCACAGTATGAATCACCCATTTGGCGGGCAATCTATATCCTTTGGTAATCCTGGCCTCGCCTTCCATGCAACCACTTAAGGTTAAACATTCTTGATATAATTCTTCGCCCGCAGTCCGATGAATCGCCCCGTCCACTCCGCCACCGCCCAAAAGCCGACGATTAGCGGAATTCACAATCGCATCTAGTGGCATTGCGGTAATATCTTCCTTTATAGCAATTAATTCTGTGGGCATAAATTTATTTTATTTTTTAAATAAACCTCAACTCCAGCTCCTCTTTTACTTTTTCCCAATTTGGAAATTTTCTGTTCAATAACCTAAGGAAATTTTTATTATGGCTATGGTATTTCACGTGGCACAACTCATGGGTAATTACATAATCAATGCATTTCTTTGAAGCATTGATAAGCGACGGATTTAGAGAGATTGTTTGATTTTTTGCATAGCTTCCCCATCGTTTATTCATTTTTCTTACAACCAACTTGAAATCAAAATTATAATCAAATTTTTTCACTATCTCATCTAGTCTCTCATTAAATACTTTCTCTATTTTATCACGATACCATTTATCTAATAACTTCTTATTCCTAGCACTATCCCGCAAGTTACCTTTTGTATAAATTATTAGCCTCCCCTTCTGTAATGATACATAATCATCTTTTGATTTTTCTACGATTAATTTATATTGACGTCCTAAATACAAAAAACTTTCCCCCGAAATATAATCTCTTTGCACCCTTTTTCCTTGAAACTGAGCAAAAAACTGCAACTGTCTTTCTAACCAAAGCCACTTCTTCTTTAAGAATTTTTCAATCTCATTTGAGTCCATTTTATTTGGAGCCCTCAACACAATTTTCATATCCGGATAAACAGATAAACTAAAGGTTTTTCTTTTTTCCAAAATTAAATTATATTCATATTTATATTTTCCATAGATGAATTTTAATTTTTTCATAAACTAAATGTAGCATGATTATTTTGAATCAAGTCCATAACGGTATCAATTATATCTTCCATTTTTTCATGAGTAAGTTCAATACCCATCTCTACCTTAACCCCATCATAAAGATAATCATCGATAGCCTCTTTCATCCTTCTTTTATGCTCCATATTTTTCCACCAATCTACAATCGCATTTTCACACACCACCATATATAATTGAGAAATAATTTCCGCATATTTATCATCCGAAACGCCTAGCGCATCAAATTCACTCTTGATATTCCTATAAATTATATCCGCTCCAGCTTTATCAATTAATATATCCGGGATGCTTTCATCTTTTTTATCTATCATTTCCGCGTTAATTCTGCGCGCTTCTTTGAGCGCTTCGATATCAGCAATTTTTCCCAATCGCATGGCCTCAATCAATGCACTAACTTGCTTGGAAAATTTATTATAAAATTCTGGGTCTTTGGTGGCATTTTCGATAATAGTTCTCTTCGTTTGAGCCGTAATAGCGTCAGCCTTGGATTTATCAGAACCCATTTCTTCAATAACTTTTTCGAAAGCTTCTTTATCAGTAATAGTAATTTCTCTTGTCAAAAGCTCCGCTTCTTCAGCTTTGATGTTTTCATCCATTATTTTAGTTAGAGCCTGCTTATATCTACCAAAATCAATCCGCTCTGCATATCGCACGCTGGCAATTTTTCGCAGTTCCATAAATTTTTTTAATTCCTTTCGATACACATCCACGTTGGGAAATTCACGCGCGAAATCTTGCAAGTTCATACACTCATTGAAGGTGGTTAAAAATTTACGTAATCCGTCATAAAATTCTTTTCTCAACTGTTCATCTCCCAGATATTCCAGATAGGCCTCATCATCGTCTTTCACGCCCCTAAATATATCGTGCAAATTTCCATAACTATCCTCCAGCTCTTTTACTTTGTCCCGCACATCTATAAGGGCGCCTTTAACATCATTTTCATCATAATTACCAAAAAGTTGCATGGCAGTGCGGATGTTTTGAGCGTTTTCTGAATAGTCGATAATGTAGCCCGCAGTTTTTGGCAAAGAAAAATTATCAAATAAGCGATTAACCCGAGCAATAGCTTGCAATAGATTATGATCACGCAATTCCTTAGCTAAATATAAGACAGTGTTACGTGGAGCATCAAATCCTGTTAATAGTTTATCCACTACAATCAAAATTTCCACCCCATCCTCGTTATATTTAAAACTATCAATCACGCTTTCTTCATATTTTTTTAAGCTTTGATATTTTTCCTTAATATTTTTTAAATATTCGTCCACTTCTTTTTTGTGCTCGTCTTTATCATCGATTAAGCCATTCTCATCAGAGATTACTAGAGCAGTTTGAATTTTTCCATTTTCTCTAAAATATTTTTCAAAAAGTACGGCAGAATATTTTGAAGGTGCCACGATTTGCGCTTTTAATCCAGTGTCCTTAAATCTGGCTAGGTAATGTTTTTCTATGTCATAAGCAATTTCAGAAATTCGATTAGGGTTATTGGCGATAATTTTCTTTTCAACTTCTTGCTGTAATTGGTATTTGTGGGCCTCGGGTAAGTCCTCTGTTATTCTATCCCATTGCCGATCAACCTCTTTTTTATCCTGCCGAAGATCCACATACCGACCTTCATAAATCAAAGGTAAAATAATTCCATCAGTCAGAGCGTCATCGATAGTATATTTATCAATAAAACTTCCAAATTTTTGTCTGGACTTTTCTTTTTTAAGAAGAGGTGTGCCGGTAAAAGCAATATAGCAAGCATTGGGAATAATTTTATTCATATCAAAATTAGCGCTACCTTCATCAATCAAAACAAAAATATTATTATCCAAATCTTCAAAAGGAATACTATCCCCATCGGCTATTTTAAATTTATGGATAAGGGTAGTAATTACGCTTAAATCTTTCTTTTCAATAAGGCTCAAAAGATTTCTCTTGTTTTTAGCTTGTTTTACTTCTTTTTTCAAGCCGGCGTTTTCAAAGGTTCCCTTGATCTGCCTGTCTAAATCCTTGCGATCAGTCACGATCAAAACTCGAGGGTTCACAATTTTTGGATCTTCAATTAAAGCCTTGATAAACATTACCATCGTCAATGACTTTCCGCTCCCTTGAGTATGCCAAAGAATCCCGCCTTCTCTTTTGGTCCCATCTTTACCAGGAATTTTATGATCTATCCTGTTTAAGATTCGTTTAATGGCAAAGTATTGTTGATAACGCATTACTTTTTTAATTCCTGCATCATAGAGGATAAAATTCTTAGCCAGATCCAAAATCCTAGCTTTGTCAAAAAGTGCCGCCACTGCCCGATCCTGATCAGTTACATCTCTTTCTATTTTTTGCGTATGATGTTTGGTAGCTCCGCTAAGATCAAGGCAAACTTTTTTATAAATATCTTTTTCAATTTTTGTAGCAATTAAATTTTCTACTTTTTCTTCCAATTCTTTTTCGCCATCTTTTTCTCGCCATTTGGCATAAAATTCTGTCGGAGTGGCAGTGGTGCCATAGCGCAAGTCTTTACCATTGGAACCCACTAATAACTGGGGGTAAATAAAAAGTCTGGGGTCGTAATGATTCCTCGATATCTACGCTAGATTTTTTATTTTCAATTACTGCTAGAGGAATGCCATTTACGAACACTACGATATCAGGGCGAATATCTTCTTTTCCGTTGGCTTCAAATTCCACTGCTACTTGAAAAATATTATTTTCTATATTTTCAAAATCGATAAAACGAAAATTCTGGCTCATTTTTTTACCATCATGAAAAACCTGAATGGTTTTGCCTCCGCTAGTGGGCATAATAGTTTGGTAAATTTTAGCTGAGGTGTCTATCAATCCCTCAAAAGGAATATTTTCTAACTCATCAATCGCTTCAAAAACTTTTTCTTCGCTAAATTTATGCTTTTGCCCTGCATATTCATAGCCATTGATTTTCATCAAAACCTCGCTGGCGGTTTTCCTTAGGATAAATTTTCCCGTGTCTCCTGCCCTCTCTTGCATTAGTTCTTCACGAGAGATATACTCATAACCCAAATTCAAAAGCAACTCCACAAAAGGCAATTGCGACTGCCTAGCTTCATCAAAATCTATATCTGATATACTCATATTATTATATAATTAAATTTTACAAAATCTTAGCAAATGTCATTTCGACTAAATAAATTTCTGTACTCGGAAATTTATGCATGGAGAAATCTCAGTTTTATTATTAATTCTTCATTCTTAATTATTCATTACCAACAGGCGTGCGAATATTTCCCGTAATTAAATTATTTAACAAATATTTCTTTTGCTCTTTTATAATTCTCAATTTTTCTTCCAACTTCTCAATCTCCCGATCCGCAATCACCAAAATATCCGCAATCGCTTTTTGTTCTTTTAATTTTGGAATTTCCAAAATAAGATCTTTTAAAAATTTGAAATGACGATTGTACCCAGTATTCAAATGTCGTATCATATTTTTCTTTTCCTTGAAAAACTTTTGTACCATCGTTTCCTAAAATAAATGGAAAATCAATTAACTTTAATATTCGAGTGTGATCACCAAAAATTATAAAAGGTAAATCTTTCTTTATAACAAAATCTTGATTATTAGAATATCCAGCTATTTTATTTTGAGATTGATCAACAACTGGAAATGAACCTTCCTTTAAATAATCTTGTTTCTTTTCGCCCCTTACTTTACTTTGTACATAAAAACAATCAAAAAATTCAAGTGAAGCCCATTTTTTACTAAACCTTTTTAATCTTTTTTTACCACTCAATAATTCCTGCATCAAACCTTTTTTGACATTTTTCTTAATCTCAATCTTCCTCGCCATCTTCCCCACCATCTCATCCCAAACCTCCAGCACCGCAACAATACGCTTTTGTTCGGGAAGAGGTGGAAAATTAAATTTAATTTTTTCTATTGTAGCCTTTGATAAACTAGGCACTCCAGAAGCCTCATTGTATAATTTCCAATTTATTTTTTGAAATACAAGATTTATATATTTTGCAATAGTGTTTCTATAATTATAAGTATAAAAAAGTGTATCAACAGTCCAAAAATCACCCTTGAAATAAAAAGGTTTATCAATGGTGCCTTTTCTCCCAATGAATACAGTTTCACCAGAATAAAGACATTTATTAACTGATAGCATATAGCCACCTGTGCCAAAAACGGGAATATTTCCATTTTCTAAATGTTTGTAATCCCTTCCACTTCCAACAGTTAAAACATCTTTAAATTTTATCGCTTGCCACCCATTAGGAATATTTTTTTGTGATTTGTTAATTTTCTTCATTTTTTTCTTCAGCTAATTTACTTTTCAAAAAAGGCTTTAGTTCTTCTATTACCTCACTCTTTAATTCCTTATAAAATCCTTTGAATCTGAATTTTTCAATAATTTGATCAATCATAGTTTCGCCATTACCCAAAATCTCCGCGGGATTATTTTTTATTACTTCTAGTAGAGCATTCTCCAGGTCAACCTTTTTATTTTCAGATAATGTATAGGAATTATTGTTATCTGTAAACATCCTGTATATTTGAACAACTCTCAATTTATGATTATATTCTTCCGCTAGCCTCTTTTTTTGTGATATATTTTTTTGTCCAAACCAAGCTATCCAGAGCATTGGCAAGGAAACGGATATTTTTAACAATAAAAATTCCCAGCCTTTTAATTTCTCTCCACCATTATTATAAAGAGCATCAAAGTCAAAAGTATTGGAAAAAATTTTTGGCTCTAGAAAAACTACTAGGATAATCACCAAGGGAGCCACAAAAATAATATAATCCAAAAATATCGGTAATTTTTTAAATAACAGATTACGTGAAACAACCAAAAACTTAAGGAAATCACTTTTTATTTCACTAGCTGTAATCATCGAACCATCTCCCGAGTATTCCATTTTTGACTCTTGATAACCCTGCGCTAAGGCTCCTATAGTTGCCGCTGAAAGCAGGGAGCCTACATCTTTTGTTTTGGTTTCATAATCTATTTTTATTTTTTTAATTTCCTCCTGATTAGTTTTTATGTATGGAGTAATTTCCTCTTCGATTTTTTTATTAAATTTTTCAATACTTTCTATATTATCGCTAAATTCCTGAACTTTACTTTTCTTTTCTTCTGCACCATCAAATAATTCACTGTGTTTTTCAGCTATGTCCCTGTGAGCATCAGCTACCTTTTTTTGTATGCCGTCATCTTTAGTAAGCTCAATATGAAAATTGGTTATTTCTTCTATTATTTTTTTTATTTTCTTTTCCTCACCGCCAGTATCACCGTTACCAAATAAATACTGAAAAAAATCATTTATCTTAGATTGAACCTCTTTCACTCCAGCACTTATTGATTTTTCACCATCAAGAAGTTTTGTGTGTAAATTTTTTATAGCATCAAACTTAGAATTTAACTCAACAATTTTAGTTGCTCCAGACTCACCCACTGTGACAAATAAGTTTTCATATTCAGATTTAATGCTTCCAATTTTTTGCTCAATTTCAGTAATAATAGCAGGGTCACCATTAACACTACTGAAAAAATTTCCATACCACTCACTAATCGCCTTAATACTTGGCAATGCATTCTTTGCAAATGTTTCAATTTCTTCCTTGTTTAGCAATTCGTTTTCTTCTTCTCGCATTGTTGCTTCCGATGAATTTTCCATATGTTTTTAATTAATATTCGATTATTTCTCCTTTATCTCCAATCTTTCAATCCCATTTTTCTCAAATTCTTTTTCCATTTTTTCAATCTTTCGCCTTTTCCAAATTTGGGAATGGGTTATTTTATCCTCTTTTGTCCCATAAATTTCTTCAATTTATTTTTCACAACTTTTTCCTTATTTTTAGCCACTTTACGGCATTGCGGTTAATTGCGGTTAATTCTTATAAAACTTATAAAACTGTCATTTTTGCCTTAATTTGGGGATAATATTTTTATAATATATGGGCAAAACTTATAAAAATTTCG
>LBQR01000056.1 GCA_000990945.1 Candidatus Moranbacteria bacterium GW2011_GWF2_35_54
TTTGAAAAGAGGTCGCCCGGATGGCGAAATTGGTAGACGCGCACGACTCAAAATCGTGTGGATTTATTCATGAGAGTTCGAGTCTCTCTCCGGGCACAAATAAAAACAACTACTTTAGCTTCTAAAATCTTTCGCATAGAGAGTTCGCCTCGTGAGGGTAACGAGGCTCTCCGGGCACAGTTTAAAATTCAACCTTATTGGTTGTTTTTTATTTCAATTGTAAAAGGAGCTGAGGGGGAATATGCCCAAAGCTCCTTTTCATTTAGCATCTCTTTCTCCTGGAAAAATAAAGAATTTTAGCAATCTTATCCCTAGATAAATATTGACTGCTAGCCCAATTAGGAGAAACATTGAGATGATAGTAACTGCCAGAGAAAATGCCCCCAAGCTCTCAAGAAAAGATTTTATCTTTTCCATTTTTTACTCACCTCCTTTTTTTAAAGAGCTATTTTTGAGGAACTATGTTTGTACCATCTATAACATTAACATTTTTTATAACCACGCTCTCTCTATCGCACTCCATTCCAATGCCATGCCGACTCCACTTTGAATTATCATAATAACTGTTTCTATTATTAGATGTTTTTAAATCCAAAGAAAAATTAGCACACAATTCAAAATCTCCTTTTGTCACCTCCCCGCTTTTGTAGGGCTTATTAATAATTTTATACTCATAAGGATTATCAGTTTCAGGATCTCTTCTGCTACTGCAATAAGTATACGCGGAATCCGCTGTTAAGTCCTCCAATGACTCTGGCAAAGCTTTTCGCTCATTTGCATAGGAATCAATACAACTTGCTAAACTTTGAAGATCATTGGCGCGCGTATCGTCAAAACTTCTCATCCTTTCGGTCTTTGGAGAACCGCTAGCCAAAAATCCTAAAATTATTGATATGCCCACTACGCCCGCCACTGCCCAGCCGAAAGTGACGAAAATTTTTCGAGCAATATCTTTTTTGTATTGGACTTTTTTTCTTTCTAAAAAATAAAAACCAAACACTCCGCCAGCAATCATAAATATCGTCAAAGCTTTTAAGAAAAACCTAGTTGTTATCTCTCCTTGCAACATACTAAAGATAACTGCAATTAAATCTCCCACAATTGTAACGGCCGCCACCAATAAAACTAAATAAGTAATCCATTTAGTTAAGCGTGCTTCTACTTTTCCATCATCTTCTCTGAATCTCTTAAACCAAAAACGCATCGCCAAATAATATAAAGGAAAACTGATAATCAAAGCTGCGATGGCATAATGAATAGTTTCTGAAGATGAATTATAACTGTAATAACTGCTTAATTTATCTTTAAAGAAATAATTAATCACTCCGTAAAGAAGCATGCCCAAAGAAGTGGCAAACATTCCCAAAAGAATAAAAGAGAAAAAATTTACCACTATTTCCACAGTGGTGGATTTTTTGCTAAAAACTTTTTGCGCATTTCTGCCAGAGCGATTGCATAGGCACTATCGATTTCATCATCTGACCAGCCCACGGCGTGCAACTGTTTTTTTATCTCATCATGCAAAACGCCAGCTTGAATGCGCCCGACTGCATAATCGACGAGATCCTGGCCTTCAATTTTTGTTTCATTTTCCATAATATTATTTTCATTTTATTTGATTATCTATTATAATAATAACATAAAAGACAACTTAATATAATATCTCAAAAAAATGAAACAAACATTATTAAAAAATAACCGCCAGCATGGATTTCAATTTAGAACGAAGCTCATTTTGACTATAGAAATTATTGTTATAACTATAACTATCCTTTGCGGTTTTCTAGTTTATAACCATACCCAAGATTTGGTTCGCGAGGTGCTCAGAAACAAACTTATCGCCACAGCGTCTACTGCCGCTTCTATTATCAATAGCTCTCAAATTCAAACACTACAAGCAGAAAGGGATATTCAGAGCCAGAACTATGTAGAATTAAAAGAAATTTTAAAAAAAACTGTTGCCAGCGACAGCGATATTGATTCTGTTTATATAATGGAAAAATCAGACAATGAAAATATTCTAAAATTTTTAGTCGATTCTATGACCACCGCGGACGCTGATGAAAACGGCGTAATCGATGATGAAGAAAAAGAAGCTGAGATTGGTGAAGAATATGACATAACACCTTTTCCCGAAATGCAAAAAGCATTCAGCGAAAAAACTGCCGATTATGAAACTTCCTGCGATAAATGGGGTTGCTGGCTAAGCGGTTATGCTCCTATTTTAGGTGAGGAAGGCGAGACACTCGCTATAGTCGGTGTAGATATCTCTGCCAATCAAATTGCTGCCCATGAAAAAAAATTAAAACTTTCTTTGTTTTTAATCTTTGGGACAATACTTATTTTCTTCCCTGCCTTTCTATTCTTTTATCTTAGAAATTCCCTCAAACCAATTTCGGAAATCGCCAATGACATCACTAAGTTTAGCGGTGATTTGTCTACCCGCATAGACATGGAAAGGAAAGATGAATTTGGGCTGATCGCTGATAATTTCAATAAAATGGCTGATGAATTGTCAGATTTGGTAAAAAATATGGAAACTAAAGTAGTTCAAAGAACCGAGAAAATAGCCCAGCAGAAAAAACAAATTGAGGCAGATAAAAATAAGACTGAATCTATTTTAAAAAGTATCGGCGATGGAGTTTTTGTAGTTGATACAAATTTTGAAATAACAATGTTTAATAAAACTTCTGAATCAATCACAGGCTTTTCTGCCCATGAAGCTCTGGGTAGAAAATACTATGAAATAGTACAATTTTTCAGCGATTCTGACGAGACCAAAAAGAATGACAGTTTTATAATAGAAGCTATTGGCACAGGAAAAATTCAAGAAATGCCACCGCACACTTTGCTTATAAATAAATTCGGACAAAAGATTCCCGTAGCTGACAGCGCCTCTCCTATTAAAGATGAGCATGGGAAAGTCATTGGTTGCGTAGTTGTTTTTCGAGACATCGCCCATGAATATGAAATTGATAAAGCTAAAACCGAATTCGTTTCTCTTGCCTCGCACCAATTGCGCACCCCACTCTCTTCTATCAATTGGTACGCTGAAATGCTTTTGGCTGGAGATGCCGGCAAAGTGAATGCTAACCAAAAAAGTTATCTCAAAGAAATATATTATGGAAACCAAAGGATGATAGAATTGGTCAATTCTTTGCTCAATGTCTCTCGGCTGGAAATGGGCACTTTCTTGGTAGAACCCAAGCAAACTGACATCCTAAAAATGGCCGATGAAGTAATTAAAGAATTAACCCCACGCTCTCTGGAAAAAGAAATAAAGATAAAAAATAATTACGACAAAACCCTTCCTGAAATAAATGTCGATCCAAAATTGATGCGAATTATTTTTCAAAATCTTCTTTCTAACTCTATCAAATATACTCAACCAAAAGGCAAAATTGAATTAAAGATAGGCTATGATGAAAAAAACTTAAACATTGAAGTGACAGACAACGGAATGGGAATTCCAGAAAGTCAAAAAGCTAACATATTTTCTAAATTCTTCAGAGCTGATAATGTCCGCCAGACAGACGCTGAGGGCACTGGCTTAGGCTTGTACTTGCTCAAATCTATCATCGACCATTCAGAAGGAAAAATTAGCTTTACGTCTACTGAGGGTCAAGGCACTACCTTTTTCATATCCATTCCGCTAACTGGCATGAAAGCCAAAAAAGGAACTAAAGAAATAAATGAAGTCATCATTTTAACATATTAGCACTTAATATTATCCCTATTTAAATGTCAACCTGCCTGCGCTCCGTCGGCATAGCCTTTGGCGGCGTACGACTGGTAGGCAAGGTTCCAAATAAATTTCCAATGACTAACTAAAAAACTGTCATTGCGAGAATGATTTGTACTCAAATTATTCGTGGCAATCTCCCGCGATAAATTTTAAATCTATCTTTAGAAGTTACGCTGAATAAACTAAATCTATTCTACAACGTGTGTCATCTTGAGCGGAATTGATCCGCCAGCTGGCGGAGAAATGAAGTCGAAAGATCTAGGATTAGATTCCTCGATTTCGTTCATCCTCTTTGGGGTCGGATTCACTTCACTCGAAATGACATACTAGAAGTAATTAAGTTGATCTGGTATTATGTTTATTTATTCAAAATGATAAAAAAATAAAAAACCATCTTCATGATGGTTTTTAATAAAATTATTTTATAAAAGTTTTTTTACTCTATCCACTATATCTGACATCCCCCAGTCCGCCTTGACTAAATAATCATTAGCACCAAGTTCTTTGGCTAAAACAAATTTATCCATATCGCCGTAATTAGTTAAAATTATCACTTTCAAATTTTTTCCCACTTCATTTTCTTTAAGTAATTTTAGCATCTCCAATCCATCCATCACCGGCATGGCAATGTCCAATAAAATCATATCGGGCAATTCTTTAAATGCTGCCTCCAATCCCACTGCTCCATTTTCAGCCACCGTCACTTCGAACCCTTCACTCTCAAATTTATCTTTAAGCGCCCTAGAAAGTGGCGCTTCGTCTTCCACAACTAATATTTTTTTCTTTTGTTTCATGTTAATTTTAAAAATTAATTTAATTAATAGCCTTGTCGTTGATTCTTTTATTCATTACCCTCCAATTTTATCGACAATAGCTTAGACACTCCATCATCTCCCATTGTTGCTCCGTAAAGATAAGAAGCTTGACGCATTGTTTCTCGATTGTGCGTAATAGCCACAAATTGAGTTCGATTTGATAAAGTCTTTAAAATTTTACTGAACCTTCTGGAATTAGCCTCGTCCAAAGCCGCTTCAACTTCATCGAGCATTGAAAATGGCGGCGGGTTGTAGGAAATAATTGCAAAAAGCAAAGCCAAAGAAGTCAATGATCTCTCTCCACCCGAAAGCATCGATAGATTGGCAATCTTTTTTCCCGGAGGACAAGCGGCGATATCCACGCCCAATTCGTTTTTGTCATTGTCTTCTAACTCTTCAATTTCAGCTTCTAGTTTATCCTCAGTTTCCACATCCAATCCATCGCCCTCTATCTGCTTAGTTCGAGCTATCTTTCTCTTTTTTGTCTTCACCAAGCTCGCTTTTCCTCCGCCAAAAATTATTTTAAAATATTTAGAAAATTCATCATTAATTTTATTAAAAGCTTCCGCAAAAACAACATCAATTTTTTTATCCATCTCTTTGGCAATTTCCAAAAGAGAAACGATGGCCTGCTCTAAATCTTTTGATTCTTGTTGCAAGGTTTCATAACGTTTATTGGTTTCTTCATACTCCTCTACGATCAAAGGATCAATTCCACCAGTCTGTTCCATTTGAATTTTCAACCTCGAAATTTTTTGCTCAGTATCATAGCGGTCAATTTTTTCTCCGTCAAATTTAAGCTCTTTAATTTCTGTATTTAAATTATTTTTTGCCTCTGCAGTCAAATCTTCTTCTCGAACTTCAATTCTAGCTAGAGAAACCTTGGCGTCATTAAATTTATCCTTAGCAGTATCCAATCTTCTTTGATTTTCTCTCAGTTTCTCTTCCGCTACAAAGAATTCTTCCCGCACCTTGGCATCTTTTTCTACTTCCTTCTGGATTTCCGCGTTAATTTGAGCGATTTTACCTCTGGCTTGGTGGATTTCTTTTCTGAGATGATCCAATTGCTTATCCATCTCAGCTAACTCACCGTTGCCTTTTTTCTCTGCTTCTATTTGTTCTTGAGTTTTCTTTCCTTCTACTTTTCCCTTATCAATATCCCCTCGCAAAACGACAATATTTCTTTCTATCTCCAAAATAAATTCTCTTATCTCTTTCAATTCTTCTAACGTTTCAATTTTTCCAATTCTTTCACTTAATTCTCTCTGAGCTTGGTGGATTTTTTCCAATTCTTCTCGGATATAACCCTTGTCCACTAAAATTTCTTTAATAATTCCTTGTTGCCTTATTTTATCTTTTAAAATTTCCATTTTTCCTTCAGTCATCATTATCTCCTTCTCAGCAATGTTGATAATTTTATAAACTTTATCTCTTTCAAATTTTAATTCATCTTGCTTTTTATTTTGACGCATTTTTTGAGACTCACTTTCCACAAAATCATTAAGCTTATCCATATCTCTTTGAATCAATATCACATCTTTGCCTAATTCTTCTTTTTGTTTAAAAGACTCTTCTCTTTCTGCCTGAAAAGAATGCCATAAAAAAGCGAAATATTTTTCTTGGATTTCTCTTAATTTATTTTTTATCTCCGCTCCTTTTTGGGCTTTATCAGCTTGCCTTTTTAGGATTTTTAAATGTGGCTCAATTTCTCCCAGAAGTGCGCTGACTTGTAAAAGATTTTTACTGGTCGCTTCCAATTTTTTTAAAGCGCGTTCTTTTTTAATTTGATATTGTTTTACCCCAGCTGCATCTTCCAAAATTGATTTTCTCTCACTGACTGAAGCATTCAGCACGGCATCGCTCATCCCCTGATTAACTACGCTGTAGCTATCTTTTCCTACTCCAGCTTTGGCCAATATATCTGTCACATCAACCAATCTAACTTTGGAACCATTAATTAAATACTCGCTTTCTCCACTTCGGTAAATTTTTCGGCGAATAATTACCTCAGTGAAATCAAGGGGAATTTTTTTATCAGAATTATCCAGATGCAAAGATACTGAAGCGTAATTTAATTTTCCTTTATTGCTACTTCCGGCAAAGATGACATCTTCTGATTTTTTGCCTCGCAAATTTTTCATAGATTGCTCACCCATTACCCAGCGAATGGCATCGGGACCGACAATAGCCGTAATGCCCATTTTCTTTTTCTTGCCATCATCATTTATACCGCTAACTTCCCCTATCGAATCCGAGGGCATAAAATCCACCACTGTTTTATTGGCAAAAGATTTAAATCCGGCTATTTCTAATTTTTTTAAATACATAAATATTCATTAAACATAAGGCATACAACATAAAACAATCAACATAAAATAAAATACTTCATGTCATATCCTCCATTTCATACAGTTTTATTGTACTATAAATCTTTAGATTAAGGAAATGCAAAATTCTCTGCAAAAGCTATCTTGGAGCAAATTTAAAATATTGAAAAATTGAACATTGATTGAAAATTGGTTATTGGACATTGTAAATTTAAGACCTACATCCACCCCTTCACCTTCAAACCTTCTTGGGCGGCTTCTCGCTGAGCTTCTTGCTTGCTGGCTCCGTTACCTTGAGCAATAAGTTCATCCCCAATATAAACACCCACCGTGAAATTTTTATCATGATCAGGGCCTTCTTCTTTTAAAATTCGGTAGGATGGCGTCATTTTAAAATGTTCTTGGGATTTTTCTTGAAAATAACTTTTGGGATCAAGATACAATTTATTGGCGATTACATTATCAATTTTTGTTACTACATTTTCTAAAATAAATTTTTCTGCCACAGCGTAACCTTGGTCTAGATAAATTGCTCCAATAATTGCCTCAAGAGCATTAGCCAACAAATACTGCCTCGCCCTCCCCTTATCACTAGCTTCTCCTTTGCTCATTAAAACATATTCATCCACTTTTAGCTCAGCTGAAATTTTAGCTAGCATTTCTCCATTTACCAAAGCTGCTCGCCAGCTAGTCATTTCCCCTTCTTGATTATTGCTATAATTTTTAAATAAATAATCAGTTACTACCAATTCTAAAACCGCATCACCCAGAAATTCCAATCTTTCGTTGTGGTTCAATTTATATTTTTTATTCTCGTTTAAATAAGAGCGGTGCGTCAAGGCCTCCTGAATCAAGTCCAGATTATTAAACTCTATACCGATACTTTCAGCAAACTTATTTTTTACCATCTTGTTTTAAGAATTTCTAGTTAGAAGTTTTTAAAAAAAATCGTCGGACAGGCTCTGGGACGAAAGATTAAAAACTTTTAATTAGAAATTATTTTAAAATAATTTACAACTCACTAGCTTAATCATTTATTGCAAGCTTTGAACCATTTATGAGTATTCCTTAAATAAATAAAGAATATGGAATATTGGTGAAAAGTTTGCAATAAATGGTTAAGCACTAAAACTAATTTGATTTATGCACAGAGAAAATTTAGTTTAAATAAGCAAGCCTCGTGATTAATTATTTTCTGCAATTATTTTTTTAGCATCTTCTAATTTTTCTCTTTCCTCTTGCTTGGCTATTTTCTTTCTCTTGTCATCATCTTTTAAAGGCTCGCCCATTTCTCGATAGATTGTGCCCAAGACTCCATTTACAAATTTAGCGGAATTTGGCCCGCCGAAAGTTTTAGCTAGTTCAATTGCTTCATTAATCGCTACTTTGGGAGGAACATTTTCATAATTACCGTAGAGTAATTCATAGATTCCAATGCGCAAGATATTTCTGTCCACGATGGTAATTTGCGAAAGCGGCCATTCTGGGGCGCATTGCTCAATAAGTTCATCAATGTCGTTTTGATTCTTAAGCACTCCTTCCACCAGATTTAAAACCAAATCTGTTTCTTCAATTCCAATAGCTAACTCTTGAATATTTTTATCCACAATACCCAAGACACTCTCCCTGTTTCCATCATTAAAATCCCACTCAAATAAAGATTGCATCGCTATTGATCTTTGAAGGTGCCTATTTGCCATTTTAATTTATACCAAAAAAATTCTTTTTTGGAAAAGTTATTTATTTTTTATTTTTAGCTACTTTCTTGGTTATCTTTACAACTTCTCTTCCTTTATAGAAACCGCATTTTGGACAAGCGCGATGAGGCATAATTTTTTCTTCGCAATTGCTGCATTTAGCACCTTGAACTTTCACTATGCTTTTTAATTTAATAACTTGGCCGGCGCGTCTTCTTCCTTTTCTGGCGGTATTATGTCGTTTTTTTGGTACTGGCATATATTTGAATAACTATATTTCTATATCGCTATAATGATTAAACTTTTACTGTTTAAATTTATCATTACTTTGTTTTAGCACGTTAGCATATTAACAAATTAGCATAAAAACATTAAAGCCTATAGGCAGAAAACGAAATCATCAGTCAAAAGTCATCGAGTCATCGAAAAACGATTTTTAATAGGATGACTGATGGCCTAATGACTTTTGACCAATAATTTCACCTTACAAACTTTATAAACTCAAAATTTCACCATCTATTATTTATTGCGTTTCTGACGGGCGCAAAGGTTCGGCGATGGATTTCGCAAGGGCCGTTAAGTTTTAGAGCATCAATGTGGATTTTAGTGCCATAGCCTTTATGCTTGGCAAATTGATAGGCGGGATATTTTTTATCCATTTCATTCATAATTCTATCTCGAGTTACTTTAGCAATAATTGAAGCGGCTGAAATTGACTTTACTAATTTATCCCCACTTACTATTGATTTTTGTTCCAAAGAAAAATTGGGAATTACTTTATCACCATCTACTAATATTATTATTTTGTCTCCTTGATTTTTGATTTGGGACTTTAACTCTCCGACAGCTTTTTTCATCGCTAAAAATGTGGCTTCTAGAATATTTATCCTATCAATCGTTTCGTGATTACAAATCCCCACTCCCACATAAAAATTTTCCATTATAAATCCAAAAACTTCTTCGCGTCTTTTTTCACTCAACTTTTTCGAATCTTTAATCAAAATCGCGTGTCGCCCGTAGCTTTAGCGATGGCGCAGGGGGAGATGTCCGAAGGACAGAGGGGGTGTTTTGTATTTCTCCCTCATTTGAAATTTGAAATTGCCTGCCCGCAGATGCTACAGCGTTGCAGGCGGGGAAATTCCGGACTGCTACCGCCGCTGCCACTACCGGTCCGGCCAACGGTCCCCTCCCTGCTTCATCTACGCCAATCACAAAATCATAACCCTCGCTCAAAAGTTTTTTTTCAACTTCAAACCTGTCAGTCGCGACTGACGGGTTCAACATAGACTCAATTACAACTTTATTTTTCATACCTTTTTCATATTAGCACGTTAGCATTTTAGCATATTAGCATATTAGCATATTAGCATTTTAACATAAGAGCAATATAAATATTCAATCTTTTCCTTATTCTCTCTATTGTTAAAATGCTAATATGTTAATATGAAATCCCTTGCTTTTTCCATATTTTAATTATACACTTTTTAGACAACTTATAAAGTTGTATTAAAAGAAATGGCACCTTTCATTAACAAGCTGGAGACATAAAAAAACTCAACCCAAAGAGGTATCCTATGATCTACTATGCCACATTGATAATATCGAAAGAACCCATCAATCTGCCCGAAGATCTCTCTGCAGATCCAAATGTTCAGCATTTAGTATCTCAGAAATTTAAAATGGGCACAGATATAAATTTTTTCCCAGGGCATAATCACAGTTGTAAGATAGAAAAATCCGCTCCGGAATATTGCAACGAAGTGGCTCAACTATTCAGAGGAATTGGCTCAAGCATCTTTGCGCCTCCACCGCATACAAACCGCTGTACTTTAAGCATGAAGCCAAAAAATAACTAATTTGATCTTGAGGGAAATACCCCCTACGGTGGGCGAAAGGCAAAGCCTTTCGCTCACTATTTTTTTAAAAACATTATTTTTTTATCGTCTTTGCGAGTAATTTGAGTACTCTCAAATTACGTGACAATCTCCGGCGATTTACATTCGATTCTAAATATAATCTTCTGAATAATATTTCGAGATTGCCACGTCGTTTTGAGTACAAAACTTCCTCGCAAAGACGATTAAAATATTTACTTACATATGTACGTACCATTTCCTAAATTCCTATATTCCCATATTCCTAAATTCCCAAAATCCTCCTCTTCCCAAATCAAACATTCTATGCTAAGATAATTTGGTAAATAAGAAGTTAATTCTAACTTGCAAAAGCCATAGAGCGATCTGGCGGATGAGGATAGAATAAAGAAATGTTTATCGTTAATAATAAAATATTATTGTGTTTAAAGCCCTGCTTTTAATTTAAAGTTGAGGTTTTTTAATTTATCATTTTTATGGAAAACGAATCCCAAACTGAAGAAACTACACCTAATAAGTTTACTCATCTTCATGTTCATAGCCACTATTCTCTTTTGGACGGACTAGCCAAAGTTGATGACCTTATTAAAAGAGCCAAGGAATTAGGAATGAATTCATTGGCCCTGACTGACCACGGGGTGATGTATGGCATTGTGGAGTTTTTTATCAAAGCCAAAGAAGCTGGCATCAAACCAATTATTGGCTGTGAAATGTATCTAACTGCTGGTAGTCGCACTAGTAAGAATAATACCGCTGAAGATAAAACTCGTTATCATCTCACACTTTTAGTTAAAAACGAAAAGGGTTACAAAAATTTAATGAAGTTGGTTTCCATTGCTCATTTGGAAGGTTTTTATTACAAACCCAGAATTGATAAAGAAGTTTTAGAACAACACGTATGCAAGGAGAAGTTCCTCAAGCAATTATCAAGAAAACTTATGCCGAGGCCAAGGAGGCAGCTCTTTGGTATGATAAAGTTTTTGGCCGGGGAAATTTTTATATGGAACTTCAACATCATCCTGGGCAAAATGACCAAAAATTTGCCAATGGCGGAATGCTCCAAATATCCAAAGAAACAGGCATCCCTGTCGTAGCCACGGGAGATATTCATTATACCAAGGCAGAAGATGCTGAAACCCAAGATATTTTACTTTGTATTCAAATGAACCGCAAAGTTCAAGAAAAAAATCGATTGAGCTTGATGGAATTTCATTTATATATGAAATCTCCCGAAGAAATGGAAGAATTTTTTAAAGATATCCCTGAAGCTATTAGCAATACCCAGGAAATAGTCGCCAAATGTAATTACGATATACCGCTAGGAGAGACTCAACTCCCCTATTTTGAAGTACCCAAAGGCTTTGACGATAAAAGCTATCTCCGGCACTTAACCCAACAAGGTTTAGAAAAAAAATATGGCACAGCTATCACCCAGGTACACAAAGAAAGAATGGAATACGAACTTTCCATCATTGAAAAAATGGGATTCCCCTCTTACTTCTTAATCGTTCAGGATTTCGTTAACTGGGCTAAAAACCAAGGCATAGTGGTGGGTCCGGGAAGAGGAAGCGCGGCCGGAAGTTTCGTTTCTTATCTGGTCGGGATTACCAATCTTGATCCGATTAAATACGATTTGCTTTTTGAGAGATTTCTAAACCCAGAAAGAATTTCCATGCCTGATGTCGATATGGATTTCGCTGACGACAGGCGCGATGAAGTTTTGGAATATGTGCGTAAAAAATATGGCAATGATCATGTCGCTCAAATCATTACTTTTGGAACAATGGCCGCCCGCGCCGCTATTCGTGATGCGGGCCGAGCTTTGGATTATCCTTATGATTATTGCGATAAAACTGCCAAAATGATTCCAATGTTTTCTACTATCGCAGCTGCTTTGGAAGATGTCCCTGAATTTAATAATTTTTATAATTCCGATAAAGACGCTAAAAAACTTATCGATAGCGCTAAAAATTTGGAAGGGGTTTGCCGCCACGCATCTATGCATGCTTGCGGAGTGGTAATTACCAAAGAACCGGTAACAAATTATTCCCCCTTGCAAAGAATTACCGGCAAAGGTGATGGATTGGTAACCCAATATTCATCTTCTACCAAAAGCAGTTATGTGGAAAAAATTGGGCTTTTAAAAATGGACTTTTTAGGTCTTAAGAACTTAACCATCATTCAAAACGCTATTAATATTATTGAAAAAACTCAAGGCGTAAAAATAAATATTGATGATATTCCACTAGATGATGACCCGACTTATAAATTGTTACAAACTGCTCACACTACCGGAGTTTTCCAATTGGAATCCTCAGGAATGAAACGCTATCTCAAACAACTTAAGCCTAACAACATTGAGGATATTATCGCTATGGTCGCCCTATACCGTCCCGGTCCAATGGATTGGATTCCTGACTTTATCGACAGAAAACATGGCAGAAAAAGAATTGAATACATCCATCCTAAACTGGAGCCGATTTTAAATAAAACTTACGGCGTGGCAGTTTATCAAGAGCAAGTAATGCAAATGGCTCAAAGCTTGGCGGGTTATTCTTTGGGCGGAGCGGATATGCTTAGAAAAGCTATGGGCAAAAAAATTCCCGAGCTAATTCAAAAAGAAAAAATTAAATTTATTGATGGTGCCGTTGCTAATGGAGTTAATAAAAAAGACGCCGAAAAAATATTTGCTTTTATAGAGCCCTTTGCCGGCTATGGTTTTAATCGTAGCCATGCTGCTTGCTACGCGCTGGTCGGATATCAAACCGCTTATCTTAAAGCCCGCTACCCCGCCGAATTTAACATCGAAAGAATTGCTATTGAAGTAGAGGAAGCTCAAGATATCGGGATTGCAGTTTTGCCTCCTAATGTAAATGAAAGTTTTGGCGAGTTCGCAGTAATCAAAGACGAAAATAATAAAATTAATATTCGCTTCGGGCTCAAGGCTATAAAAAATGTGGGTCATACTGTGGCCGATGAGATTGTCAAAGAAAGAAAGAAAAATGGGAAATACAAATCATTAGCTGATTTTCTAGAAAGAGTAATTACTAAAGATTTAAATAAAAAATCTATTGAAGCCCTCGCCAAGGTGGGCGCTCTTGATGATCTGGGCGAGAGAAATCAAATCATAGAAAATATTGAAATGATTTTAAATTTTTCCAAGAGCATTCAAAAAATAAATAGCGCCAACCAAGATACTCTTTTTGGCGCCATGGAAATTAAGACCCCTACTATTAAATTAGACATTTCAGTGGTAGCCACCAAGAATCAGAGATTGCATTGGGAAAAAGAACTTTTGGGATTATACGTCTCTGATCATCCAATTTCCGAATACAAATATTTCTTCGAAAAGATGACTACTCCTATCTCAGAATTGGATAGCTCTATGGTGGGAAAAAGCGTAAAGATAGGAGGAGTGATTACAAAAGTGCAAAGAATAATGACTAAGCGGAAACAAAATATGGCTTTTGTGACTATCGAAGATTTGCGCGGTCGGATTGAGCTTTTGGTATTTCCTAATGCGCTAGAATCAACCGGAGCTGTCTGGCAAGAAGAAAAAATAATTTTGGCTGACGGCAAACTTTCAGATAAAGATGGTTCGTTTAAACTCATCGTCGATGACGCCAAAATTCTTAACGAAGAAGAGATGAATAAATTTAAAAGAATCCTAGTTACTCAAGAAAAAAATAATCATGCGCCAAAAAAAATAAAGGCTCAAAAATTGACTATCACTATTCCGCCAACAGCTGATAAATCCACTATTGGCAAACTTTCTAAATTATTTGATTCTTGCAAACTTGGCGATACCAAAGTTTTTCTCTACATTAACGATACTAAAATGCAAACTGCTTACAGCCTGGAACTAAGAAATTATTTCTCAAGAGGCAATTGAGGTAGAATAAAATATCATATTAACATACTAACAAAATAAAAACGATGTAGAGACACAGCGGTGCTGCGTCTAAATTTTGCAATGTTTCGCTAATCTCAGACGCCCCACCGGGGAGTCTCTACAAAATCTAAAAACAAAATTAAAATGGGTATCTGACATTAGTCAGTTACCCATTTCTGAATCCTAATGGATTCATTATTCAAATTGATTTTCGAAGAGCGCGAACATGTAATTAATTTTCGCCTGCTTTCCTTCTTTATCATTATTGGCATTTAGCTGTTCCATGGCCATAAACGTACTATGAATCCACAGAATCTGCGGCGCTTCAGCAAAGGCATTGTTCAGTCTTTCTGCTTCAGAAAAATCTATTGCCAGATACGCTTTATCTTTGAGAAATTTTTCTTTAATGAGAGCTGCTTTTTCGGAAAGAATTTTTTTATATTCCTCTCCGCCTTTTTTATCGAGAATTTCGAAAATCAAGGTATAAGCGCAATATTCATCAATTGCTCTTCTATCCAGCGGATTCTCAATCGACTCAAAAGCCTTTGTGACAAAAGAAAGGATGTGACTGCCCTCATGAAGCATTGATATCCTTTTCCAGTAACTTAACATCTCTTCATCCTTCACTATCAACATTGGAGGATCCTGGACAAAAGTCGGACCTTTAATTTCGATTTCCCATTCAGGTCCAATTTCTTCATCTCCACTTAACATCGGCACAACTGGAATGAATTTAGAACCGTCAATCGCCTCCAAAGTTGAAATCACGAGCATGCTAGAATTATCAAGGCTTGCCGGCTTTGCCAAAAAAAGAATCTCTCGTAAACTGTTGATGACGTTAACCGCAACGGGGTTATCTTCATCCAGCGGATCCATATAGCTCTCAAAAAGCTCTCTGCGCGCACTATCATCTGAATCATCAGCGCTAGTACATTTTAATAGTTCTTCAGAAACGAGATCAGGCATTTCTTTCTTAATTCCAGCCTCAACACATTTTAAAGAAAAAACAACCGCCATAACTAAAAAAATTGCCACTATTCTAAAACGCATATCTCCCTCCCTAACATTTTTAAGTTGCCATTTTATCTGAAAAATTCAGATTTAATATTATAGAATGTTTTTAAACTTTAGTCAAGAAAAAAAATTCAGAAAAAAATCCGCGCGTCTGTCTTTGCGAGACGGTACTACGTCGTAGCAATCCAGTATTAAATAAAGATAGACTGCCACGCAATTTGAGAGTACTCAAATTACTCGCAGAGACGGGTAAGAAAAATATAAATAGAGTATCAGTAAGAAGTTACAAATTCAATTACTTCTTTAAAATCTTTTGCAACTACATCCGCTTTCTTAACCACTGTTTCGCGTGAAACATTTTCAGTATAAGCGATAAATTTATCCACCACGCCAAATTCTTTAGTTTGATAATCAGTCCAACCATCCCCCACCATAATTAACTCCCCTTCTAAATTTAAAATCTTCAGCTGATTTACTTTGCCATTTTCTTGAGCCATTAAATTATCATTATCTACCCCAATTAAATTTCCCTCATTATCAAAAATAAAATCATTGGCCAAAATATTTGCTGGATGAATTCCCAATATCTCGGCAGTCGGGAAAATTAAATCTTTAAATCCGCCAGAAATAATAAAAATATTATCTTTATTTTCTTTAAAAAAATCCAGATTATTCAAAACAGAATATGATATTTTTTCTTTAATACAATCTGCCACTTCAGCCACCACTTCTCTGGTTGTTTGAATTAACTTAATTCTTCGACTAAGTGATTCGGGAAAACTTATTTCCCCATTCATCCCCAGCTCAGTAATCTTTTTAATTTCAGTTACTAACGCATCTCTGTCTCTATGCTCCACCAAAGCTCGCTCAGCCAGCTCATCCAAAGCCTCCACCTTCACCAGCGTGCTATCAAAATCAATAATTAATTTTTTCATATTTTTTCCTCTCCCCTCTCCCCCTCCTTGAGGGGGAGATGCCCGGAGGGCAGAGGGGGTGTGTATTATAAAGATAGTGGAATAATATTTATTGAACATTTACAAAAGATACGCTATATTTATACCATAAATTAACGATACTTGCACCATATTAAATGTTCACATAATGAACAAATTTTGATAAATATACACTCACAAGTTTGTATATAAACGAGTTAAACAAAAAATAAAAAAGCCCCGTGAGAAAAGTTCATTTGAACAATTCAACACGGGGCACAGGCACATAGACGGTTGCATTTATTTATCAAAAACTATGAGCTTGACCGGTGCAAAATAAGCCCAATCGTTACCATCAGTCCAACTGTCTTCAACCAAGCACAACTGTTTTCCTTTCCAGTCCATGACATCGCCCTGAGAATGGCTTTCTCCCAACCAATTCTCGATTTCAGAAATATGCGGACATTCTCCCGAACCATCAAATTTGATAAGGGGAATATCGTATTCCTTAAACGCACCCCATGTAACTGGCGCCAAGTCCGCGAACTCTCCATTGTTCTCGATAGCCTTTTGCTTGATGATGGACCATGGGATCGGTCCCAGCTGCTGTTCATTTGAAAAGTACTCCGGAAACCGCTCGGCTACCATACAACCAAAGTCAGTAGTAAGGTCAAGCAGCGCCAGCGCCCATATAAAATGAGTGTCCGTAATTTGGCAAATCGCCTTCCAGTTTTTGTACATTTCCGTTCCTCCTTTGCTTGAATTAATTTTACTCGAAACCTGGCCAGACTTAGCATTTAAGCATACTATTAGGCTCCTGTCAATCCGACAAACTTAGATTCTCAAAAATTAATCTTCTACAAAATCCAAAATCGATTTTTTAATTCCCTCTTCCGAAAGTCCGACTTCGGCTAAAACTTCATCAATACTACCATGCTCTGGAAATTTATCCGGCAAACCTAAATTTTTTACAAAGACTTCTATTTTACTATCCATAAAAAATTCATTAACCGCGCTCCCTGCTCCGCCCGCGGTGGCATTGTCTTCGATAGTAATAAAATATTTATGTGCTTGAGAAAGATTTTTTAATAATTTCCCGTCCAAAGGTTTTACAAAACGCATATCAACCAAAGTAGCGTCCAGCTCCTCGGCAATATTTTTGCATCTTTTTAACATCGTACCATAAGACAAAATTGCAATTTTCTTCCCCTTCCTTATTATATTCGCTTCGCCCAATATTATTTTTTTGTTTTTCCTCTTATTATATTTTTCCAAAACCCCGCCTCGCGGATATCTCACGATAGCCGGTCCGTTATAATTATAGCCAAATTCCAACATATTATAACACTCCTCTTCATCGGAGGGGGCCATGATAATTAAATTTGGAATCAATCGACCGAAAGATAAATCAAAACTTCCATTGTGTGTCGCGCCGTCACTCCCCACAATTCCACTTCGATCCAGAGCAAAAAGTATATCTAAATTTTGCAAAGCCACATCATGGATTAACTGGTCAAAAGCGCGCTGCAAGAAAGAAGAGTAAATCGCCACCACTGGTTTTTTGCCCGCTACAGCCAAGCCCGCCGCAAAAGTTACCGCGTGTTGCTCGGCAATTCCTACATCATGATAGCGTGCATTAAATTTCTTGCAAAAATTATTTAATCCTGAACCATCGCACATCGCTGGAGTAATAGCATGCAATTTTTTATCCTTTTTCGCCTTATCACAAATCCAAGTGGAAAAAACATTCGAAAAAGTTAACTTACTTTTAGTGTCTGGAATTTTTTCTCCCGTCAATAAATTAAATGGTTTTACAGCATGCAAAGAAAAACAATCTTTTTCTGCTGGTGCATAGCCTTTGCCTTTGGTAGTTATGATATGCAAAAATTTTGGGCCTTTGATTTTTTTTAAATTTTCCAATACTTCTATTAAATTCTCCACGTCATGACCATCAATCGGCCCATAATAACCAAATCCCAATTCTTCAAAAAATGTTCCCGGAGTAATCATCCCCCTAGTATACAATTCCGCTTTCCGCACAAATTCCTGAAGAGATGGTATAATTCCCAAAAACTCCCTGCCCTTTTCCCTAAATTTAGTATAAGAAGGAGAAGAAATTAAACGTGTCAAATATTTACCCATTCCTCCCACATTAGGAGAAATGGACATTTTATTATCATTAAGAATCACCAACATATCTGCTCGCGCATCACCCGCGTGATTAAGAGCCTCCATCGCCATCCCGCCGGTCAAAGCTCCGTCTCCAATTATGGCAACCACTTGATTTGGATTTTTTTTACCGCGATTAGCTATTGCTAAGCCGGTGGCTACACTAATTGAAGTACTGGAATGACCCACACCAAAAACATCATATTCACTTTCTTCTCGCTTAGGAAAAGGTGCTAATCCTCCTTTTTTTCGGATAGTGTGCAATTTATTTTTTCGTCCGGTAAGAATTTTGTGAGGATAAGATTGGTGCCCTACATCCCAAATCAAAAAATCGTCAGGTGTATCAAAAACTTTATGCAGAGCTATGGTTACTTCCACCACCCCCAAATTTGAACCAAAATGTCCGCCGGTTTTAGCTACGCTTTTTATCAAAAAGTTGCGCACGTCATCACATAGAATAATCAGTTCCTTGTTGGAAAGCTTTTTTAAGTCTTGAGGTAAATTTATTTTACTCAAAATATTCTTATTTTTTTTCATAAAAAATTATCTCACGAAATGCAGCATTCCTCCTATTGCAACAGTGCTTATTATAAAAAATATCGCTCCCCAACCAAATATTTTAACCCAAACTGGATTAGTTTCTCGACCCATTATCTTTTTATCATCCCCAACTACCATTATAACAATCAGAAGCGGAAGTGCAATAATCCCATTGAGAAAAGCTGCATAATACAAGGCTTTAATTGGGTTGATGTCTAATAAATTTAACAATAATCCAAATAAAATAGAAACTATAATTACCATATAAAATCCCTTTGCTCGAGAGAATTTTTTATCTAGTCCTTCGTGCCATTTCATTACTTCAGCCAGGGCATAGGCCCCGCTGCCAGCCAAAATTGGCACTGCCAAGAGACCCGTTCCAATTATTCCAATAGCAAATAGCAAATAGGCATAATCTCCAGCCAGCGGTCGAAGTGCTTCGGCTGCTTGATGAGCTGACTCAATGTTAGTAATTCCATTTTTAAATAAAACTTGCGCTGTGGT
>LBQR01000057.1 GCA_000990945.1 Candidatus Moranbacteria bacterium GW2011_GWF2_35_54
GCTGGAGAGGATTTAAATGTTATTGTAGCTTAAAATAATAATGGAATCATTTGCGGAGACGTTGATAATTTTTCCGCCACCAATACTACTGACGCCCTCTTAACATTACGAAATTCCCTCGGTCTTTCTATGAACGGCCCGCCTTGGTGAGCAAAGCGAGACAGGCACCGCGTGGCAAGTGGGAGCGACAACTGGCGATGTCAATTGTGACGAAGTTTCCAATTCGACTGATGCACTTTTAATCCTTCGATATTCTTTGGGACTAAGTATGGGGGAGACGAGTTGGTGCGAGTGAACTGCTTTTCAAGACTAAGCCTCGGGGGCTTTTGAGGCTTAGTCTTGAAAAAACCATTTAAAAAATAAGATATTTTAGTAAAAAATAATTCAATGCATTGACATTTTAATTAAAATCTGTATAATAAAGATATAAATTAATATTAAATTCAATCATAATATGAATGAAATTTATAAAAGAAGTGTTATAAATAATATAGAAAAATGGTTAGATAGGCCTGAAATTATCGTAATTACTGGTTCTCGCCAGGTAGGTAAGACATTTCTAACTAGAAAAATACTGCCAACAATTACAAAAAGACCGATAAAATATTTCAATTTTGAAGATTTAGAGTTGCGTTCGTTATTTCAAGAAAATCCCAAAGGATTTATGGTAAATATTGAAAACGGGGAAAATATCTATGTCTTTGATGAATTTCAAAAAGTTCCCAAACTAACTAGTTTTTTGAAAGTGCTTTATGATCAGGACAAAGATCATATGCCTAAAATATTTCTAACAGGCTCTTCTTCGCTTGAAATTCAAAAAAAAATATCACAAAGCTTAGTTGGGCAAAGTATAGCTTTTAACCTCTTTTCTTTATCTTTTTTGGAAAAATATTTTTTAGAGACAACCGATTTTTTAGGAGAAATTTTGTCTTTTCAAAAAGTTTTAGATATTGAAAAAATGCAGCAAGAAATTTTTTTTGAAAAATCTGATTTGACAAGAAAATTCGATGAATATATTTTGCAAGGCGGTTATCCAGAATTGGGAGAGTTGGCGGACGAACAAACCTGGCAGAAGTTAAAATCAATCGCGGAGTTGATTTTGGAAAAAGATCTGCGCGGGCTCGTGAAAGACGAACATCTTTTTTCTGCCAAAAAACTTTTAGAAATTCTGGCATACCGCATTGGAAATATTATTTCATTTGAAAATTTAGCAGCCGAGATGCAACTTAATATCAGGACAGTGCGCAATTTGATAGCAATTCTGGAAGGATTGTTTTTCATAGAGCTTGTTTATCCCAAAGCTAATTTTGCGCATGAATACAAAAAAGCTCCTAAAGTTTATTTTAATGATTTAGGTATGAGAAATGAAATGATTAGAATGCATAAACTTCCAGTTGACCGGTCGCAATTGGGCGCTGTGGTGGAGAATTTTATTTTCGCTCAATTAAAACGGTATAGTGCGTATAAAAAAAATATTAAAATAAACTATTGGCAAAATTATAATAAAAATGAAGTGGATTTTATTTTGGATATTGAGGGAAAGATTGTTTCTGTCGAGGTTAAATACCAAAAAAGTCAAAAAGATCGGTTGACTGCAGGTGTTTTGAACTTCATTAAAAAATATCACTCTGAGGCTCATATTACGGTCACTTTTGACTATTTTGGAATCTCAAAAATGGAGGGTTGTACAGTTTATTTTATTCCTGCTTATATGTTCGGATTTATAGTGTAAAAATAAGAAATTCAAAATGTAATCAGCTTACGATATGCTAAAAACAAAGACAATAATGAGACGTGGATTGTAGTGGGACTTCCAATTCGACTGATGCACTTTTAATACTCCGATATTCCCTGGGACTTTCGATGGACGGGCCCGCCTTGGTGAGCAAAGCGAGACAGGACGAGTTGGTGTGAAAGTTAAAAATATAAAAATAATTTCTTATTAATAAAAAAGAATGCAAAAGAAATATTTAAAAATAATTATCATAAGTATCGTGTTTTTTATATTTCCAAATTTTGTAATGGCAGCGACATATTATGTCCGGACAGATGGGGGAAACTCTACGCAATGCACAGGGCTAGCTGACGCAGCTTATGATGGCAACGGAACGGGTGAGGCTTGTGCCCTGAATAAATTTCAATATGTTACAGGCGTGGGAAATTTACTTGCAAAGATGACAGGAGGAGACACTGTTATTATTGGCTCTGGTGAACATATGATTGGATATGATCCTAGCAATGTGTTCTCGGGTTGTTCGTCAGCCTATCCTTATAGTTGTGTAGCTAAAAATATTCCTGCGGGAACTGACGCGGATCACCCGACGCGTATTTTAGGCATTGGATGGGACGATGGTTGTTCGGGAGTGAAAGCCCAGCTCTGGGGTAATGAACGAGTGTGGCAAATGTTGAAATTAGGCGGTGATAATATTGAAGTGCAATGCTTAGAAGTTACTGATCATTCTAGCTGTATCGAAAACGGACCTATTGACGGAAATATTGGATTGGATCCAGTGCATTGCCAGCGCAGTACTTATCCTTTTGGATCATGGGCGCCGACAGGCATAAGTTCTGCTGAGGGCACATCGAATATTTTAATTAAGAATGTGGATATTCATGGATTGGCCTCGCGTGGAATTATGGGTTATCGTAATGGCGATTGGATTCTGGAAAATGTTAACATTATTGCTAATGGTTTCGTGGGCTGGGATTCTGATGGAACGGATGACGATAGCTACACGGGCACTACATTTCTTGATCACACAAAAATTGAATGGAGTGGTTGTGGGGAAATATATCCAATTACTACGCAAGATTGGTCATCTTCAACAGACAAGCATCATTGCTGGTCTCAGACTCAGGGAGGTTTTGGTGATGGAATTGGATTGGGCGACGGCGATGTTGGCATTTGGAAAATTTATGATTCATCTGTGAGTTGGAATACTTCAGATGGAATTGATCTACTCCATGGCAGTGGCTCAACCGGTCGCATTGAAATGGTGCGGTCCAAAGCCGAAGGCAATGCAGGGCAAGCTTTTAAGAGCAGTGCAAAAGAAGCTTATATTGAGAATTCCATTATCATTGGTAATTGTGGTTTTCATTATCATCAATCTTTTACTTCCACCAAAAATAGCACTACTGGTGCCGATGCCAGTTTTGATACTTGTCGGGCTAATGGCGATACTGTTGTTTTTGCAAATAAAGTTGCAGGGCAGATATTATCTATTGTTAACTCGACTATTTTATCAAATGGTGACAGCGCGATAATTTCGGGTGGTACTAATTGTGATGTCGATACTAAACTTTCGCTTTCAAATTCAATAGTTCTGGGCGGTAGACAATTTAACGATGATACTGGAGTTAACAGTGCTGGTGGGAATGATACAACTGGTTTATATTATGCTTCTGGTGCAACTGGAAATGGCGATGGAGTTTGTGGCGCGCTAACGATAGGTGGAGATTATAATATTATTTACAATACTAAATATGGTGCTAACCAGGTGCCGGGAACCCATTCCTTATATGTAGATCCAAATTTGGCAGGCATCATTAAACAAGGACCATATTTAACAACTGGATATTATACTAACACTAGTTATGCTGAGCAGTTATTCCTCAATGCCTCAAATGACCTGGCAAACCCGGCGATATTTCTAGTGGATAGCACCTTAGATTTTAGCGGTTCTGCCAGGGGTGTCTTATGGGATGCAGGCGCATTGGAATACGCTAGTTTGATTATTCGCTCCGACGTCGATAATTCTTCCGCCACCAATACCACTGATGCTCTCCTTACTCTCCGCAATTCCCTCAGTCTTTCGATGACTAGTACCGCTTGGCAAGTGAGCGCAACGACAGGGGATGTTAATTGTGATGAAGTTTCCAATTCGACCGATGCACTTTTGATCCTCCGATATTCATTGGGACTTTCGATGGACGGGACGAGTTGGTGCGAGTAGATAGATTTGCCAAGTGAGTAAAATAGATATACACTAAAGAGTGTAATAATATACACCAATAAGTTTAAAACATATGATAAATTTTTCATCCCAAATAACTCAAAGAGTCCTAGGTTATTTTTTACTAAATCCTGAAACTGAGCTATATTTGAACGAGATGGCCAGAAAATTTGATGTCGACAGAGGAAACTTAACCAGAAAATTATCTGAGTGGGAGAAAGAGGGTATTTTCCAAAAGCGCCAGCGTGGTAATCTGAGTTTGTATAAAATCAACCGAAAATATCCATTGCTTCGCGAAATGGAAAATATTGCGAAAAAAAGTTTCGGCTTGGAACAGGAATTGAAAAATAAATTAGAAAAAATAGAAAGCCTCAAAACAGCCATCATTTTTGGCTCATACGCCAAGGATAAATTGGAAATGGAAAGCGATATTGATCTGTTGCTGGTCGGTTCGCATGATTTCTTAGAAACGCAAAAGATAATCGTGAAATTGCAAAAGAAATTTGATCGTGAAATAAATATTATTGATATGACAGAAAAAGAATTTATCAAAGAGAAGAAAAAAGAGCTGGTTAAAAATATTTTTTCTCAAAAATATATAAAAATAATATGATTGAGTGGCAACAAGAGTATTTTCAAAAATTCTCTTATGCTAGGAATCAAATCCTGAAGTATCTGTCTTCGGCGAGAAAAGATTTATCGATTGCCAAGAAAGCTAAGATAGACGAAGTGAGGTTCCAGTTCGCCTACAATGCTTTTCTAAAATTGGGTATCAGTTTAATGGCGTGCTATGGCTTTAAAGTTCGTAGCCGCGCTGGACATCATATTAAAATTTTAGAACAAACCGCCCTCATCTTAAACGATGAAAATATTACAGCCTATGGAAATCAAATGAGAAAAACACGCAATGGCAAGCGGGCGCGACGACTGGGGACGTGGATTGTAGTGGGACTTCTAATTCGACTGATGCACTTTTGATTCTCCGATATTCTTTGGGGCTTTCGATGGAGGAGACGGGGTGGTGTGAATAAATCATTTTAGTATTGTGCAAGTATTTGCTTTAGAATCGTTTATATGCTATTATATCCGCAGATACTAAATAATATAGTAATTATGGAAATAACTGAAAAAATTAAAGAAATGCCGTATTTGTCCAAAACAGCCTTGGTCAATGCGTTTAATAAAAATCCCAACACACTGCGCAATTCGATTGTGTATTGGAAGAAGATCGGCTCTTTAATCCCGGTAAAGAGAGGTTTTTTTGTTTTTAAAGATTATTTAGACAGGCGAGATAACGCCTTATATTATTCGCGGTTTATAGCGACTAAAATGATTGAGCCGAGTTATCTGAGCAAAGAATTCATCTTGCAAGAATACGGGATGTTTGCTGAGGCGGTTTTTGCTTATTCGGCAGTAACCACCAAAAAAACACAAACGATTACCAATCAATTCGGAGTCTTTAATTATCAGTCTATTAAGCCTGAATTATTTTGTGGTTATACGGAAAAAACTTATGGAAATACTGCTTGGAATATAGCCACTAAGGCCAAAGCCTTGTTTGATTTTTTGTATTTCAATAAGAACAAATTCAAGCAAATCAATGAGGGGGAATTAGAGGTTTTGCGCTTAAACTTAAAAATAATGGAAAAAATCGATTGGATTGAATTTTTCACTTATGCCAAGCAAGGTGATAAAAAAATACAAGCCATTTGCGATTTAGCAAAAAAATATGCTGATAGATGATTTGCAAAAAATAATCGATGAGGGCAGGGTAGCCAATAAACCCTTGGAATATTTAAAGATCGAATTAAAAGAGGCGCTGATCATGCGCACACTGGATTTTATCTACAATTCACCGCGTTATAGCAAATTAATTTTTACCGGTGGAACTGCCTTGAAAATCATTGGGAAAACAAATAGGTTATCCGAGGATTTGGATATGGACTATAATGGCCGGGAAATTGATTTAAATAAAATGGGTGCTGACGTGGCGTGGTACTTCAAAAATTATGGTTTTGACGATTTAAAATACACTGTTCGGGCAAAGAATAAAATTTTGACCATAAAATTTCCCGTGTTATTGAAATTGGCATTAGCAAATAATGCAAAAAATGAATCAGATTTGTTGTATCTAAAAATCGAGCTGGAAAAAAATAAATACAAAGCATATGATATCGCTCTGACTTCAATAATGAAGGATAATGTCTTTTTGGTGGTGCGCCATTATGATTTGCCGACGCTTTTTGCGAATAAAATTGGAGCAATTTTGGGCCGTCGGGGCAAGATTTTTTATGATAAATATGATTTTAAGGGCAGGGATTTTTATGATCTGATCTGGTTTTTGGAAAATAAAATAAAACCAAACCTGAAAAGAACAAAAGCGATTTTAAAAAAAGAACAAAATATTGAGATAAAAGACCTGTCGGATGTTTGGAATTTGCTCCGGCATAGAATAGAAAAAATAGAGACAAAAGGAATTTATGAGGATATGAAAAATTTAACAACTTCTGGTGCGTCGATAAAAGTTTTATCTAAAAATTATTCAGAAATTTTTGAAAGCTTAATCAGTGCTTTGTAATCTTAATATATGTCAAACATTATCGATTTTCCAAAATTGCATTCTCCATTTGTTCGAAAGATGATAGATGGCCGCTATGTTGTCACACCGGAAATAGATCCGCAATACGGATGGGTTTTCCAAGATGCGGGCGTGCGCGCAGTTGATAAGATCGACGGA
>LBQR01000058.1 GCA_000990945.1 Candidatus Moranbacteria bacterium GW2011_GWF2_35_54
TCAATGTGGCGGTGGCTCAAGGTGTAGAAAATATTGGTTTTGCTATCTCGGTAAACGATATCAAAAAAACCATTGAGCAAGTAAAAAATAGCGGAAAAATTTCCATTCCTTATATCGGTATTCGTTATATCATGCTAAATGAAGAAATTCAAACTGACAATAATCTACCTTATAACTACGGAGCCCTTATTTCCCGGGGAGAAAAAATTACTGATTTTGCAGTAATTCCCGGTTCCCCGGCTGATAAAGCAGGACTTGTCGAAAATGATATAATCTTGGAAATAAATGGGAAAAAGGTAGAGAAAGACAATCAAATCAACAGTACGATTGCTTCATTGAGCATTGGTGAAGAAATTACTTTAAAAATTTGGCACAAAGGCGAAGAAAAAGAAATACAGCTCAAATTGGAAGAACGGATGTAAAAATATAATACCAAAAACAACTTAAATGCTACTCGTATGTCATTCCGAGTGAAGCGAATCCGACCCCAAGGAGGATGAACGAAATCGAGGAATCTAAACCCAGATCTTTCGACTTCATTTCTCCGCCAGCTGGCGGATCAATTCCGCTCAAGATGACAAATGCTATAGAATAGATTTAGTTAAATTTTATAACACAGTAAAGGGTAAGCTAATTATTAATATAAAACATATGGATATTAATAAATTTACTCAAAAAAGCCAAGAGGCGGTAAAAATGGCACAGGAAATTGCCGTCAATAAGAATCATCAGCAAATTGATGGCTTTCATCTGCTGGCAGCTTTAATTTATCAACAAGATTCAATTGTCGCTACAATTTTAAGCAGGTTGGAAGTAGAGATGGATAAATTAAAAGCGGATATAGAAAAAGAAATCAATAAACTTTCAAAGTTTCAAGGATATCAAAATGATCAGGTATATATTACTCAAGCAGTTGGAAAAATTCTTGATCAATCCGAAAGAGAAATGCAAAAAATGGGAGATGAATTCGTTTCTACGGAGCATATCTTTCTTTCAGTTTTAAGTATAAGTCCTTTTGATAAATATTTGGCTAAATATAATATTGATTATGATAAAGTTCTAAAAATATTAGCCCAGACGCGCGGGAATCAAAGGGTGGATAGCATTAATCCGGAAGAAAAATTCCAATCAATCGAAAAGTATACTATTAATTTAACCAAGCTGGCGCGAGAAGAAAAACTTGATCCAGTTATCGGCCGAGACGAAGAAATTCGCAGAGTGATCCAAGTGCTTAGCCGTAGAACAAAAAATAATCCAGTCTTAATCGGAGAAGCAGGAACAGGAAAAACTGCCATTGTTGAAGGATTGGCTCAGCGAATCATCGCCGGAGATATTTCTGAAAATTTAAAAGATAAAGAAATAATCAGCTTGGATTTGGGGGCACTTTTGGCAGGGGCGAAATTTAGAGGTTCCTTTGAAGAAAGACTCAAAGCTATCTTAAAAGAAATAGAAAGTTCTGCCGGCAAGTACATTGTTTTCATTGATGAATTGCACACTCTCGTAGGTGCCGGGGCGATGGAGGGAGCGCTGGATGCTTCCAATATGCTCAAGCCAATGTTAGCTCGGGGGAAGATGCGCACTATCGGAGCGACGACGACTAAAGAATATCAGAAATATATTGAAAAAGATGCGGCTTTAGAAAGAAGATTTCAGCCAATTTTAATCAATGAACCGTCCGAAGATGACGCAATTGCAATTTTGCGGGGAATAAAAGAAAAATATGAGCTTCATCATGGGATAAAAATAACAGACGGCGCAATTGTGGCGGCGGTGAAATTATCCAAGCGCTACATCGCGGATAGATTTTTGCCGGATAAAGCGGTAGATTTGATTGATGAAGCTGCTTCGGCGCTAAGAATTGAAATTGATTCCCGCCCGACAGAGGTCGACCAATTAGAAAGGAAAATACGCCGATTAGAAATTGAAAGTAAAGCGCTCAAAAAAGAAAAAAGTGAAAAATCCAAGGAAAAAATTTTACAAATTAGCAAAAATTTAGCGCAGTTAAAAGAAAGATCCCAAAAATTAACTTTGCAATGGCAGGGAGAAAAAGATTTGATTACTACTATGCGCAAGCATAAAAAAGAAATTGATAAATTAAAATCAGAATCAGAAATGTTGGAAAGAAACGGTGAATTGGATAAAGTGGCGGAGATTCGTTATGGAAAAATTCCTGAATTAGAGAAGAAGATTAAAGAAGAAGGATTGAAACTAAATAAGTTGCAAAAAAACGGAGCAATCCTCAAGGAAGAAATTATTGAAGAGGATATCGCCCAGGTGGTAGCGCGTTGGACTGGCATTCCTGTTTCTAAAATGTTACAAAGTGAAATAAAGAAATTATCTAAGCTGGAAGAATTTTTAGCGAAAAGAGTAATTGGACAAGAAGAAGCCATAAAAGCCGTATCCAATGCGGTGCGACGCTCTCGAGCAGGAATATCCGAGGAGGATCATCCGATTGGCTCATTTATTTTTTTGGGTCCGACTGGCGTGGGGAAAACAGAATTGGCCAAAACCCTGACTGAGGCATTATTTGATAATGAGAAAGCCTTGGTGCGATTGGATATGAGCGAATTTATGGAAGCTCATTCTAGTGCGAAATTAATCGGTTCGCCTCCTGGGTATGTGGGCTACGATGAAGGCGGACAACTGACGGAAATAATCCGCAGAAAGCCTTATAGCGTAATCTTATTTGATGAAATTGAAAAAGCTCATCCACAAGTTTTTAACGTTTTGCTTCAAATTTTAGATGATGGGCGTTTGACTGATGCCAAGGGCAGAACGGTCAGTTTTAAAAATTCTGTTATTATAATGACTTCCAATGTCGGTTCGGATATCATTTTTAAAAATGGAACTTTGGGGTTTGGTGGCAGAGATAAAAGTAGTTCGAAAATAAAAGAATCTGAAATGCAAGAAAGAGTTCTTGGAGAGTTGCGCAACAATTTCAAGCCGGAATTCCTCAATCGAGTAGATGAAATAATAATATTCCATCCGCTAAATAAAAAGATGCTGGAAAAAATAGTTGATTTGCAACTGAAAATTGTTGTCGAAAGATTGGCTAAAAAAGATGTGGAATTAAAAATTTCGGATAAGGTGAAGAAATATTTAACTCAAAAAGGTTTTGATCCCGTTTACGGCGCCAGGCCACTTAAGCGAGTGATTCAAAATGATATTTTGGATGAATTGGCGTTGCGTATCATTGAAGAGAAAATTGATAAAGATAAAGCTGTAACGGTTGATTTGAAAAATAATAGAATTGTGATAAGATAATATCAGCTTTTAGGCATTTAGGTTGTAGTTGGTAGAAGTGGTAAATTCAAGGATGTAGACGAAATTGTCATTCCGACCGGATAAATTTATGTACTCATGAATTTAGTAGTGGAGGAATCTCTATGAATTTTTGGCTTAGATCTCTCCATGTATAAATTTCTGAGTACAGAAATTTATTTAGTCGAGATGACAAGATTGAGAATCTGAAGTTTTTTGTGAGATAACCGACGGCATCATTTCGCCTCGTTAAAGCTAATACGAAGCGGGCCGGACAAGTCTTTGCACTCAAAGACTTGGAAGTGAAGAAATCTTAAATTTACAATAAGAATCTCAAAAATTAATTTAATCAAATTTATTTAGAACAAGATGAATACATTTTTAGATAATGTTATCAAAAAAACCCTTTGGATTTGGTTGCCTTTTTACGCATGTTATCGTTTAACTAAAGAACTTGCAAGTAAATTAGATGAAAAAAAGTAAGTACTCGTAGTGCTTCTTTGGATGGGAGTAATTTTTTATTTTTCTTCTCTGCAAGGAGATGGAGTGAGATATATTCATTCTATTTGGTTTTATGTAGAAAGAAAAGGCGCGCACGTGGCAGAATATTTAATTTTAGCTTTTCTCTTTATAAAATTATTTAAATCAGGAGGGTTAAACAAGGGAAAGGTTTTTATTTTATCCGGAGTGGCTTCAATGCTGTATGCTTTTAGTGATGAATTTCATCAATCATTTGTTTTTGGCAGAGAGGGTAAGATAAGCGACATTGGATTTGATGCACTTGGAATTTCTTTGGCAATAGTTATTTTTGAGATTTTTACCAAAATAAGGAGGGGGAAATAAAAAGTAGGTATATACCGTGGTATATACATTTTTAATTCCAAAATCCCAATTTCTAATTTCAAATAAATATCTTAATATCAAATTCAAAATAAAATTTTAACTCCCGACGTCTTATGGTTGGCATTTATCTGCCAGCTGGTGGATTGGAACTTTGACATTTTTCAATAAGCCTCTTCTTTGCTTTATTTTATCGGGATGCTATAATAATTTTATTGGAAAACAAGCACTTTATTCATTTTTTTCACCCCCTCTGCCTATCGGCATCTCCCCCTCAAAGAGGGTGAGAGGGAGATAGATTATATTTTATGTTAGAAAAAATTAAAAAAATTAAAGACAAGGCGATAGAGGGAATAAATAAGGCTAAGTCCGCAGAGGAATTAGAGACTTTAAGAATAGATTATTTGGGCAAAAAAAGTGAATTTAATCAAATTTTAAAAGGACTTAAGGATCTTTCGGATGAAGAAAAGAAAATGGTGGGGCCTTTGGCCAATGAATCTAAAACAGAAATCCAAACAGCCCTGGAGAATAAAATGGGAGAATTGGAAGATTTAATCGATATGGAGAAAGAATGGATTGATGTGACTGCTCCTGGAAAAAAAATAAAAAAAGGACATTATCATCCGTTATCCATTGTGCAAAAAGATATTGAGGATATTTTTACTTCAATGGGATTTGAAATTGCTGATGGTCCGGAAGTAGAGAGTGAATTTTATAATTTTGATGCAGTCAATGTGCCCGAGGATCATCCTGGGCGCGATATGCAAGATACTTTTTGGATAAGTAAAGATGATTTTGCGCACCCAAACGTCTTCAGTGCAAGTGCGTTATATGCAAACTCATAAACCGCCTTTTCGAATAATTATTCCCGGGAGAGTTTTTCGCCAAGAAGCCACTGACGCTAGCCATGAGCACACCTTTCACCAATTTGAAGCTTTGGTAGTGGGGGAAAAAGTGAGTGTGGCCAATTTTCTTTATATTGCGGAGACATTTTTTTCTCAATTTTTTGGTAAGAAATTAAATGTGCGATTGCGCCCTAGTTATTTCCCATTTGTAGAGCCTGGATTTGAATTTGATATTAGTTGTACTAACTGCGAGGGAAAAGGATGTAGTTCTTGCAAGCAAACAGGTTGGCTCGAAGTAGGGGGCGCGGGAATGGTGCACCAAAATGTTTTTGAAGCAGCAGGATATGAGAAGGGAAAATATCAAGGATTTGCCTGGGGCTTTGGTTTAGAGCGATTGGCGATGATGAAATATAAGATTGATGATATCAGGCATTTTCATGGGGGGGATGTGAGGTTTACTCGACAATTCTAGGAGAATCTTTACAAATTACTAATTTATACGAATATACGAATTATAAGACGAAAAATATTAACTAAAAATATTATGAAGTTCAGTTATAATTGGCTCAAAGAATTGAGCGAGACAAAAAGAATACCAGAAGAAATTGGAAAGGATTTAACTTTGCATAGTTTTGAGGTGGAAAAAATTGAAAATTTGGGGGCGAATTTTGATAGGGTGGTGGTTGGCGAAGTTTTAAAAGTAGAAAAACATCCCGACGCCGATAAACTTAATGTGGCTAGAGTTAATGTGGGGCCCTCATCCCAACCCTCTCCCAAAGGGAGAGGGGGTATTCTGCAAATTGTTTGCGGAGCGCCAAATTTAAAAGAGGGGCAAAAAGTTCCCGTGGCACTTGTGGGAGCTGTTTTAAGACCCACACCCCCCTCCCTAAATGCTCGCTCGCTCTCATCTAGCACCCTCAGAGAGGGTGGAGGGCAAACCCTTAAAATAAAAAAAGCTGCTATCCGAGGAATTGAGTCCAATGGAATGATTTGTGCTGAAGACGAATTGGGAATTGGTGATGATCACGAAGGAATTATGGTTTTGTCTGCCGATGCTCCAATTGGAAAAAGTTTTTCTGAATTTATGGATTTGAATGATAGCGTTTTAGAAATTGATGTTTTGCCTAACCGTGCGCATGACGCATTAAGTTATGAAGGAGTGGCTCGAGAAATTGCTATGTTGGGAAAAAGAATTGTTTTAAATGAAAATGAAAAATTAACAGATAAATTTAAAGTAGACGGTGGGTTAAAAATAGAAATTGAAACTGAAAAATGTCCGCGCTATATCGGAGCAAAAATTAGTGGAATTAAAATTGAAGAGTCGCCCACTTGGTTAAAAAATAGATTGAAGGCTTCGGACATAAAATCAATTAATAATATCGTGGACATTACTAATTATGTTATGCTTGAAACCGGCCAACCGCTACATGCCTTTGATGGGAAAAATGTTGCTGAAGTTGGGGTGAGAATGGCTAAAAATGGAGAGAAGTTAATAATATTAAATGGAGAAGAAGTTAATTTAAGAAATACTGATATTGTAATTACCGATGGAACCAATCCTATTGCGCTAGCAGGAGTAATGGGCGGGCTAGAAAGTGGAATTAAAAATGATACGACTGAAATTATTTTAGAAGGGGCAAATTTTAACGCTTCAACTATCCGCAGAACCAAATCCGCTCACAGCATCCAATCTGATGCGGCGTATCGTTATGAGAGAGATATCGATGTTAATTTTACCCAGAGAGCGATGGTAAGAGCTTTGACTTTGATAATTGAAATTGCAAGTGGGAAAATTGAGTCTATTACTGACAATTATCCAAAAGAAATTAAAAATTGGAAAATAGAATTAGAGCTGGAAAGAGTAGGTAGGCTTTTGGGAGTTGAAATTGATGAAAAAGAAATTATCGAAATATTAGAAAATTTGGGAATTAAAATTAATCAAAAAGGAAATATTTTAAATTGTGAAATTCCGACTAGAAGAATCGATTTGAAAAACCAAGAAGATTTGATCGAGGAAATCGGTAGAGTTTTTGGTTATTATAAAATAGTAACCGAGCCATTGAAAGAAAAATTACAAGTTCCTGCTAAAAATGAAGAAAGGGAATTAGAATGGAATTTGAGAGATATTATGGTGAGCCAAGGATTTGATGAGATTAGATGCTATTCTTTTTATTCGCGAGAAGATGCACGGGCGCTGGGACTTAATGATGAAAATCATACCGCGCTTCTAAATCCGATGAGTGTGGATCAAGAATTGATTCGTCGAACTTTAGCAAGCGGACTTCTGAATGCGGGTAAAAAAAGTTTAAGTTATTATGATAGTGTGGCTATTTTTGATATGGGTAAAGTTTATGCGCCTCAAAATAAATCCTTGCCCAAAGAAGATTTACTTTTAAGCGCGTTGGTTATTGATAAGGGAAATAAGGGCGAGCAATTTTTTATATTGAAAGGTGCGCTGGAGAATTTATTTTCTAAAATTAAAATAATGGATATTGTTTTTTCTCCTGATTTTGATGAAAATGATGTCGATGCTGTGTCTTTCCATCCGGGAAGAAAAGCCTTGATAAAAAATAGCAAAGGAGACGCGTTGGGGGTAATTGGAGAGGTAACTAAAAGTGCACATAAATATTTCGGCATAAAAAAAATGCGCGCGGCCATATTTGAATTGAATGTGAGTGCATTGTTAAATGAAATTTCTCGAGAAAAAATTTATATACCGTTAGCTAAATTTCCTGCAGTTAATCGTGATATTTCTATGGTGGTGGATAAAAAAATGTTAACTTCTAAGGTGGCTGAGGTGATAGTATTTTTTGGTGGAAATCTATTGCAAGATGTAACATTATTTGATACATTTATTAACTTTTCATTTGATTTTTGCTGATCCCCAGCGGACCTTGACTGCTCAAGAGGTAGACGAAAAAATCGCTGAGATTAGTGTGAAATTGGAGGAAGAATTGGGGGTGGTTGTAAAAAAGTAGATTCATTTTAACATATTAACATGTTAACACACTAGCATTTCAGCAGTTTTGTTTTGCGTGTCATTCCGACCGGATAAATTTATGTAATCATAAATTTAGTAGTGGAGGAATCTCAAGCAAGTTGAAAGACTAAATCTCTCGACAAGCTCGAGATGACATGATTAACGGATATTGCAGACGTGCTTTATATACTTTTGGCGATTAATACTTGTTTATTTATTTTCAGTAAACAATTATTAATCGCCACTGGGGTGATTAAGTTTTTTCTAGAGGAAGTTTTCGTTTCATATCTATCCTTCAACGGAGGTTTTATGGGAAACTCAGTTAGGAAAAAATGTAAGCAATGTGGATTTAAAAAGAAAGTTTCCAAAGATAAAGATGCGTGTAGCAGATGTGGTGGAGAGTTAGCTGATTGCGATAGGGAGCCTCTAAAGAAGTCAGAAATGGCAAAAAGTCATAGATGACATAAGATGCCTTGAGCTGACAGAAATTACTTAGGCATTGCCTTGATTCTGGGCAATGCCTAATAAAAAAGGTTGGTGAAATATGAACAACGATCCTGAAGATGAGGAGGACATTAACAATGGGAGTTGAGCAGATTAAACTTGAATCAGGTATGGTTCTTTGCGCTAAGGCCATTTTTGAGAAAACTTTCTCGGAAATGGTTTTTTATTAATCAGAAAAGCTGCCAATTTTGAGCTAAATGCGTGCATCATAATGTGTGGGGCTGTATTTGATGCGTATCTAACTATATGTTGCTTATATTGCCAAACAAAAAATATTCTGCTAGGCTTTTAGATAGTATTTTTTAACAAACAGATAAATAAAATTTATCTCAATGTAGCTAACTTTTTCTAGGAGGAAAGGCCATGGAGAGTCAAAATAAGATAAGTTATCAACCGAATATTTGCATCATTGGATTTAATGGCAACAATGTAAATAATATCATTGATGGTTATGGCCTGTTTTTTGAAATTATCAAAGAAAATCTTTGGTTTGCAATTGAGCGCATGTTTTTTCCACTGGTAAACGAGGAAGAGTTTATAGAAAAAGTCTTTTATGACGAAGTGTCAGGATTTATAAATGAAAAATCTGTGCAACCCACCATTGTGTTCGCAATTTCTGACTTTTACGCAGCTAGAAGCGCACCCGTGAAAGATTTCATTGACTGGCTTGAAAAAGTATCTCAGCAAAAGGAAGATGTTTTCGTATATAATATCATATTTGATATGCTCGGTGAGTTTAAACTTTTCAATCATGGGTATCATGGAGAAAACATGGGTAGTGAAGAAGATGCTTTCAGTCTTAATGCTTTGCCATGTTTTTATAACTGTTCTCGTTTTTCTTCCGGGGGATATAAGCGCCTGGTCAAACTCATCCTTCGCATTGCAGGGATTGAGTTAATCGAGCCGAATTTTCCTAACTATTCATGGGAAACGCTTTCACTGATGGCACGCCATATCAATCGTGAGAATTTTAATTCTAAGAAATTAAGAAAAGGCGCAATTCCCGCGCATGGCTTTGATGCGGATGGTTTGCCATTGATCACAGAAGAGATGCTTGGAGGCTTTGAACGGAATATCAAAATCTGGACCAATAACAGGCCGAAATTGGTTGCAGTTCAGACGTATGAGTGTCCGCATTGCAAATACCGAATCAATCCTCCCTTCAGATATTGGGACAAAGATGCTGGAATAATTCAATGCCCCGAATGTGAAAATCTAGCTGATGCTAGTGAACTCGATTTTCAAGTTTCTTCTGTAGCGGAATAAAAGAGTGATTGAAGTTTAGCCACGGAAACTTATTTTGTTTCCGTGGCCTTTTTTAAAGAGTTATTGCCAAACAAAAAATATTCTGCTAGGCTTTTAATTAAGTCAATAAAGGAGGCAATTTTTGGCTGGGATAGTTTTTGAAACAATAACAGTTTAATCTAACCAATGAAAGGAGGAGACAACGATGGCAAAGGGAACAAAAGAACATCCTTACAAAGGTGAAGTTGTCGACGTGAGTATTCTTTTGGATAGTAAACTGGATAATTTTACTATCACGAAAATGACGGAAGTCTACGCCGCCAATGAGGACGGAAGATATATATCTTCGATAGGCTTGATGGGCAAAAAGAAAGTTGCTGAGGCTTATGCAAAATCATTAGACAGTTACGGATATAGAACTCAGGAGGTTCTGGTTTTGACCGATGGCGAAAGAGCCTTTCCTATCATAGGCGATTCTTCTATGCGCATGCTCGATGATGAGAAAGTTTTAGCGGAGGTTAAAAAAGCTCTACGAAAGAAAATCACTGAGGCAGAGATGGAGATTCTTTCCATGCCAGACCCCTCTACGAATGGAAAATAACAAGTTGTTCTTCAAGAAAGGTTGCGGAGATTTATTTATATCTTCGCAACCTTTTTATTTTTTAAAATTTGATTAAATTATGCTGGTAGTGCTATAATATAGAGGATTTTGTGAGGAGGATTTAATAATAAATCAAACCCCTCCCCAGCCCTCCTCTTATCCAAGAGGAGGGGGTTAGAGGATAATAAAAATAAATTATGAAAAATTTGAAAAAGATGGATAAGGAAGTTTATGCAGCTTTAGCTGGAGAAATAAAAAGACAAGCCGAAGGATTAGAAATGATTGCCAGCGAAAATTATGTTTCTACAGCTGTGTTGGAAGCGCTTGGTACAGTTTTTACCAATAAATATAGTGAAGGTTACCCGGGCAATAGATACTATGGCGGACAAGAATATACCGATATTGTAGAAACTATTGCTATTAATCGAGCGAAGAAAATTTTTGGTTGTGATCATGTTAATGTCCAACCTCATTCCGGTGCGCCAGCCAACATGATCGCTTATAGCGCCGTTTTGAAACCTGGAGATAAGATTTTAGGCATGGATTTATCGCATGGCGGCCATCTGACTCATGGCCATCCTGTAACTCTTTCAGCTAAAATTTATAAATTTGTTAGATACAAAACTGACACTAAAGGAAAAATAGACTATGACGCGCTGGAAAAATTAGCTCTCAAAGAAAAACCGCAAATGATCCTGGCAGGATTTTCAGCTTATACGAGAAATTTAAATTATAAAAGATTTAGACAAATTGCTAATAAAGTTAATGCAATTCTGATGATTGATATCGCCCACATCGCGGGACTAATTGCAGGGAAAGCCATCCCTAATCCTGTGCCTTATTTCGATATTGTTACAACCACCACGCATAAAACTTTACGCGGTCCTCGCGGAGGAATGATAATGTGCAAAGCTAAATACGCGACTGCGATTGACAAATCAGCTTTTCCAGGATTTCAAGGTGGACCGCACATGAATAATATTGCCGCTAAAGCGGTAGCTTTTAGTGAAGCGCTAAAGCCGGAATTTAAAAAATATGCCCAGCAAATAATTCTTAATGCCAAAACACTCGAAAAAGAATTAAAAAGTTATGGATTTAAAATTATGTTTGGAGGAACGGATAACCATATGGTTTTAGTAGATGTGTTTGGCAGTAAAGGTGTAACGGGCAAAGAAGCGGAAATCGCACTGGATAAAATCGGAATTACGATAAATAAAAATATGATTCCGGATGATTCCAGAAGTCCGATGGATCCAAGTGGAGTGCGGATTGGCACACCAGCTTTGACTACGCGAGGAATGAAAGAAGCGGAAGTGAAAAAAATTGCCAACTGGATAAACGCAGCTATTGAAAATCATAAGGATAAAAAAGTTTTAGATATTATTCGCAAAGAGGTAATTAAGCTATGTAAAAAATTTCCTTTGAATAGATAATTTTTTAGTTTGTAGTTTATAGGTTTTACTTGTAATGTAGTGCTTGATATTTGGAATTTTCCGCCTTTGGGGGCGGATTGCGGGATGTAGTATAGTGGTAGTACGCAAGGCTGGGGGTCTTGTAGTCCGAGTTCGATTCTCGGCATCCCGACATGAAAATAAGGTAACTAGTTACCATTTTTCAAAGATAAAATATAAATATTCTGTCTTTGCGAGTCGGTACCCCGACGTGGCAATCCAGAATGATACAATTTAAAGCCTAGATTGCCACGCAATTTCTGAGTACAGAAATTACTCGCAAAGACGGCTAAGACAAGGTTTATGACTAATAAAAGAAATAAAATGAAAGGAATAATTTTGGCTGGTGGGACAGCGACCAGGCTTTTTCCGATGACAGCCACGACTAGTAAACAATTATTGCCAGTGTATGATCGGCAGATGATTTTTTATCCGCTTAATACTTTGATCACCGCCGGGATAAAAAATATTTTAATTATTGTCGCGCCCGAGCATAGCGGACAATTCTTAAATCTCTTGGGCTCACTTTTCCGAAAATATGATATTCATATTTCTTTTGAGGTGCAATCAGTGCCTCGAGGTTTGGCCGAGTCATTGATATTGGGAGAAAACCATATCGGTGATGATAGTGTGGCTTTGATTTTGGGAGATAATATATTTGAAAATGATTTTTCTGCTCAGATTAAAGCGTTTAAGTCCGGTGGACATGTGTTTGCCAAAAAAGTATCTGACCCAGAGAGATTTGGCGTAGTGAAATTTAATAAAATTATCGAAAAACCCAAAGAATGGATTAGTGATTATGCTGTAACCGGACTTTATCTGTATGATAATAAATGCGTAGAAATGGCAAAAAAAATGAAACCCTCTGAGCGGGGAGAAATTGAGATAACGGATATAAACAAAGCATATTTAAAAAAGAGAGAATTGGAAGTAACTCTATTTGACGGAGAATGGTTGGACGCTGGGACGCATAACTGTAAAAGAGAAAGGAATTTCCAAAAATTTCCATCCAATTTTAGAAAAAGCGATAGAAGAATTTAATGAGGAATTGAAGGTAAGGTCGAAAAAGAGATTGGCATAGCAAATAGTAATTTGCTTAATTTCAAATTACCAATTTCAAATTTCAAATGAATTTCAAATGAATAAATGATTAAATTTAAGAAAATAAAATGGTCGATTGTTCGTCTTCGCGAGTTTTAAATCATCTTTGGAGATAATTTAAATTCCGACGTGGCAATCTAAAAATATAATATTCCCTAGACTGCCACGCAAATTCTGAGTACAGAATTTACTCGCAGAGACGGGATAATAGCTCATTGATGTTAACTAGTTAAATAAATAAAAATAATTAAACATTAAAAATTATAATTTGATTCGAAATTCAAAATTCGAAATTCAAAATTATTCTATACCCGTTGCTGGATTTGGAACTAGATTTTTGCCAGCCACTAAAGCCCAGCCCAAGGAAATGCTACCCGTAGTCGATAAACCAGTTATTCAGTATCTCGTCGAAGAAGCAGTCTCGGCCGGGATTGAAGAAATAATTTTTGTAACCGGACGAGGCAAAAGAGCGATAGAAGATCACTTTGATACTTCTTTTGAATTGGAATATAATCTGGTTGAAAAAGATAAAAAAGATTTACTGGAAGCTGTGCGCAGAATTTCGGGCTTGGCTAAATTTTCTTATGTGAGACAGCCTCAGCCTTTAGGAGATGGCCATGCGATTTTACAAGCGGCTCACATTGTTGGCGATGAACCCGTGTTGGTAATATTTGGAGATTGTCTTTACGATAGCGAGGTTCCAGCTTCAGCTCAACTCATGGAAACCTTCGAAAAATATGGCGATCCAGTAATCGGTCTTAGTGAAGTAGAAAAAAAAGATGTTTCAAAATTTGGAGTAATTGACGGTGTGGAACTGGACGCACATACTTGGGAAATTAAAAGAATGGTTGAAAAACCAAAAGTTGAAGAGGCTCCGACCAATCTAGTGGCAGTAGGAAAATATATTATCACGCCTGAAGTTTTTAAAACTTTAGCAGAAATGAAAACTGGAAAATCAGGAGAAATTCGCTTAGCGGATGCGTTTGATATTATGCTAGGTGAAAATAAGCCATTATACGGGAAAATCTTAGAAGGAGCTTGGTTGGATACGGGAAATAAACTTAATTTTATGAAAGCTGCTATTCATCTGGGCCTCAAACATCCCGAGATCAAAGAAGAATTAAAAAAATATCTAAAAAGTTTGTGTCTCTAAAATAAAAATGAATCAATTAAAGATATTGGGAGTAAAAATAGATAATCTTTCTAAAAAAGAAATTATTGTTAAAATAGAAGATTTTTTAAATGAAGATAAGCTCCATCAAATAGCCACTGTCAATCCGGAAATTATTTTAAAAGCCAAAGAAGATGGCGTTCTTTTTAATATTTTAAATAATGCGGATTTGTGTTTGGCGGACGGTACTGGGATTCGTTTTGCCTTCTGGAGATTTGGACGACATCTGCGTACCAGAATGACCGGCATTGATCTAATGTGGAAAATTTTAGAAATTGCCAATGAAAAAAAATTATCTGTTTTATTGGTAGCCAACAAAGGAGGGCTAAGCACCTGGCAAGAGACTCGGGAAGCTATTTTAAAAGTTTATCCGGATATAAAAATTAGCGGAGTAGGCGTTGACCCTTCAGCTGGACATTTTGATCGAAGCACGGAATTAGCGAGTTTAAATATTAAAGAAGGGCATACTACTTTTGATATACTTTTTTGTAATTTTGGCGCGCCATATCAAGAAAAATTTATTGCTAGTTTGAATCGTTGGAGTAGTTGGGCGAGATTGGCTGTGGGAGTAGGTGGAAGCTTCGATTTTATCACGGGGAAAATAATGCGGGCGCCAAAAATTATGCGAATATTTGGTTTTGAATGGTCTTGGCGATTTTTGCAAGAACCGCGTTATCGAGCTTTTTCCCGCTGAGAGTTTTGCTTAATAAATAATAACTCGAATTGCGAATGAAAATCGAATTTGCGAATTTCTAGTTGCAAAAGTTAACCCCCCTGTATGTCATCCCAGAAAGTAAAATTTCTTGTTATGTCCGTCTTTGCGAGGAAGGTACTCCTGACGTGGCAATCCAGAACAATATTTTAATATCAAGATTTTAATTTTTCTAGACTGCCACGCAAATTCTGAATACAGAATTTACTCGCAGAGACTGATAGAATAAAAAAATGAAAATAGAATTTGAAGCCACTTTTACCGATATAAATAAAGATGAAATTAGAGATAGGTTAAAAAAATCTGGCGCAGTTTTAACGCGAGAGGAATTTTTGCAAAAAAGAGTGACTTTTAATTTTCCTGTTGGACACGAAAATAAAAATGGATGGCTACGCGTAAGAGATGAAGGCGATAAGATAACTATGATTATTAAAATTATCGATGGTGAGAAAATTGAAAATCAAAAAGAAATCGGTTTAACAGTGGATGATTTTTCTGAAGCGGTAGAATTTTTGGAAACTATTGGTTGCCGAAAAAAATCTTATCAAGAAACCAAAAGAGAACTGTGGATTTTGGACGGCGTGGAAGTAACAATTGACGAGTGGCCATTTCTCGAACCTTTGGTGGAAGTTGAAGGAAAGTCAGAAGAAGCCGTCAAAAATGTTTCAGAAAAGTTGGGTTTTGATTATCAGTCCGCTTTATGCCGAGAAATATAACGTACCAGAGGAATTTGTAAATAATCACGTGGCAGAAATAACTTTTGAAGGAAAAAACCCGTTTGAGAAATAATCATATAATAATTAATTTTTAATATTAAAAAATATGCCAGTATTAATAAACTTTAAAATTTGTGATAATGCCCAAGAGTGTAATGGTGTGGCTGTTTGTCCGACGGGTGCTTTGTCTTGGGATAAAGAGAAAAAAAGTATTAAAATTGATAATGAGAAATGTGTTAGTTGTGGAATATGCGAAAAGGCTTGCATGGTAAGCGCAATTCATGTTGCGAGAAACGAAAATGAATACAATAAAATAAAAAAAGAAATAGATGAGGATCCTCGGAAAGTTTCAGATTTATTTGTCGATCGCTATGGCGCGACTCCAATTCATACTGCTTTTCAAATGAAGTCAGAAAAGTTTAATTTAGAAGTAATATCTTCTGATAAATTGGTTGGAGTCGAAATTTATAATGATGATTCCATAGAATGTTTAAGAAAATCAATCCCAGTTAAGGAGATTTTTAAGGGTATGGATATAAAATTTAGAAAAATGAAAAATGAAAACGATAAAATATTAAATGATTATAAAATCAAATCTTTTCCAGCGTTGTTGTTTTTCAAGGGTGGCAAATTGCTTGGAAAAATTGAAGGGTATTATGATAATGCTCAAAAAGATATATTATTGGATAAAGTAAATGTTATAATTAAAAAATAAATTTATGGGTATTCAAGTTGAATTTAATCCAGATCTGGCTTTGCGAGATATCGCTAGCTACAATTCTGGAGAAAGAAAAATTGAGGAGTGTGTGCCGGAAAATTTGGAAGAAGGGAAAGTCTACGAATTTCTCAAAAGCGGGCAGAGGCTTTATTATTTGAGCGATAGTGAGTTTTGGGGTAACGGTCAGATTCCACTTATGAAAACAAAGGGTAACGAAGATTTATCGAGACCGCTGGCGAGCATCAAAATTTTAGAAGCCACGCATTTTTTAGAAAATGGTGGAGTCCATACCAAGGGAAAATATCAAGTGATAACAGTATTTGACGAAAATGATGAAAAAATTCATTTTGAAGCCCTAAAAAGAGTTTAAGAGATACGCAATAATATAATTACTTAATTAATTACTTACCTTGTTACGTAGCATGCTACGTAACAAATAAATACCAAGCATTATGAAAATAACAATTTTAGGAAGTAGCGCCTTTAGAGAAGAGAAAGTCCGATTATATGATGAGCTTAACAAAATGGGTCATGAACCGATTATTCACCCTCATTATATCGAAAGTGTAAAAGAAGGGAAAACTGAAATAATGGATAGAATCACCAAGGGCGAACATGCTCAATTAAAAATAGAAAATGATTATATCATGTGGTATTACAATGCCATTGTCAGTGGTGACGCCGTGCTAGTAGTTAATATAGAAAAAAATGGCCAGAAAAATTATATCGGTGGAAATGTTTTTCTTGAAATTGGTTTCGCTTACGTAAATAAGAAAAAAATATTTATG
>LBQR01000059.1 GCA_000990945.1 Candidatus Moranbacteria bacterium GW2011_GWF2_35_54
TCAGACAGTTCAACTCTGGAAATAATGGGGGATGATTTCGCAGCGCAAGAATTTCACAAGACTGTATTTTTTGATATTGATCACACTAGCATCATAGCGGCAGCAATGACAAAAAACAACGAAGAAGATAGGCAAACTGCTAGTGATCTAAAAGAGGCTTTTAAATTGATCCAAAACGCCAATGTTCTTCTTAAAAAAGTGTGGGATAGCGACACAGATAACCATTTGGCCTCTGGCTGCTATAAGGCCCTGAATGCGGTCATAAGTGCTCTTTCTTCTAAAGTCAATGTTCATGAGCAAGATGAAGAGTATGTCTTTACTCGACTAATGGAAGCTATTTCGCGTTTTGCGGACTTTTATGGTGTTTCTATGAAAGAGGCGCTATTGGATAGTAGACAATTTACTTCTGATCAAATTGAAGCTATGTTTCTTGATGAATAAAGTAATGCAGGAGGATGCTATGTGCTGGAGAGATACTGAAAAAAGAAGACGGGTATGTTCTTTGTGCGGAGGAACATATTACGGAGATCTCGGACAAGAAGGAGAGTTGGAGAAAGAAAAAGTTGTTATTCTTCCTAAGGATTTTTTGAAAGACTTTGAGGAAGGTAATTAATGTCGTTGGTGCCCTGGTGAAAAGAGTTTTATACTTGTCATCAGGGTTTTTTATTTCGAAAATTAAGCTAAAAATTCTAAACTCAAGATCTCTCCATGCATAAATTTCTGGGTACAGAAATTTACTTGGCCCGTTTCGCAGTAGCTTCAACGAGGCGAGTCGAGATGACAGACGGTCGGGTATTAAAAATTGGATATTGGTTCAGAATTTTTTTGTACATAATACTTAATTCATGATTCATAAAAAAGGCGTGACATTTGTGTGGAAGTGGTATAATATAGGTAGACGGGTTTTTGTTTATGAAACTCAGAGAGGAGGAGGGGATGCTAGTTAAATTTATATATATGATGAAAGATAGAATTTTTGTAAAGGGAGCCAGAGAACACAATTTAAAAAATGTGGATCTGGAAATCCCTCGAAATAAACTAACCGTATTTACGGGACTCTCGGGCTCAGGCAAGAGTACCTTGGCTTTTGATACCATTTTTGCCGAGGGGCAAAGAAGATATTTAGAAAGCTTGTCTAGTTATGCGCGTCAATTCTTGGGCCAAATGGATAAGCCAGACGTGGATTATATTGAAGGGCTTAGTCCGGCTATTTCAATTGATCAAAAATCAGTCTCGCGTAATCCTCGTTCGACCGTGGGGACAATTACGGAAATTCATGATTATTTGCGTTTGCTGTATGCTAAAATTGGGATTCCTCATTGTCCGGAGTGCGGACGAGAAATTGCCAAGATGTCAATTGATGAAATCGTGGACAGAGCCATTGAAATTGGCGCAGGCAAGGAAATAGAAATTATTGCTCCAGTAGTGCGCAGTCGCAAAGGAGAATATAGTACGCTTTTAGAGAATATGTTTAAAAGTGGTTATTCAATTGCTCGAGTAAATGGCAAAACAATAAAATTATCCACTTGGAAGGAAATAAAATTGGCTCGTTATAAAAAACATATCATTGATATTATTATTGATAAGATCAAAATAAATGATGAAAATTTAAGCCGAATATTTGAAGGAATTGAACGGGCTTTAAAAATTGCAGCTGGAATTGTAACAATTAAAAACGGCAAGAAAGAAAATTCTTTTAATCAAAATTTGGCTTGTCCAGAACACGAAATAGAATTTCCCGAGCTAGAGCCGAGACTCTTTTCTTTTAACTCACCTTTTGGAGCGTGCGAAGCTTGCGAAGGATTGGGAACCAAGAAAGAACTGGATGAAAAATTAATTATTCCGGACGATAATAAAACTATTGGAGAGGGAGGAATTTTGCCTTGGAGTTATAAATCCAATAATTACTTGGGATCACATCGCTGAAAATAAGAGGCTTAAAGATTTGAGTAAAAGTGATTTGGATATTTTACTTTACGGTAGCGAAGATCAAGATTTAATCAGTGTGAAATATCATTTTCGCACAGGAGTGCGAGAATATTTCATGACTTGGAAGGGGATAGTGGGCTGGATGGAAGATAGATATCGTAAAACTACTTCGGAAGCAGTAAGAAATGATATTGAAAAATACATGAGTCAAAATCCATGCTCGACTTGCAAAGGAAGTCGTTATAAAAAAGGTGGGAAAGAAAAATATTGATGAAATTTCTCGAGAGAATATTGCTGATGCTTTAGATTTTTTCAAAAATTTAAAATTAACTCCTACAGAAAAGTTGATTGGCAATCGAATAGTGCAAGAAATTATTAATCGGTTGAGTTTTCTAAATGATGTAGGCTTAAATTACATTACTCTTTCTCGCGGAGCTAAAACTTTAAGTGGAGGAGAGTCGCAAAGAATTCGGCTAGCTTCGCAAATTGGTTCACAATTGGTGGGGGTGCTTTATATTTTAGACGAGCCGTCAATTGGACTTCATGCTCGAGATAATGCTAAGCTTTTGGAAACTTTGAAAAATTTAAAAAGATTGGGTAACACCGTAATTGCCATTGAGCATGACGAAGAAACGATGCGAGGCGCAGATTACCTAGTGGATATTGGCCCAGGAGCCGGCAAACATGGTGGAGAGATCGTGGCGGCTGGTACACCAGAAGAAGTGATGAAAAACAAGCGCTCAATCACCGCTCAATATTTAAACGGAACGATGAAAATTGAAATCCCTCATTTGCGGAGAAAAGCTTTTAATAAAAAAGTCATCACTTTAAAAGGCGCGCGCGAAAACAACTTAAAAAATATTAATGTGGATTTTCCCCTGAATACCTTTACTTGTGTGACAGGAGTTTCTGGAAGTGGTAAATCCACTTTAGTTAAAGATACTTTTTATAAAGCTCTGTCTAACAAACTGCATAAAACTCTTGAAATTCCAGGAGCGCATCAAGAATTAATCGGCGTGCACAATATTGATAAAATTATTATGGTGGATCAAGCGCCTATCGGACGCACTCCACGCTCTAATCCAGCGACTTATACGGGACTGTTTACTTTTATCCGAGATTTATTTGCTACTACTAAAGACGCTAAAGCGCGCGGTTACAGCCCAGGAAGGTTTTCTTTTAATGTAAGCGGTGGGCGCTGTGATAACTGTAAAGGTGAAGGATATTTAAAAATTGAGATGCAGTTTATGCCAGATGTTTATTTACCTTGTGATGTTTGCAAAGGCAAGCGTTATAACCGCGAAACCCTAGAAGTAAAATATAAGGGTAAAAATATTTCCGAGGTGCTAGCTATGACAGTCAGTGAGGCATTTGAATTCTTTCAAAATTTTACTCTTATTTCTGATAAACTTCGAGTCTTGGATGAAGTGGGCTTGGGCTACATTGAATTAGGGCAAAGCGCTACGACTTTAAGCGGAGGAGAGGCCCAGCGCGTAAAATTGGCGACCGAACTTTCGCGTCGCTCCAGCGGGCACAATATTTATATTTTGGATGAACCAACTACCGGACTTCATTTTGAAGATATTAAAAAGTTATTAGACATTTTGAATAGACTGGTGGATGCTGGCAATACGGTGATTGTGATTGAACATAATATGGACGGGTCCGGAGGGTGGAGATGGCGGAGGAAAAGTTATCGTAACCGGTACGCCTGAAGAAGTGGCCAAATGGCATAAAGAGAGTTATACGGGAAAGTATTTGAAAGAAGTCTTGAAGAAATAAGATACAATTTCTAAGAGACAAGTAAAAAAAATTAGTAACTCATTTCTGACCTTTATGGTAAAGCTGGTCTGTCTTTGCGAGGAAGGTACTCCTGACGCGGCAATCCAGTATTTTAAATTTATTTACAGATTAAGTTTGTTTCTGGATCGCCACGAAAATATTGAGTACAATATTTTCTCGCGAAGACAAAAAGAATTTCCCAATACATGGTTTCCAATACATTTGAAATTATTTTCAACTGTGTTATTATAGTTTTAATGAAAAAATCTTATACTTATCTAGCAATCGGATTAATTGTTGGGGGGATTTTCTTATCTCCTGTTTTTGTGCGGGCAGCTAGCATTTGCTATGTGGGGAGACGGAAGCAGTGGAGATCCTTACAAAAAAATATCCAAAGCCGTTAATGACGATTGCGGTGAAATTAAACTTGCCAAGGGCACTTATGAGGAAGATGTAACTTTAAAAAAGGGCGTTAAATTAAGAGGAAATAGTAAGGATGGCACTATTGTCAAGGGAAAAGTTACGATGGACGACGGATCTGAAATTAGTAAATTAACTGTTTTAACTGGAGGCATAGCGGTCTCAGATGGAGCAGATGCCGATATCGAAGATGCAAAAATTAAAAATTCTAATATTGGAATAACAACTACAGGAGGAGGGAAATTAACTGCTGATGATGTGGTGATCTCTGGAAACAGAAAAGGGATGTATATCCAGTACGGCAAAGATATCAAAATAATTAATTGCAAAGTTTATAGCAATAAAGAAGAAGGCTTGGATATTCGGGCCAATGTGAATGGTTCAATTAATAATAATGAAATTTATGATAATGGCGAAAGCGGAATTGAAGTTATTTTAGGAAAAGCAGAGCTTAGCATTGTTAATAATAGTATAAAGAAAAATAAAGCTAGTGGCATTGCGGCTCAATTTTATAGTGACACAGATAAAAAGGGGGATGTAAATATCAAAAGTAACGTTATTACTGGAAATAGCAATTTTGGCTTGGATTGCAAGGCTCCCAGTGGGGCTGATGGTAGGCCGAAAGGATATTGGGCTGATTCAATGGATCTGACATCCAACAAGATAATTGATAATAAAAAGAAAGATTTTTCTTCGGCTTGTAAATTTGATGAAGACAAAATTGCTGATGCGACTAAGACTAAAGAAGACCGGGAAGCTGAAAAATTAGCGCTAGAAGAAAAAGAAAAAACTAAAACTATCTCCGTAGAAGAAAAAGTGGAATTGGAAGAAATTAAAGTTCAACAGGAAGAAGAAAACAGGATTGCCCAAAAAGATCAAGAAGAAAAAAATAATATCAATATTATTTTTGAAGAGGTGGAAAAATTTCACCAAAGTCAAGATGAAAATAAAAAAATAATTGAAGGTAGAAGTAGTGCGCTTATATTTTTTATGGGCGAAGATTATAAAAAAATAAAAGAGTTGAAAGATAATTTGTATTTCTATGATCAAAAGATTGAGGAGATAGAAGAGAGAAAGGGGCTTATCGTGGATGAAAATATGTTAAAAGATGCGGATAATCAAATCTCAATCTTGAAAGGAAAGCGAGAAAGTACGGTTAAATTTATCGAGAATAAGGGAAGTAGATTTAGTTTATGGGGCTGGGTTTTAAAAGAAATATATTTATCACAAAATAATAAAATTTTTGGATTTTTTTAAATTTAATTTGAGATTTCTTCCATTTTCACATTGACCACGCCTTGCCCCAAAGAGGCGATTTTTTCGAAAGCTACTTTATCCAAGTCAATTATTCGATTGGGCCCAAAAGGACCGCGATCATTGATTTTTACAATTACGGATTTTCCGTTGTCTTTGTTGGTAACTTTTACGTAGCTTCCCATTGGCAGCCACGGATTGGCGGCCGCCATTGTACCAGTGTGCGCATACCAACTGGCTAGCCCAGTGTGGGATTTCCCTAATTTTACATAGGTTCCTTGAGTCACAACCTTATCAACCGGTTCTTTGGTCACGACAGTTTCTTTGATCTTGCGGCTAACTTCTTTGCCGTCATAATAAGCGACTTCATAGCGGATTTCTTTGGTGCCTTTCTCTCCCGTCACTTCAACTTTTTTTGTGCGCCAGCTTAATTTATCATCTTCTTTTTCGATAGTTTTAAAATCAATATCTTTTTTGACAACCTCTTCTTTGATCTCCACTCTGGTTATTTTTATTTCTTCATTATTGTAAGCAATTGTTTTTCTCTCGGGCTTCACAATATCTTCTTCTTTAACAGCTAAATTATTTTCAAGAATTATTTCTCCTATGGTGTTTTTAAATCCATAAATTTCTTTTCTCTCTTTATCAACGGAAATAATCAATTTTTTAGCTCTTTGAATTTCTAGTATGCTTCCTGGATAAATAACAGTAGACTTATCGGGAAAAATTAAATCTTTTTCGTTTAAAATTATTTTTTGAGTGTCTAAAAAATCAGCGACTGTTTTGGAGTTTGTTTTAAAATTGTTTTTAAAACCGTTGTCATCTAGTATGATATTTTTTTCTCCCGCAATGATTCCCAATACTCTTTTGTCTTTAAAAAATAAAATTTTGCCGATATAAAAACCACCCAAAATTATTAGGAGCAAAAAAATATATTTAAGTTTTGATTTTTTATTGTTGTATTCAACCATTATTTTAGCTATTTAATAGATTTAAAAGCTTTTACATAGGTTTAGGGCATATAGTTAACAGCCGAAGGTTTGCATTTTGAATTGTATGAATGGCACGATATATAAAGTGCAAAAAATATGTCAAAAAACAGATTACTTGGTAACCTATTTTAGACATATAGAAAAACATAATCAATAGAAAATATTTTTGAGCTTAGAAGGGCATTTTTAGGTCTCCGGATTTCATTTCTTTTTGCATTTTTTTTTGGACACTGCCCATGGCATTATTGATGGATTTGAGGATATTTTTTTCCAAGTCATTGGAAGTACGAGCCTGGTCGCTGATTTGAACGCTCAGAACTTTCATCGCGCCATTGATAGTAACCTTGATACCTTTGTAATCTTCAGTCGAAGTAATGCTATCGAGCATTTTTTTCATTTGATAAAGTTGTTTCATTTTGTCTAGCATATTTTTTCTCTTAAAATTTACAGTAGTTTGATTATAACATTACTGCTGATTATTTCAAGAAAAAAATTATTTAGTCATCAGGGCAACTGTCATCGGTCAAAGGTGTGGTTAGATGACTTTTGACTTGATGACTGATGAATTTATTCACTTTTTTTGCATAAAATAACTTTTTGTGTTACAATTTATTCTCAATTGTATTTTAATTAAAATTTTAGAAAAAAAGTATATGTCCAACGATGTAGTGATAAGATTTAGTGATGTTTCATTTGAATACGAAAATGGAAAAGTAATCCTGGATGAGGCGTCTTTTGCCTTGCGCAAAGGCATGAAAGTGGCTTTGATGGGCCAAAACGGAGCTGGTAAAACTAGCCTCTTTAATTTGATAATGGGGACAAATAAGCCTTCGGCGGGAAATATTTTTATTAAAGAAGGTGAAACCATCGCTTGTTCGCAACAAGTAATTCCTCGAGAACAATTAACTTTAACTTTGCGAGAATTTTTTGCTACCTATTTTAAAGGAGAGGACTATGCATTAGATAAAAAAATAAAAGAGGTGATGGAAATTGTAAACCTCACCTTGCCGGTTGATAAGCCACTGAGTGCTTTTTCGGGTGGTCAGCAAGCTAGACTTTTGATGGCTTCAGCCTTGATTCAAAATCCAGATGTTTTGATGCTGGACGAGCCAACTAATAATTTAGACTATGATGGTATCGGACATTTGATGACTTTTTTGATGGCTTATGAAAAAACCTGTATCGTGATTTCCCATGATGCAGATTTTCTCAACATGTTTACAGATGGCGTGATTTACTTAGATATTTTTAAGCACAAAATCGACCAATATGTGGGAGATTATTATGTGGTAGTAGAGGAGATTAAAGCGCAGATAGAAAAAGAAATTCGTAAAAATGCTCAATATGAAAAGAGAATTAGAGACAACAAGGAGAAAATGAATTATTTTGCCAATAAAGGAGGAAAAATGCGTATTATCGCCAAGAAAATGCGCGATGAAATCGAGCAGATGGAAGAAGATAAAGTAGACGTGAGGAAGGAAGATAAAACTATTCGTAAATTTGTAATTCCTGCCCAGCCGGATGTAGTGGGAAATATTATTACCATTACTTCAGTGGGTGTGATGAAAAACCATCAACCCACAGAAAAACCGGTGGAAATAATTTTAAAGAAAAATCAACATTTATTATTAAAAGGTCCCAATGGAATAGGTAAAACTACGGGCGCTAAAATCTTAGATGGTATTCGAGTGGGTTATTATCGACAAGATTTTTCTACTTTGGATTTTGAAGAAACTGTTTACGATACTTTGATAGGGGCTATGCAAAAACAAGAAGAGGAAAAGATGCGGGCAGTGGCCAGTGGTTTTTTGATTGGTAATAATATTATGTATTCTAAAGTAGGCAGTCTTTCAGAAGGTCAAAAAGGCTTAGTGGCGTTTGCCCAGCTAGTCCTTCAAGAGCCGGGACTGCTAATTCTAGATGAACCGACTAATCATATTAACTTTCGCCATATTCCAGTGATTGCTCAAGCGCTTAAAAATTACAAAGGCGCTATGATTGTTGTAAGCCACGTGGATGAATTTGTGGAGCAGGTGGGAATTACTGATGAACTTGATCTTGCTAAATAATTTTTGAGAAGTATATGCTGGTATTTCCACCTCCCCTTTTAACCGCGTGTCGCCCTAGCTTTAGCGGTGGCGCAAAGGGGAGGGCGGGGAGGGGTTAGAAACTTGGTAATATTTAAATAAAATATAAGAAGCAAACCCCCTCTGTCCTGCTGGACATCTCCCCCTTGAGTACAAGAGGGAGAGGGTTCTAATGTAGGGGATAAATTTTATTCTATATTATATGCTTAATGCTAAAATTAAAGCACAAATAAAACAACTTTCCACCACTTCTGGTGTTTATATTTTCAAAAATAAAATCGGAGAAATTATTTACGTGGGCAAAGCTACTAATTTAAAGAATCGAGTGGGCTCGTATTTTCGTTTTTTGAGTGATACAAATTTACGAATAAATGCAAATGATGTGAATATGCAAATGGGCATGGTACGTCCGATTGAGCGAATGATTTCGCAGGTAGAAAAAATTAAAACGATTGAAACTGAGACAGTATTAGAGGCTTTGATATTGGAGGCTAATTTAATTAAAAAACATCAACCAAAATATAATGTAGAAGGCAAAGATGACAAGACTTTTTCTTATATTGTCATCACCAAAGAATACTTTCCGCGGGTTCTTATTTTGCGAGAAACAGACCTGAATTCAATTAAAAATTTAAAATTAAAAATTAAAAATGAGAATCATGAAGTAGATAAAAAAATTCATAATTCAAAATTCATAATTCAAAATTCTTTTATATACGGTCCTTACACTTCTAACGCTCAAATTCAAATTGCCCTAAAGATTATTCGCAAAATTTTCCCTTATCATAGCCGCAACGAAAAAAGCGAAAAGGGCTGTCTTGAGTTTCAATTGGGACTTTGTCCTGGGCCTTACGCAGGAGCAATCAGCAAGGCGGATTATAAAAAAAACATTCAAGGAATAAAGATGATTTTAAGCGGAAAGAAAAAAAATCTTTTAAAACTTCTAGAAAAAGAAATGCAGAAATATTCGAAGGAAGAGAAGTTTGAAAGAGCTCAAGAGGCAAAAAATAAAATTTTTGCCCTCAAACACATCCAAGAAATTGCACTTTTAAGCGGGGAAGTAAAATCATCGGCAAATAAAGATTTTCGCGTCGAAGCTTATGATATTTCTAATATTTCCGGAGAGTTTGCGGTTGGGTCAATGGTTGTTTTTACGGGAGGGGAGCCAGACAAAGCCCAATATCGTAAATTTAAAATTAAAACCGTAGCGGGTTCAAATGATACCGCGATGATGAGAGAGGTTTTGCTTCGAAGATTGAGAAACAATTGGAAATTGCCGGATCTAATGATTCTCGATGGAGGGCGCGGACACTTAAATATGGGGATAAGAGTTTTGGGGGAAAATAGCATAGCCATTCCGCTTATTGGAGTAGCCAAAGGTGCAGAAAGAAAAAAAATAGAAGTAGTGGGTGCAGATAATATTAAAAATAAAAAAATATTAAATATTTTATCTGACACAAAATTACTCAAGAGAATTACCGACGAAGCTCATCGATTTGCTATTACTTACCATAAGAAAATCAGGGATAAAGAGTTCAGGATTAGTTAATTTTTCTAGTTCTTAAAATAGAAGGGCTTGATGAATTTAAAGAATATTTATCAACAGAATCGTAAAAGTAAGGCCCACTATTGCTCCAGCAATCACTTCGCTTAAGCGGTGGCCCATTCTCTCTTTGAGCTCGGGATACTTTTCATTATCCATGTCGAGTTTGTTTTTGATAAAGTTTATATATTCACTGTGAGTTCCCATATAAACCCGCAGGCGCGTGGCGTCATCTACTACTACGATAGCCATGATGACAGCGAGCGCGAAAACTCCGGAATTTATCCCCTCATAATGGCCGATAGAAGTGACCATAGAAACCATCAGGGCAGTATGAACGCTGGGCATATGGCCATAACTCATGGCGTGTTTTCTAGTGTAGGCCAAATCTCGATTGTGGCGGAAATAAAAGATAACAAACTTTAAAACGCGCGTAAGGGCTAATACTGCAAAAGGAATAATGAAAATATTGTATTGTGCTAGGTTCATGATTTTATTTTTTTAATGATTTATTCTAAGTATAGCACAGAGTCTGACTCCGCCAAAATCGTGCTTGATGACAAATAGCTTGCCGATAGCTGGGTAAGTGATATAATTATAAAGTAAGGTAATAATTAAAAAGTATTTATCATTATTTGATAAATAAGTAACAATAAAAATATGATACCACTAATAGTGATATTGGCAGTGCTGGCAATTCTTGTAATTTGGGTAATCTCAATTTACAATGGTTTGATTAAATTAAAAAATAGAGTGGATGAAGCTTGGAGTGATATTGATGTTCAATTAAAAAGAAGGTATGATTTAATCCCTAATTTGATTAGTACAGTGAAAGGTTATGCGGCTCATGAAAGTGGAACTTTCGAAAGAGTGACTGAGGCGAGAAATAAGGCGATGCAAGCTCAGGCAACTGGAGATGCCAAAACTCAAGCCGAGGCCGAAAATATGCTTTCGGGAACCTTAAAATCAATTTTTGCTTTGGCAGAAAATTATCCAGAATTAAAAGCCAATCAAAATTTCTTAGAATTGCAGAGAGAGCTAAGTGATACTGAGGATAAAATTCAAGCTTCACGAAGATTTTACAATGGTAATGTGCGTGATTTCAATATTAAAATTGAACTTTTCCCCAATAATGTCTTTGCGGGAATGCTTAATTTTACCAAGAGAGAATTTTTTGAAATAACAAATGAAGCAGAGAAAGAGAATGTAAAAGTAAGCTTTTAAATTCGAAATCCGAAATTCTAAATCCAAAACAAATTCAAATGACTGAAAATAAAAATTCAAAACAATTTGATTTAGAAGATCGTACTTTCAAATTTGCCAAAGAGACAAGGGCTTTTATTAAGCAAGTTCCTAGGAATATTTGCAATATTGAAGATTGTAAGCAATTAGCAAGATCCTCTGGATCCGTAGGCGCTAATTACATAGAAGCTAATGAGGCATTGAGTAAAAAGGACTTTTTGATGAGAGTTAAAATTTCCAGAAAAGAAGTCAAGGAAAGTAGGTTTTGGCTTAATCTAATAGATGTTCAAGAAAATGTTAGCTTAGAAAATGAAAGAATGAGATTAATAAAAGAATCCACCGAGCTTATGCTAATATTCGGGGCCATTATTAGAAAATCAGAGTAGTTTTGTATTTTTATAATTTTAGTTTTATCTATTGTTTCGAGTTTCGATATTGTAATTTCGAATTTAAAAAATATTATGTCCACTTTATATACCCAAGCCGATAATAACAAGAGATTAACCTGGATTTATATTTCAGGTTTTTTGGTTTTCGTAATCGGCGTCGGTTACGTTTTTGCCGGAGCGATGGGCAATAGTTGGATTCTTTATGGGGCTGTTATCTTTTCTACCCTGATGAGCTTTGGTTCGTATTGGTGGAGTGATAAGATTGTTTTGGGAATGAGCGGAGCCAAAGAAGTGAATCATGATAACGCTCGTGAGCTTTATCATTTAGTGGAAAATCTTTGCATCACTGCCGGGTTGCCACTGCCAAAAATTTATATTATCGAAGACAGCGCTCCTAATGCTTTTGCTACCGGGCGCGATCCAGAGCATGGAGTAATTTGCTTCACCACGGGCATAATCCAAAAATTAGAAAAAGCTGAGTTAGAAGGGGTAATTGCTCATGAACTTTCGCATATCGGCAACCGAGACATCCTACTCTCTACAGTCATTGTTGTTTTGGTCGGATTTGTAACACTACTTGCTGATTGGTTTCGTCACTGGGCTTTTTGGGGAGGGAAAAGCGATGATAATGGTGGAGGGCAATTCAGAATTTTTTTGATGATTTTGGCGATTATTCTCTCAATTTTAGCGCCTATTGCGGCGATGTTGATGCAACTGGCCATTTCTAGGAAAAGAGAATTTCTAGCTGATGCTAGCGGAGCACTTCTAACTCGCCATCCCGAAGGATTGGCCAGGGCTTTGGAAAAAATCTCAGCTGATAGTGAACCCCTTGAAGCTGCCAATCGAGCTACGGCTCATTTGTATATCGCTAACCCTTTCAAAGGCAAGAAGATGTCAAAATTATTTCAAACCCATCCTCCTATTGAAGAGAGAGTAAAGATACTTCGCGGAATGGATTTATAATATTGCTCCGCCGAATTTTTGTATACTATGAACGTAAGCGAGTTAAGCCCCGATGGTGTTAAATTTAAAGATGAAAAAGGTGAAAGATTGTATAGAGATAGGTTTGTTTTTCCAGAAGTATTAGTAGGCGTATTTAAAGATAATGATGCAATTGTAGAAGCGTTAGAAAGTAGCGTAGATCATGAAATAAGAGAAAAAAGAATTAATAATATTAGTGATGAGGTTATTCTAAAAAATGTCGTAGGGCCCTTTTATGAAGATTTTAGTGTGGAGGAAAAAAGAATTTTGATAAGTATAATCAGAGAGATGAGAAGCGAAAAAATAAAGAAAGACCAAATTGAACCTTTGGGCAGTGCAAGTAATAGAAAATTGTTATCCAGTGACGATTTGCAAAAGGCCGTAGCTGGCGCAAAAGATTTTTTGAAAGAAGACGCTGTGAGAGCTGGATTTACTTCAGAAGTTTCTCGTGATTCTATCACTGGCAGTTTATCGCTAGAAGGGGATGCAGAGGAGTTAGAAGGAAAAATAGTTTTTGATTAAAAGATGTTACTGATGGTTTTGAAAAATAATTTGTAGAGTTCTACTCTTATGACTTTTGGAAATTTTAAAGCTCCACACAGCGTTGGCAAGATGATGCAATATGGTCTTAGCGCGCAAAGAGCCATCAGAGTAATCAGAAGTTATCAAAGAATAGAACTGGGCGTAGCTAAAAATACGGTGGCTGTAATGCAACCAGTTTCAGTTAAAACTGATAAAGATGGCAAGAAGAAATGGAGCCAGGAAATTTGGGTGATGTACCAATCGCACAAAGTGCGAAATTCGAAATCTCAAATTCTAAATCTCAAACAAACTTCAAGTTCAAGCCCGTCAGTCGCGACTGACAGGCTAAAAAATCAATTATTCTCGCAAAATCAATTAAAAATCATCAGTGTCTGGCGCTATCCTGGAGTGAGTCCAAAAAACAATCCCATCCCGAGTGAAATTTTGGAAGAGGTGGGTGATATGATATGAGGAATTTAGGAATGTGGGAATTTATGAATTTGAGAAAATAGAAAATATTTAATCTTCATAAATATAATAAAAACTAAAATAACGAAAAAATATGGAAACTGGTAATATTGAACAAAAACTAATATCAATAATGTGGTTATTATTTGTTTTGTTTGTAATTATCGTAGCTGTTACAATTTTGCGTAAGATAACGCCATCCAAAAAAGAGCCTGAATTACTCGAAGCACCACGAACAGGTAAGCAGTTATTTATACTTCATGGTATTCCTATGATTATTTATATGACTTTTGCAGCGATGATTATGATTTTAAAGGTCTCTTCAGGAATAGCTATTTTTTTTGGAGGATTATTTTATTTAATAATCCCTCTTTCTATAATACTTCCGTCATTTTCAAAAGGTAATAAATGGGCAGATGGAACACGTATCTTCTTTTCAAGTCTTATTTTATACCCATTTTCATTCGTAGTAGTTGCGTTATTGGTTGTGGGAATAGGAAATTTTGTTATAAAATTATTGGATTTTTTAAGATAGTTAAAGAAAAAAGTGTTGTCTTATTTTTTATACATTATTGGATGATAGGAAAAAGCTACTTAGATTAGCTAGAGGATGTTTAATTAGCGAAGGTCTTGATTAAATTTAATTTAAATGATAGTATATTATTCGTTGGTAATGAGGCAATCAATTGCCTTATTTTTTAGATTATAAATAACACATATGGCCCTATCGTCTAGTGGTTAGGACAGCAGGTTTTTCAGCCAGAGGCTGATCACCCTCTGGGTGACATCCTACAAAAAATATGTTCTATCTTTATATAATCAAAAGTAAAGTTAAAAAATATTATTATATAGGCAGTACGGAAGATTTGAGAAGAAGAATGGTCGAGCATAATCAAGGCAAGACAAAATCTATAAAACATCTGACGCCATTTGAGTTGATATATTATGAAGCGTATGCTATAAAAAGATTAGCACGCAAAAGAGAATTAGAGCTAAAGAATAACAGTTTTAAAAAGAAAGAATTGCTTGAAAGATTAGAGCAATAAATTATGGCCCTATCGTCTAGTGGTTAGGACAGCAGGTTTTCATCCTGTAAACAGGGGAAAGATAAGCTACCCGTTACTGCGGGTAGCTTATCTTTTTTATATTGTCTAAGGGGAATCGAAGGGCGCGAGTAGAAAGCGAGTGAGCGCAGCTTTCTGTGTGTAGCGCCCAGGCTTCGAGTCGGAGCGAGAAGGATTTTCCTTAGGGCTACTAAAAAACATAAAACCCGCTTTTTAGCGGGTTTTATGTTTTTAAAAGTGCCCTTGGGAATCGAACGGGTAGAAAGTGAATAAAATAATTTTTAGCAAAAAATTATTGCAATGAACGTCGACAAACACGGGTTAAGGAGTGTTTGGCGCTACCCAGGGCAAGGAATGAGTGAGCGACGGCGAATGAATGACGCGGAATTCCCCTTAGGGCTGCTGATAACAAAATAAAAAATATCCATAATTAGAATGGTTTTTTCATTTTTTGTGCGTCATAGCTATTATATATGTTATAATAGATATTGATTGAAATTAAATTGATTAAAAATTTTATATATGGAAACAA
>LBQR01000060.1 GCA_000990945.1 Candidatus Moranbacteria bacterium GW2011_GWF2_35_54
GGTGTGGTTTTTCTGTGAATGTATTTCGGTAAAAAGAATTATGAAAAGTGTAATTTTAAAGGGAGAATTAAGAGATTTGGAAAAAGAAAATCTTAATGCTAAAAGAAAAGAGGGAATAATCCCAGCTGTTTTGTACGGGCAATCCAAAGAAAATAAAAACGTTTGGATAAATGGTTTGGAATTTGGTAAAGTTTTCCAAGAAGCTGGTGAAAACACAGTGGTTACTTTAGAAATTGCTGGCGGAGAAAAAGAAAACGTTATAATTTACGATTATCAAATGGATTCTCTTTCTGGCAGAGTTACGCATATCGATCTTTTGCGAGTTAATATGAAAGAAGAAGTTGAAACAAAAATTCCTTTAGTTTTTGTGGGTGAAGCTCCTGCCGTAAAAGAAAATGGCGGAACATTGGTTAAATCTCTAGATGATGTTGCAGTAAAATGTTTGCCAGGCAATATGCCTCATGACTTTACGATTGATTTATCCAAGTTGGTTACTTTCGAAGACAGAATAACAGTTGGAGACTTGGCGGTTCCTGCGGACGTAGAAGTTCTGGATAATCTAGAAACAATCATTGCTTCTGTTAGCGCACCAAGAAGCGAAGAAGAATTGTCTGAGTTGAACGAGAAAGTGGAAGAAGATGTGTCTAAAGTAGCAGGCGTTAAAGAAAAAGCAACTGACGAGGAGAAAGTAGAAGAGAAGAAATAAATTTAGATTGCAGTTTTTTAGATAACTAAAAAATCTCCTCCAGCGGGAGATTTTTTGTTTGCGTAGCTTTATATTTTTGTGATAAAATAGAACCATCTTAATAAAATCTTAAGAATATAAAAATGTCTGAATCTAAAAATAAAAAATCAATAGCTATTATTCCTGACGAAAGGATAATCGGCAAAATATATTCCATTAGGGGTGAAAAGGTAATATTCGATACTGATCTCGCGTTGCTGTATGGCGTAGAAACAAAAGTGCTTAATCAAGCTGTTAAGAGAAACATAAAAAGATTCCCAGAAGATTTTATGTTCCAGCTTAATAAAAAAGAAGCTGATATTTTTTTAAGGTCACAAATTGTGACCTTAAAAAGGGGGCGTGGTCAGCATTTAAAATATAATCCCCATGTCTTTACTGAGCCAGGTATTGCCATGCTTTCGAGCGTGCTAAAAAGTGATATAGCTATTCAAGTAAATATTCAAATAATGCGGGCGTTTATTGGCATGAGGCGAATGCTTTCAACTCACAAAGAATTACGTGAAAAAATAGAAAAAATGGAACGAGAGAATAAAGATAATTTTAATGTTATCTTTAAAATTATAAATAAACTTATTGCAACGAATCCAAAAGATAAAGAACTAAAAATAATTGGATTTAAAGAAACTAAAAAATAGATTGTAGAGACGCGATTCATTGTGTTTCTCATTGCAAATTGTCACTTTTTTTGATAATATAGGATTACGATTATAAAACTTATAAAATAGAGTCGTCATATAAAGGAATTAAGAGAAAAAGTATATAATTGAAGCAGGAAGAAGAGACGAGGTTGTCAATGGCAATTAAGCCACTCGCAATGCCATTGTGAATAAATTCTCCTCTGTCTTCGCGAGGGTAATCCCGAAGCGATCCAGAATTAATATATCTGGACTGCTACGCAAATTCTGAGTACAAAATTTACTCGCAGAGACGAAAAGAATCTATCTAGGAAATTTGTATCAAAAATAAAATAATTTAAAAATAATAAAATAATAATAAAGCAGGTCTGTCTTTGCGAGGTACTCCGAAGCAATCCAGAAATAGTTAATTCTGAGATATTTCAAAATTCCTGGATCGCTTCGTCGGAGTACCCTCTCGCGAAGACGCTGATAATAAACTTAATTAATTATAAAAATATAAAAATGAAAACAAATAATCTTCAAGACTTATTGGGGGGGGCTTAAAAGATAAGTTAAATTTAAAATTTAAAACCCCAGTTAAATATTGCGGAGTACCGCAATTTAACGGGGCAAGAACATTTACGCTAGGATTTTTCGCCTTAGCTTTTTTTATTTTTGGATTGGGGTTTGGAAAAGAGGCAAATGCGGCGACGTATTATATTAGTACTAGTGGTGATGATATAAATTGTACAGGTCTTTCCAATGCAGCATATCCTGGTTCTGGCACAGGGCAAGTATGTGCATGGCGAACACATGTTCATGCTGAAACTACTGCATCCAATGGAGATACTATCCATACAGCCCCAGGAGTCTATGTAGAAAATAAAAATACAACTGCTGCATTGCAAATTAGTAAGGGTATAACTTGGATAGCTGACGGTTCTCCTGCTTATGGCACGCACATAATAAAAGGCAATGCAAATATCTATAATATTGAGCTAATGAATAGTAATGGTGCTATGAGTATGACAGGATATACATTTTCACCTGCGGCAGGACAATTATACAATGTTGTTTTTGATGGAAATGCTACCAATAAGAGTCTCACAGGATGTTGGCTCGATTCTGCCTCAACTTCGCTTCTCTATGCAAATGGAAATGCAGGATCAACTACTAATTCAGTCAATAATTCAGTAATTAATGCAACCTCCAACCTAACGGAAATAACTTTATTAGGAAATTTTTCACTTACAAATAATAATATAAATGGTGTCGGTGCATCTAATATTATACATCTAGGTTCAGCTAATGCGGATTACGTTCAGAATATTACAGGCAATACTATAGTGGCTGGAAATAACGCTCATTATGTTTTTAACCTAGTTGCTGGAAATGGTGCGATGAATATTCTTAATAATTCCATAACCGTAACAGGTTTAACTGAAGGATTATTATTGGCGACAGGAGCTACGGGTGCCATAAGTTTTAATAGCAATACTGTTGTAAGTTCAGCAGATGAAACAAATATTTCAGCATCTATTTATATTACTACGGGAATATACAATGTAACAGTACAGGATAATAATTTATCCTTTACGAACTTGGCAACTCCAGGAAGTATTGTTTTTATCAAAGACCAACTTAATCCCTTAGTGCAAAGAAATACTATAACGACTGATTCAACTGGCACTTTGACACATATAACCATGTATTCATCCGGAACAAATATGGGTGTTGCGCAGGTGCTAAACAATATACTATCAACGCATTCCTTGTCCGGATATGTTATCAGGTTGGGTACTGATTCTGATGGAGGTTCCGGAAATAATAAGCTAGATGGATCAATTATCCGTGGCAATACAATTTATGGTCCATTATTTTATAATTCATCTTTAGATCAAAACACGGTTCCAATTCATGGTATATTATTTGGCTACAGTATAAATGGAATTGTAGAAAAAAATCTTGTTTATGGTGCGGGTTATGGTGTCGTATATAAAGGAAACTCAACTAACACTTCAGGCGGAGTATTTAACAATCAAATAATAAATTGCCGGTGGGGAATTCATCCCAAGGGAATTAACGCATTAAAGATTTATGACAATATTATTTATAGTTCTATTCCAATGTTAGCACAACCAATCTTAATTGGTGCGGTTACATATATCACCTTAAATGTAGAATTAAAAAACAATATAATTGATATCGCCTCTGGTTTAACGAGTGTTAACAATGCTATAGTTCTAGTTGATAGTGGGTCATCATTGATATCTGACAATAACTTACTATATCTATCAGGCATAGGAAATTATGGAAGACATTCTATTTCTATTGATACTCCTGTTAATTATTTAACCTGGTCAGATTTTCTAGAATGGGGCACACAATTAAATGATGGACATGATATCCAAAGTGTTAATGCTAATCCTTTATTTACAAACCCTGGCTCGAATGATCTTGCTCTCCAATATAATTCTCCCGCCATCGACTCCGGCACCTCCGTCGGTCTCACTTCCGACTACGCTGGCAACCCTATCTACGGCACGCCTGACATCGGAGCTTATGAATACCAACCACCACATACTATTGGAACTGATAAAATAGATATCGGAGCCGGAGCTCGTATTTATGGAGACGGAAAGTTTAGAGATAAAGAAACCATTAATTCCAATTTAGCTGATTTAAGCGTTACTCCCGAGAGTGGAAATTTCAACTCATATGCCGCCGATGAAGTAAGGCCTGAATGGTTAAACATTACTGATATTACTTGGGAAGACAATACTAAAGAATGGAAAGAATCTTCCGATAATTCATCTCTTACTAACACTCTGCACACTATCGGAGATTTAACTCCCAATAATTATTACAACGTCAGCGTAGATGATACTTTAGGACAAAACATAACTGGAACCAATTGCACCGCTGGAATCTGCAAAGCCAATAGCGAAGGAAAAATAGCTTTCACTTACACTGGCACCTATAGCGAACACACTTTCCAAGTTGAAGCAGGGGATAACGCTAATCCAACTTTAACTAATAATACTAGTAATAAATTTTCTACCGATACCACTTCCGTTACCCTCAGTTTAACCACTGATGAAAACTCTACTTGTAAATATTCCTCAGATCAAAATTCTACTTTTGATAACGGAACTGTTTTTACCACGACTGGAGAAACTTCTCACACCTCTCAATTAACTGACTTAACTTCTGGAAATTACACCTATTACGCCATCTGTCGAGATATTAACAGTAATGAATCCACTTACACCCTAACTTTTGAAATCTCTCCCATCATCAAAACCAGCGAAGGAAAAGAAAAGATGAAAAACTCAACTATCTATAGTGATAAAAAAGAAATCAAACTTCAAGGAGAGGACGAAAGACTAAAAGATGGAACTATCAAAATTTATAAAAACTCTAAACTAATTAAAACTATCCAAGCTGATAGTAATGGTAAATGGAATGGAAAAGTTAAACTTAGTAGTGATTTCTCTGGCTACCTAAAAGTTAAACAATATGACCAATATGGAACTCTCCTAAACGAAAAGAAAACTAAAGTTAAAATAGATAATGAAAAACCAGGAATAACTAACTTTCCTAACCGCCTTACTTCTTTTACTAGGGGTAACACTATAAGTTGGCAAGCTACAGATAATCAAAAAATAGATAAATACAAAATCTATCTAGGAGGAAAGATTTATAAAACAAAAATTAATTCTTTTACTATTCCTGCTAAAGCAGAAACAGGTATGCAATATCTGCGAATCCGAGCTTATGATAAGGCAGGGAATTCTAGTTACAAAGAGACTTTTGTTTTAATAAAGTAGAGACACATTGCAATGCGTCTGTACAGACGAGGCAGTGCCCGCTTCGCTGAGCTCAAACGAGGCGAGCCTCGTCTCTACGAATACAACATTACAAATTGTAGAGGCGCGATTCATCGCGTCTCTTTTTAGACATAGCAGTGCTACGTCTCTACATTTTTTATGGTATAATTTATAAAAGATAAAAAAGTAAGTTAAATTTGTTAAAGTTTATTATGAATAATAATATAAAAAATACGGAAAAATACGATGTA
>LBQR01000061.1 GCA_000990945.1 Candidatus Moranbacteria bacterium GW2011_GWF2_35_54
TTTAGTTTTGGGTATTTTTCTGGGCTATGGAGTTGATGTTGCTCAAGCAGGTTGTAGCGGGCAATGTTACGATGCACCGACTGGAAATTGGTATGATTATTATGATTGTAGTCCCAGTGGGTGTTGTTGCTGTGGGCTAAAGTGCGGAAATAAAAAATGTGCACCACCGCCTCCATCATGTACTGTAGTAACATGTGGCGCAGCAAGCAGCATATGTGCTGGTTCTAGTTGCACCCCTGTGGCATCCAATTGTTCTACTGGATCTACTGTATATGGCACAGCTTGCTGTAGCGGTACGTGTAGCGGTTATACCATAGGTTATAATAATTGGGATACTTGTCATTTGGACGCGACACTGGGATATATCCAACGAGGAACAAGTCCTATTAGTAGTGGTAGTTATTGTGGTAGTTGTGGGACTAATGCGTCTGCTGTCAGAGGTTGCGGAGCTTGTAATCCTGCCGTTGCACCCTCCAGCGTCGCTCCTGTTGGTGCTTGTCTAGGAGGAAGTGTCAGTGGTATGACTCATAATGCTACTAATTGGACTTGGAATTGTTTAAGTGGTGGAGCAGGCACAAGTGCTAACTGTTCATCTGTATACATTCCTTCACCTAACGTTTCCCTAGTTGCTCCAGCATCTGTAAGTTTGAATAATAGTACCCAAGTAATATCTGCCAAGCAAGTAAATTTATCTTGGAATATAACTAATAGTGCAACGGCTTGCCCAGGCGGATGTGCTTGTACAGCTTCAAGCGGGTGGTCTGGTAGTAAATCATATCCAGGAAATGAAAATGCGACCGTTAATCCAGGAATAGATCCTACTATTTTTACTTTAACTTGTACTAACAGTTTCAATGGAGTTGGTGCAGATTCAAAATCGGTAGATAGCTACTGCGATGCTGTTTCTTGGCATGACACTACCTGTAGCAAAAATTGCGGGGATGGCGTATACGAATGTCATAATATAACAGCTACTTGTACCCAACCTGATAGTTGTACGGATGACCCTTGTAATTTAGGTGCTTGCCCAATCTCCAGCGAATGGAAAGAGGTGCGACCATAATAAAGTTTAGAAAAAAACTTTTAAATAAAAAAAATAAAAACTAACCCCGATAAAATGTCGAGGTTGTTTTTTATTTAGGAATGTAGGAATTTAAGAAGATGTGAAATTAAGAGATAGTAAAAATAGTCACCAAGTCAACGGTCATTAGTCATTAAAGTTAAAATGTATATTGATGACCGTTTGCAGATGACTGATGACTTCAAATGCTTGCTTATCTTGTTTTAATGTCTATTTGCTTTGATGTTTTTATGCTCTTTTGTTTTAATGTTAATATGTTAACATGCTAATCCGCCATCCGCCAGCTGGTCGGAGGCGGAGTTAAAATGATAACGTGATTTCTCTTGCATCCAAATTCTTTTATGGTATAATAAATTAAATTAAAAAACTTAAACAAAATAAAAAAAACAAATATGAAAAAAATATTATGGTTGTTTGTGGTCAGTTTCTTTTTTATGGGAATGCCCATCTGGGCGTGGGCTCAAGAAAGTTCTAGCGAAGGCGCAGACGAAACTGTTATTGTAGCGGATGTTAACTTCAGAGATACGGAAATTGTTTTTCAAGACGTAAATAAATTTAAAATTAAATTTTCTCTCACTAACGGAGAAAAATCTCAGGCTAATGTTAAATACTCAATAATCCTGGTAGAGAGAAACACGGAAGGATACAATATGCTAGTGGATGAATATATATACGATGAAGTAATGAGTCTAGCTAACAACCAGAAAATCAAAAAAGAAATCATCTATGTTGCGCCAGAATATCTAAATGGCAAATATGGCATAATGTTGCAATCTAAAAATGAATCAGGATTAATTTTAGCCCTTGGTGATTTGGGTGATATAAATCTTAGCGGTAATGGTAATTATGTCAGTCTGGAAAATTGTCGACTTTATCCCAATGGCAATCTAGATGAAGAATTTTCAGCTTTCCAAGGCGTGGATGTTTCTGTGGAAGAAAATTTGGTAGCTAGATGTATTTTTAATAACAAAATGCAAAAAGACATCTCGCTAATTCCTATTTTTGAAACAAGATTACGTTCTGACTTTGGAGAAAAGGTTGACATTGATCCAGCTGGGGGGGGGCTATGCGGTTTGATTTAGGTGCACTAAATATGACAGAAATTGATGTGGTATTACCCAAAGCAGATAAGCCTCAATCATACAATACTAAGATGAGTTTAGTGGATGAAACTGGAAAAGTTATTTCCAATAGTGTTTCTTTTCACTATGTGCTGAGAGGAGAAAGCTCTACTATTCAAAACGTGAGCCTAGATAAAGATTCCTATCTAAAAGGAGAGCAAGCTAAAATTATGTTTTTCTGGTCAGGATCAAGTGATGATTTTCCTGGATCTAGGGCAGAAGAAAAGAAAACAGCTACTAATTTTTTATTAACAATAACCAATGCTAAAGGTGAAAGTTGTATTAATCCTATAAAAAGATCACTGGAAAAAGATAATCCGTTTGTAAATCTAACAGAAAATATCATTAAAGATTGTGCAGATCCAAAAGTTTTTGCCAGTGTTGAAAATGATCAAGGCGAAGCGCTGGATAAATTAGAATATGATTTAGTTTTTGAAAAGAAAAATGAAGCAATTGGTAATAAAGTATTTAATTTAAAGTGGATATTGGCAGGATTTTTTGCTGTCATAGTGATTTTCACCATTTTCTCTGTTTTGCTTAAGGGTAAGCGAGGAGTTAGATTATGGAGCTTATTTTTTTTGATGGGATCAATGTTTCTTATCACTGACAATTTCGCCAGTGCCGTAACAGCTTGTAATCGTCAGATGTGCGCTAATGCTAGTATTAATAAAGGCACATATTCTCCTGGTGAAAATATTTCAACTACCGCTAGTGTAGCTGGTAATCATACTTGCGGAAACTATTGGTATGACGGTAATTATTACGGGGGAGTGGGTTCCGCTTCAACAAATATGGGCTCATTTCATATCAAGGGATGGACAACGTATGTGGCGAATTTTTCTCTTATTTCTAGTGCGCCTAGTCCTGCAGGAAGCTACAACATGATCTATCAAGTAAACGCTACTCAAACTTGTGTCAATGATGATTCAAATGAAGATGATTGTAATTCAAAATCTAATAATATAGGGCCGATGTCTGTTCCATTTTCAGTTTCTGCGCCTATTGATGCACCTATTGATGCACCTAGTGCTCCAAGCTGTAGTATAAAATATTCTCCAAGCTCTATGGCTATCAATACTACAGGAAATGTAACGCTCTCAATGAACAACGATGCAAACAACCAGGCATCTTGCAATTGTACCGGGCTAGATTCTGATATGGGAAATTTTAATCTATCTGCGGAAACATACACCCAAGGGCCATTTGCTAGTGCTGGTAAAAAAGATTGTACTTGTACCGTTGCCAATGGCTCAAGTTCAAATACTTGCTCCGGGTCACTAACGGTAACTGCAACACCAATTATCATAGCCCCTCCACCAATAGTAATCCCTCCACCAATAGTTCTGCCAGAGCATGATTGTATTGGGGGATGGCCATCAGCTCCATTTGGTGTTATTCACTCTTGTCCATATGATTACAATACTGATGAGGATCTCGTCTGGTTGGATGTGGGAGTAAACCTAAAAAGAGGATGCACTGATAGTCGCAAATGTGAATATTACAATTTGTGTTTAGGTGAAGTCCCAGCCGGATATACTGTTTGCAGCCGTTCTTCTGCGGATATATACCTTTATGCTGACATCGTACAGGGACAATGGCACGAGACGGATGTATGTCCTAATGAAATACCTGGTGACTATCCTCGTAGGCCATTACTGATTAATGAGTGGTCTTGGTCTAACGATACAAGATGTACTTATGTTAAATCTGACTACTTATGTAGGGTAGAAAATGACTCAGAACACGGCATTCGTCCTAGAGGAGTAAAATGTCCCGGAGATGGTGTTGGAGCTAGAAGTCCAGGATATCCTTGGCAAAAAGTAGATTCCATTGATGATTGTACGGAGGAGAGATGTGAATATTATGTGCCACCACCAGCTTGTCAGAATTCAATTCCAAATGGATTCAAACCGTGTCCTGGCGATGGGGAAGGAAATGGAGTATGGGCTTATACCAATAACTGTACAACAGGTAAGGGCTGTGAATATCACGCAGATTCTTGCCCTCCCAGCTGTACAAATTGGTCAGCTTGTAGCCCATCTTGTGGGCCTACTAGCAAGCGAACTAGAGATTGTACCGATGCCAGCTGTGATGTAACTACTGAAACTGACACAGCTGCTTGTACTGATAGTTGCCCTGTTACTAGTGAATGGAGAGAAGTTAATCCATAATAAAGTTTAGAAAAACTTTTAGATAAAACAAAAAAACAACTCCGATGAAATGTCCGGGTTGTTTTTATTTTAATAAAGTTATTGGAAATCTTTGAACCAGTGGGCAATCCGTCATTCCGACTCGCCTCGCTGAAGCTACTGCGAAGCGGGCCGAACAAATCTTTGTACTCAAATATTTGGAAGTGGAGGAATCTAAGCTGTCCCATAAAGCATGATTTAATAAAATTATCAAGAATTTGAGATCTCTCCTTTATTTAGTCGAGATGACATGTTCGAATTATTTGTAGATGCATAAAAATTGTTATATTGTTTTAATGATTCATGTTCCATGTTCTATGCTTTATGTTCTATGCTAGTGTGCTAATATGTTTACCCGCCACTGCGCCAGTTGTCCAACAAAGTTGCAAAGAAAATCCGCCACTGGGACGATTGATATGAATAATGTCTCCCAAGAGATAAAGATTAGGATAAAGGCGAGAAGTCATATTGTTGAAATTAACTTCCTTGGGATTAATTCCGCCGTCACTTGATACCGCGTGATCAAATCCCAAAGTTCCCGTGATGGGGAAAGTTAAATTTTTAAGTTTCTTAGTTAAATTTTTGCGTTCTTCTTTATTGATAGAATTGATAATTCTTTCTGACATATTTATATCAGAAAGATTAAGAATTTCCAAGCAAATATTTTTAAAAATTAATTCAGGTAAAACATTTTTTACTTTGCTGTTGGTATTTTTTTCAAATAATTTTAAGATCCTTTTATCTAATTCAGTTTCTGAAGTGTCAGGAAATAAATCAATGGAAGCGGTGACGGGGCCATTAGCTAAAAGCTGCTTAACTTCGCGGGCGCTATTTAAGACAAGTGGTCCGGAAATGCCAAAATGAGTAAAAAGGATTTTACCTAATTTTTTGAGTTTAACCTTATTTTCTTGGATAAAACTAATTTCCATGAAAGACCAATCTAATCCCGATAAACTATGCACCCAGGGAGCGTCGGTAGTCAGCGGGACGATATCGGGCTCAGATTTATCAATGGTGTGTCCAAGTTTTTTGAGAAATTTAAAACCATCCCCGGTGGAACCGGTTTGAGGAGCAGCGAGACCACCCGTCGCTAGGACAAAATTATTGGCCGTTATTTTTTCACCAGATGAAAGCGTGACTGATTTTATTACACCATCTTTTTGTTCCATTGAAATAACAGCGGTATTATTTTTAATCGTCACATTATTGCTTTTCATGAAAACTTTGAGTTTATCAATCACGTCTTGAGCGCTTTGGGATTTAGGGAAAGCTCTTTTTCGCGCTTCAATAACTAATGGAAGCCCAAGGCTCTCAAAAAAATCAAAAGTATCTTGGACTCCAAATTTAGAAAAAGGGGAGTAGAGGAATTTTTTGGCATTGGGGAAATTATTTAAAAAAGTTTCTGTGTCAAACTCAGCGTTAGTAATGTTGCATCTGCCACCACCGGTGAGCTTCAATTTTTCTCCCAAGACATAATTTTTTTCCACGATTAAAACTTTCTTTCCGGTTCGTCCGGCAAAGCCCGCGCAAATCATTCCCGACGGCCCGCCCCCGATTACCACTGTATCAAAATCTTTATTATTCATTTATTTATTATTAATAATTCTTTATCCTCTCCCTCTTGTACTCAAGGGGGAGGTAGGAGGGGGTTTCTTTTTAAATTATAGTTATTAGGTGATTTAGCCCATCATCTACAACATAATTATTAATTATAGCACAGAATAGACAAAAAAGCAAGGATAGTAAATTGCTATGTTAACTAAAAATAGAAATGGGACTATTTAGTAATATTTAAAAATAGAAATGGGACAGTTTTGCTTGGTAATTTTATACTGATGATTCATAATGATAA
>LBQR01000062.1 GCA_000990945.1 Candidatus Moranbacteria bacterium GW2011_GWF2_35_54
AGGTTCTTATACGGCGGGAGTTTAAAATCATCCACAGGGATAATTTCAAGTCTCGCAAAGACGCCACATTTAGTTTTCAGAATTTTCCGCTATTATCTTTTTGTATTCATAAAAACTCTTTCTCGGTTTGCGCTCTAAAGTTTTGTGATCAATTTCGATTAGGCCAAAGCGGGGCCAAAAACCTCTCATTTCCACAAATTCAAAATTATCCAAAAGAGACCAGTGAAAATATCCTCGAATATCTATTCCTTCTGAAATTGATTTGTGCACAAATTTTAAATGTTCCTTTATAAATTTAGGCCGTTTTAAATCATCAACATCGGCAATGCCATTTTCCGTGATATAAATCGGCTTCCCACTTTTTGATGCCCTTTTCAAAACATTACATATCCCTTCTGGAAAAATCTGCCAGCCTAAATCACTTTGCAGCTCTGTAACTTTCTTATTTTCAAAAATCCCCCAAAAGTGTCCGCCTAATTTTAAATTTATAGAAAATAATTGATAATACTGAATCCCAAAAAAATCACAAGAATCATTAAATATAATCCATTATCTTAGCCGCTAAAACATTCCAAGGTAAATTATTGTGCGGCTTGATATCAAACATGAAATGGGAACAACCTATTTGAAAATCAGAAGAAATCGATTTAGCAAGTTTATAGGAATCTTTTTGAGCTTTCATTAAATTCTTAAAGGCAGCATTGGCAATGATTTTACTTTTAATTCCTGGCGGCTGATTGCCAAATAAATATCCCAATGAAACTTCTGTTCCAGGCTCATTTAAGGGCATCCAAAACTTAACTAGATTTTTATATTCATTAAAAATGCGCTCTGCATATCTCAGATAATATTTAACAGTATCTTTATTTTCCCAAGCACCTATTTCTCCAATCCAAATAGGATTGGGCCAATGCCACAGCGTAACAAATGGTTCCAAACCTCTTTTTCTTAAAGCTAGCAAGACTTGCCGATAATGTTCAATTTCTTTTTCGTCAAATTTCCCCTCCTCCGGCTCAATGCGCGACCATTCAATAGAAAATCGATGAGCGTTGTGTCCGCCAACTTTCGCTAAATCAAAGTCCTCTTCGTAACGGCTATAATGATCACAGGCTCGCCCGGAAATATAATTTTCTGGCTCAAACATTTCTGGGAATTTTTCCTGTTGCCATTTTTCCCATTTTTTGCCAGCTCCTTGAGCCAGCTTATCGGCATTATCTTTCTCCCACTGCGTCCAATCATTATTAGTTCCTCCCTCAACCTGATGAGCTGACGTGGCCGCCCCCCATAAAAACCCTTTGGGAAATTTTAGATTTTGTTTTTTATCCATTTTTTCTATATTTAAGTTGTTTATAGGGTCCAGGAGTAATCGTGTCTCTCCAGTGTTGCCATTGTTTAAATAATCCTATTAATCCAAGACCATGCGAGTGTTGAACGGAAACTTTAGGATCACAAACAATTTCATATCCATTTTCTAGCCAATATTTCGCCCATTCTCCATCCTCCCCGCCTTTTCCATACTCTTCATTTATATTTCTTTTTTCCCAAAGATCTTTTCTTATTATAGCATTAGTAAATCCCAGAACTCCCATTTTTGCATCTTTTATTATTTTCTTATTTTTTCCCAGCCAAAGCTTATTAAAAATCATTTTTTCCCAAATTGTTGCATCTGGAAGCGCCACAACATTGCCATAAACACCCGCCACATCGCCAATTGCAAAATCATTTATTCCATTCTCTAGCCATGTATTAGAATTTACCAAAGAATGAGCACTTAAAAAAACAAGATATTTTTCAGCTACAGAATTTTTACAACCCAAATTAAGTGCGTAAGGATAAGAAAATTCTTCCGGCTTTATTTTAATTATTTTAACTGGAAATTTTTCCCAGAGTCCACAATAATAACTTCGAAATTTCTATAAGTTTGCTCAAAAATTTTCTCCAAGCATTTGCCTATCCATTTTTCTTCATTTTTAGTTCTTATAATAATTCCAACTTGAATTGATTTTATCATATTTAAATTTTCAGCTACATCCTGTGTGCAGACGAGACAGTGCCTCGTCTCTACAATATTTTTTATTTTTTTGAAATTCTGTCGATATTTCCTGGCATCCATTTGCGTAAAACTTCTGGGATAACCACACTTCCATCTGCTTGCTGGAAGTTTTCTAAAATCGCGATAAATGGCCGCGCACTCGGCAACACTGTATTATTCAACATATACACAAATTTTTTCTTACCATCTTTATCAATATATTTGGTATTAAGTCGGCGGGCTTGCCAATCGGTAAAATTAGAAGCACTGCCTGTTTCTCCCCAGCGATTAAGTCCTGGCATCCAAGCTTCGATATCGTAAGCTCTAAATTTTCCTGCGCTCATGTCTCCTGTACAAATTTTCAAAACTCGATAAGGCAAGCCCAACTCTTCATGAATTTCTTTGGAAATTGCAAACATATCCTCATGCATTTTAACAGACGCCTCATCATCCGCTTTCATCAAAACCACCTGCTCCACTTTCATAAATTCATGCACGCGATAAAACCCTTTAGTGTCCTTACCATAACTACCGATTTCACTTCGGTAACATTGAGAGTAACCAGCCACCTTTATCGGCAAATCTTCTTCTTTTAAGACATCATCCGCATAATAAGCGAGTAGTGACGGCTCAGCAGTTCCCACTAAAAATCTTTTTTCTTTGCTAAGCGCTCCATCCACTTCCTCATCGGCAGAAGCAAGTTGATAGATATTATCCTCCTTAGAATTATATTCTTTACCACTAAAATATCCCGTTCCAAAAAGCGCACTACCCTTAACGAGTGTTGGAGGAATCATAGGCACATAACCTTTCTCAATCATTTTATTAAGTGCGTACATCATCAAAGCCATTGCTAGTGTTGCCCCTTCATTTTTCAAATAATAACCCCGATAACCGGCCACTTTGGCTCCTTTTTCCAAATCCAAAATATCCAAATCTTTTCCCAGCTCGATGTGATTTTTAACTGGAAAATCAAACTTGGGAATCTCGCCAAAAATTAAAATTTCTTCGTTGCCACTCTCGTCTTTGGCGATTGGAGTATCAGCAGAAACCACATTAGGCACTTGCACCATCAAAGATTCAAACGCGTCTTTTATTTTTTTAAATTCAGGTTCTAGTTGCGCCAATTCTTCTTTGATTTTTGTTCCTCTGGCAATAACCTGCGCCTTATCATCCGCTTTAGCAATTTCATTATTAATTTCATTTTTTTGTGCTTGAAGCTTTTCTATTTCCTGTAATAATTCCACTCTTTTTGCATCCAATTCTAAGAGCTTTTCAAAATCCAATTTAATATTTTTATTTTTAGCCGCCTCAGCGACCGCCTCCTTATTTTCTTTGATAAATTTTATGTCTAACATAAAGTTATATTGTTAAATTGTTATATTGCTAAATTGTTTTTATCATATTTGTCTTCGCGAGGTACTCCGAAGCGATCCATGATCATATTTCAAGATGTATTTCTGGATTGCCGCGTCAGGAGTACCTTCCTCGCAAAGACAGATTGTTTTTTACGCCAGCTACTTTATAAACCTTATAACTTTATGAACTTTTTACTTTTCAGCCTTTATTTCATTCAGCACCTTCTTCAATCCCTCCACACTTTTATCATCCAAAAGCGACAGTGAAATTATCTGTGGATTTTTTTTCTTTAATTTTTTTACAATTTTCTCAACTTCCTCAGGACTCTTTTCATCCGTTTTACTTACAAGCACCCACTCATCTTTTTTGAGAAGTTCCGGATTAAATTTACCCAATTCCCCTCTGATTATTTCATAATCTTCCACCGGATTTTCGCTATCGGCAGCGATGAAATGAAATAATATTTTGGTGCGTTCGATGTGTTTGAGAAATTTTATTCCCAAACCCTTGCCTTCCGAAGCGCCTTCAATTATTCCTGGAATATCGGCTAAAATCAATTCATAATAAACTCCTAGATGTGGCTCCAGGGTGGTAAATTTATAATTAGCCACTTTGCTCGAGGCATTAGTTAGCTCGTTTAGCAGACTCGATTTTCCCACATTGGGATAACCCACAAAACCGATATCAGCAATTAATTTCAACTCCAATCGAAGCTCGACATTTTCTCCCACTGCTCCTGGATTAGCTTGCTCGGGAGTAGTGTTGGTGCTGGAGCGGAAATAAAAATTTCCAAAACCGCCATTTCCCCCTTTGGCAATCACAATTTCTTGCCCAATCTTATTTATTTCGTAATCTTTTTTATTGGTCAAATCATGCACCACTGTTCCGACTGGCACAATCACAATTCCGTCAGCCCCGTTGGCACCGGTTCGCATATTTTGTTCGCCCGCTCCGCCATCCTTGGCTACGACTAATTTTTTGGTTTTAAAAGGTCGCAAAGCACCGAGGTCATTTACGCCTCGGACGATAATATTTCCTCCTCGTCCGCCATCTCCGCCGGTCGGACCCTGATTCATGAGAGTTTTAGCAAAAGCCACCATTCCATTACCCCCTTTACCGGCGCGCACTTTAATTGTAACGTCATCTATAAGCATAAATTTATTCCATCAAGCAGATACATCCCCTCCATCTTGTACTCAAGGGGGAGGTTGGGAGGGGGTTTCTTCTTATATTTTAATTCCAACCCCTCCGCCCTCCGGGCACCTCCCCTTCCAAGGGGAGGAGGTGTATTTGATTTTTTAAAATTGAAGTATCTCAATTCGTATATTAGTATGAATTAGTAATTAGTAAAGATTTATTCAACATTTCTCACTGGTGGGAAAATCACCGTTTCTCGAACTGAGCGCCCCAGCATGACCGCGAATAATCGCTCGCTCATTCCAAATCCAAAAGCTGGTGGCATCCCATATTCCAAAGCTTCAATAAAATCCTCGTCTAACATTTGGGCTTCATTATCCCCGGCTTCGCGTAGCTTCATTTGCGCCTCAAATCTTTCTTTTTGGTCAATTGGGTCATTGAGCTCAGCAAAACCATTGCCTAACTCACTTTTGCAAGCTACAGGTTGAAATCTCAATACTCTGTTTGGAATATTGGGATCTTTTTTGGCCAGCGGTGAAACTTCTAGTGGCTGACCCACAAGCAAGCAAGGTTGAATTAATTTTTGGCGCACTGTTTTTTTATAAATAGTGTCTATCATTCTTCCTTTACCATCTGCCTGGTCATATTTTATTTTTAACTCATCCGCCTTCTTTTTTAAATCTTTTACAGTTACTTCAGTGCTTAAATCAATACCGGTTTCTTTTTTAAATTCCGTAAAATAATCCACTCTTGGCCAAGGCTTGCTCCAATCAATTTCCTCACCTTCCCAAACGGAAATCATTTGTTCCCCCAAGACTGCCTTGGCAATAGCTTTATACATTTTTTCCACCAGCTCCATTCCATTTTCCATATCAGCATAAGCCCAATAAAATTCCATATGATCAAATTCCTGCAAATGCTCCCGAGAAATTCCTTCATTTCTAAAAACTCGGCCAATTTCAAAAACTCTCTCGTAACCACCCACTAAAAGTCTTTTTAGATGTAACTCTAGAGAAATGCGGAGATAAAAATCTTGGTCCAGCGCATTGTAATGCGTGATAAAAGGTTCCGCGTCTGCTCCTCCTGGGACACTTTCTAAAACGGGAGTTTGTACTTCAAGAAATTTTTCGTCCGTCAAAACTTTTCTAATGGTCTGCCAAAAATTATTTTTCTTTATGAAAATTTCTCGAGTTTCACGATTACCCATTAAATCCAGATATCTCTTTCTCAAAAGTTTTTCTGTATCTTTTAAACCATAAAATTCACTCGGAATAGGTCGAATATTTTTCGTTAACATTTTCCAAGCTGTCACGGATAATGATTTTTCATCGGTCTTAGTTTTGAATAAAGTTCCTTGCACTTCCAAAAAATCACCCACTTCAACATTTTTAGAAAACAATTTATAGCTATCGACCTCCTCCCCTCCTTGACCGCGTGTCGCATTAGCTTTAGCGGTGGCGCAGAGGGAGGATTGAGGAGGGGTGTTTAAATTATTTTTATTAAAAAATAATTGTATTTTATCAGTCCCATCTTCAATGTGTACAAAAGCAGAGCCTCCCATCGAACGCACCGAACGCACTCTGCCCACTAAAAAAACTTCATCTTTAATATTATCAAAATTTTCTAAAATTTCTTTGTTAGTATGAGTTCTCCTACATTTCTTAAATTTTCCAGCTTTTCCAGCTTGGCTTTTAATATATCTTCTCGCATAAATTTGTTTAAAAAAATATTTAAAAATATGATTATTTATCCGTTTGTCTTCGCGAGTAAATTCTGTACTCGGAATTTGCGTGGCAATCTATGGATAGCTCACGATTCAACGTCCTGGATTGCTTCGGGGGTGGCCCTCGCAAAGACAGAATCCTAGACGTAGCAATGCTACATCTCTACTTTTCGAGACACCACAAAAAATGTCGTGTTTCTCACTTTTATAGTATAAGCATATATTGGGTATTTAGCAACCACGAGATATCCAGGATTTGAGACAGAAATAATTTTAAAATGTTTTATTATTCTATATTTATAGTTTTTATACCAACATGCTTTTTTGTTAAAATGCTAACGTGTTAACATGCTAATATGATTACTCGCACCAACTCGTCCCGTCCATCGAAAGTCCCAAAGAATATCGGAGAATCAAAAGTGCATCCGTCGAATTAGAAGTTCCGCTGCAATCCACGTCGCCAGTTGTCGCGCCAGCTTGCCAAGCGGTACTAGTCATCGAAAGTCCGAGAGAATTGCGGAGAGTAAGGAGGGCGTCAGTAGTATTGGTGGCGGAAAAATTATCAACGTCTCCGCAAATGATTCCATTATTATTTTAAGCTACAATAACATTTAAATCCTCTCCAGC
>LBQR01000063.1 GCA_000990945.1 Candidatus Moranbacteria bacterium GW2011_GWF2_35_54
ACGCTAGCCCTAAAGCTATTTCGGAGAGAACCAGCTATCGCCAAGCTCGATTGGAATTTCTCCCCTACGCACAAGTCATCCCCTAACGTTAAACGATTAGTGGGTTCGGGCCTCCCCCCAATGTTACTTGGGGTTCACCCTGCTCATGCGTAGCTCGCCTGGCTTCGGGTCTAATTCATACGACAATGGTCGGCGGTTAAGCCTCGCTTTCACTACGCATATCTCACAGAGTGATTTATGCAAGCCGTATAAAATTAACTCGTTGGCCCGTTCTACAAAAAGTACGCCATTGCAGTGCAAGCACTGCTCTGACTCCTTGTTAACATATGGTTTCAGATACTATTTCATCTCCCTCATCGGGATGCTTTTCACCTTTCCCTCACGGTACTTGTTCACTATCGATCCAGATTCAGACAGGATTTCTCCGGTCCCGTCCTACTTGAGGATAGTCTCATTGTTTTATATCTTTTTTCGTATACAGGGCTGTTACCTTCTATGGCCACTCTTCCCAAAGTGTTTTACTAAAAAATATAAGACAACCACGATCAAACGAGTACGACTACCTCGCAACCCCCAACCACACCTCGCTACACTCGGGTGGAATTTCCAAATCCCAATTTCCAATTTCCAAAAAAATCCCAATGATTAAATTTCTAAATTAGAAACTCGTTCATTAAAAATTGATTTAAAATTCAAAATTTAAAATTCAAAATTTCCGCGCCAAATGCAATGAGGTGCGGTCAGGTTTAGACTGTTCCGCTTTCGCTCGCCACTACTGACGGAATCTCTATTGATTTCTATTCCTCTAGCTACTAAGATGTTTCAGTTCACTAGGTTTACCTTACTATTCTATGTATTCAAATAGTAATTCCTGCTAAAAAACAGGAGGGTTTCCCCATTCGGAAATCCCCGGATCAAAGCTTGCTTGGCAGCTCCCCGAGGCTTATCGCAGCCTGCTACGTCCTTCATCGCTCATACGAGTCAAGGCATTCTCCATATGCTTAAGTAACAGAATGAGTTAACAGTTAATAATCATCTACTAGACCAGTAGATTATTAACTAAATTGATTGTTTTGATAAAATTGCTTTTTACCTACGCTTAATTTCTCTCGTTGCATCAACTTTCAACCGCGATGATATAAAGCCAACACTAAAAATTAAGTCTTATTCAATTGTTAATGTTCGTTATTCTCACCCACCCATTACGAGTGGACTGAATCACGCGGAAATATTTTGCCACACTTTTTAGTGAAAAAATATTTCAGCCCGATTATAATTTTTAACAAATAAAAAACTCGCCATTGCGACGAGAAATCACCAACAACCAAAAAGTTGTTTTTAGATTCACCCGTTTTTATATTTAATTTTATTTGTTTTTACTCTCAAGTAATTTATATTACTTTAATAGTTATAATAAAACTTCTTGAATACCAATTTATATTAGCAAAGGATTTTAAATGTGTCAAGCGTTTTGGGATTGAATTGTGAATTATGAATTATGAATCAAGTATTATAAGGAAAAAACTCATAATTTCTTATCAACCATTCCCTGCTCATACTTTTATTTTTGCGTCTCTGCGAGTAAATTTTGTACTCAAAATTTGCGTGGCAGTCTAGGAAAAAATACAATTCTGGATTCCTGCCTGCCGGCAGGCAGGGCCACGTCGGAGTACCGACTCGCAAAGACAAAACACTCAAACGACATTTTTTCCTTGACAACTCATTGCCCCCCCCTATAAGCTAAGTTCAGTTACTTAAAATTTTAAAAAGGAGGTGATGGACACGTAATATAAAACACATAACATGAAACAGAAAACCAGCTGTTCACTGCACATCAAACAAAAATCGAAGAAGGAGAAGTGAAAATGAAAAGATTTATTCTGGTAACTTTGTTTCTGAGTTTTTTTGGATTTTCTTCTGCTTTTGCTAACTGGTCTCCCGATCTATCTATCCCATATGTACATGAGGGTATAACCTATACCGATGTGGTTGCGTATAAATTTTATTTCAATGGACAAGAGCGTTGGAATGTTTTTTACGTGAATATGCAAGCTAATTTTAAATTAATCAATAATGGTAATAATGTTTTGTATATTCAAAACCATAACGGATATGCTAACGCATATGGATATGTAACAGCAAGTCAGCCTGAGTGGTGGGTTGATAATATTCCTGGTCTCACCAATCAATCATTTTTTGGGATAGATTTTCTGTCTGATATACATTCTTCGCAACCTATCTATAATCAAGATGATTCTATTTATTTTGATGCTGATCTAGGTGGTCCAGAGCCTCAACTGGTCGTAACCATTGATCCACTAGATGGTGGCAACGTTGAAGTGGATGAGGTTGCCTGCACAACTTGTCCTTGCGTGTACAATCTTGACGAAGTAAATCAGTCAAGTATCCACGCCACTGCCAATACTGGCTATGCTTTCGGATATTGGAAAGAGACAATAAACCCTTATTCAGTTACCCCAAGTGGGGACAAATCTATGACAGCAAAGTTTTTCAAGACGTTCAGAAATGCTGTGGGAGATTTCTATGCCGACATAGATGATACTGGAGGGGAATGCATTGTATATGTTCGTAGCGAAACAGGCATTGATTATGATGCCTGTCATGGTGATGCCATGGATTGTTTCAGTTTAGCAAAAGCTGCTGGATACAGTACGGGAAGTGAACCAAAAGAAGGAGCGATAGCAGTTTTCAGCAGAGACACTTTCCCTGACGTAGGACACGTTGGAATTGTTAAAGAGATAGTCAGTGGAACGTCTATCACACTGAGGCATTCCAACTATTTGACTTACCACATTGTTGGTGAGGATACTATTAACCTTACTACCCATCCAGTTATGGGATATATTTATCCCACGCCGTAAACAGAAAAAAGTTAAAGGGCAGAATCTCAACGAGATTCTGCCCTTGTTTCATACAAAAATATATAAATAAGCCTAATTAATATCTTTTTCTTTCTTGTTTATTTCGTCATAACATTTATCAACTATCTCACTTGGAAATTTGTATGGCTCCACTATGCTACAAAGAGGAATATCTTGACTTTGAAGTAAAATTTTCCATTGTTCATTTTCCTTTACTGCCAAAGTGTAAGGTGTGCTATGATTTTCTATCCCACCGATAAGAATTCTTCCTTTAAAATATTTGTCTGTGCTTTTATCTATTTTTAAGTATAAATCTTTATTTAAATAAAAATCTCTACCTTCAGATCCTTGATATGTTTTTTTATAATGATCAAGAAAAGATTTTATAATTTCTGTTTTATCTGATTTTGTAAAGCCACTAGTGTAAAATTTTATTGTATTTGTAGTATCAATCAATATATTTTTTTCTATATCCCAACAATCAGGAATCATATTTGTTGGAAATTTATATTTTTTAAAATCTTGGCATATTCCCCAATATCCTGTATAGCTTGTACCGACAAGTGTCCAACTCTGATCTTCTTTCGCCGCAAACCAAATACCCTCAGCTGTATTATGGTGTTCTTTTTTATTATTATCATAAATAAATCTACCAATTGCATGATTTTCTTGATTTGTTTCAACTGTCACGCTAATACTATAATTTTTTATTTCCCATTCAGGAGATCTCTTAAAAATAAGTTGCTTAACAATGTCTTCCATGCTCATATTTGGTTCTGCTAAAATTGATGGGAACTCTTCTCCTTCAGGAACATTCTGATTATTTTGTTTATTTATTTCTGGCGGAGTCTCTTGTTTTTTTATATTAACAATTTTCTGTGGCTGTTCTACGATTGGTTGATTTTTTTCAATTTTCCAAACTAGCATCCCAACGGTAACTGCTACAATCAAAATCACAATTGTTCCGATGGCAGTTGATATTTTTTTATTTTGCATTTTTATTTTTATTAGTTGTTTACTTTATTATATTATGCCAAATAATATCTACATTGTAAAATAAAAATGCAAACATTTATTCAGAGATGGTTATTTTGCCTGTTTTTATCTCCATTTTTATTAGATCACTTACCCCAGAATCACTCGCTAAATGCTCTAATAATTTTGAGCGTTTAATCTGATCGCCTAGGTGTAGACTGCCATTTTCATTTTTAAACAGAGGCGTTAAAGCAAATTCCATTTTATCTTTGGAAAAAGAGGCCGTTACTATCAACTCATTTTTTACATCCTCGGAAAAATATTGATCAAAGACGAAATTGCCCAAGGAATAAAAAATAGCTTTGTTTTTATAAATTTCAATTGGTTGCACCACGTGAGGATGACTTCCTATAATTAAATCTGCGCCGCTGTCGATAAAGCTATGGGCAATATTTTTTTGGATTTCTGATTCCGTCAATGCGTATTCCGTTCCCCAATGCGTGTATACAATTACAATGTCGTTTTTATTTTTCGCATCTTTTATTTTTGCAGATATACTTTCGGGGCTTTGCTTATAAAATTGGTTATAATTAACCAGTGCGATTTTTAAGCCATTTATTTCCTTTTCAATGTAACTATTTTTCTCATCCAAAGGCGAACCAAAATATTCCACTTTATTTTCCTTTAAAAAATTTATCGTTTCCGTAGCGCCCTCCTCGCCAAAATTTAAGATGTGATTATTACCCAAGTTGACCACATTTATTTTATTGTAAGCTAAAAAGTTTTTGGTGCTTTCTTTATCAAAAGTAAATTTAAAATGAGCTGGATTTCCTATTTCTGTACCGATAGAAACTGATTCATTACCCGTCACTGGCCCTTCTAGATTTACGACATTTAAATCATTATTTTGAAAAATTTCTCCAATCTCTTTAGTGAAGTATTCCACTCCATTTTTATTTTCAAGCACGCGGTTATATCTATCCAACATTAAATCCCCAGCAAATAATATTTTAACTTCTTTTGCAACTTGCTTCTCTGGAAGTTTGGAAGTTTTTTTATTATTCGCGCCCACACTTTCTTTTACTGTTAAAATATTGTAATTTTTTTCTTTACTGAAAACCCCTGCCCCAAAAATTACAGTCGAAAACAAAATAATAAAAAGCAAAGGAAATAAAATAAGTTTTTTAAATAAGGTCATATTGTTGTCTGCAGATTAATTTTATTGTAGCATAAGTTTATATAACATAGAACATATACCTTATATCCATCACCAATTCCAATCATATTCTTTTTTTGTTTGTCTCTGCGAGTAAATTTTGTACTCGAAATTTATGTGGCAGTCCAGAAGATTATACTACAATATTAATGCTGGATTGCCCAAAGACAGACCTATCTTTGGCTTAACATAAATCACCTTAGTATCTTAACGATTTAACCCTATAGTCATATAGCAATTATATAGCAATTTACTATCCTGTTAGGAAAAAATAGAAATGGGACAGTTAAGAATTAAAATGGGACTATTGGTAAATTATCAATTTTATCCAAAACTTCTCCTAAAAATACATTTC
>LBQR01000064.1 GCA_000990945.1 Candidatus Moranbacteria bacterium GW2011_GWF2_35_54
TTATGATAAGGGAAAAATCTACGAAGGAGAAAAAGTTTTAATGTATTGTACTCGTTGTGCTACGCCAATTTCTAAAGCAGAAGTGGCGATGGATAATAGTTATAAGGTAGTGACTGATCCGTCAGTATTTGTTAAGTTTCAACTTGAAGGAGAGGAAAACACATATTTGTTAGCCTGGACAACAACACCTTGGACACTTTCAGCGAATGTAGCGCTAGCAATAAACAAAAATCTGAAATATGTAGTAGTTGAAGCGCAGGCCGATTCTGAAAAGGCAAAAAAAGGAGATAAGATTGTTTTTGCTTTCTATCCAAGTGTTCTTTTTAATGTTTTTGGAAAAGATTTTAAAGAGAAGCATAATTCAAATGACGATTTACTTAACGTTGCTGATTTTTATGAAACTAAAGACGGAGAATTATTTAAATATATTGAATTTAAAGAAGGGTTAGAATTAGTTAATAAAAAATACAAACCTCTTTTTGAAAATTATGGAGAAAATGCTCACCGAGTTATTGGAGCTGATTTTGTTACAACTGAAGATGGGACGGGAATCGTGCATATCGCTCCAGCTTTTGGAGAAGACGATTATGCAATGTCTAAAAAAGGAAAATGGAAATTATATTGGCGGAAGATGGGAGGGTAAAAATGTTTGGGAAGTAAACAAAGAAATTGCCAAGATATTGAAAGAGGAGGGGACAGTAATGCATATTGATTATATCCAACATGATTATCCGCATTGTCATAGATGTGGCACGAAATTAATGTATAGAGCACATCCTAGTTGGTTTATGGATATTGATGGACAAAAGGCAGAAATGTTGGAGCAAAATAAAAATATTAATTGGTTTCCTGAACATTTTAAAAATAAGAGATTTAAAAATACAGTCGAAACTGCGCCAGATTGGAATTTGAGTCGAGATCGTTTTTGGGCAACTCCCATTCCTGTTTGGAGAGGTAAAAAAGAAGACGGAACGGTAGTAGAAAAAGTAATCGGTAGCTATACTGAATTGAAAGAACTTTCTGGACAAGAACTTCCTGATTATCATCTTCCCTATGTAGACAGGATTGAATTTAAATTAGATGGTGTAAAAATGAAAAGAATCGAAAAAGTGATGGATTGCTGGTTTGAATCCGGCTCTATGCCATTTGCCCAATTTCACTATCCTTTTGAAAATAAAGAAAAATTTGAGGAGAATTTCCCAGGGGATTTTATTTCTGAATATGTCGGACAAGTGCGAGCATGGTTTTATTATTTGCACGCCATTTCAGTGGGAATTTTTGGCAAAGAAGCTTTTAAAAATGTAATTGTTACAGGAACAATTGCTGGAGCAGATGGAAAAAAGATGAGCAAATCATTGGGAAATTATACGGATCCAAATATCTTACTTGAGCAATATAGTTCAGATGCTTTACGCTATTTATTAATGAGCTCGCCCCTATTAAATGGGGATGATTTTGCTTTGATTGATAAAGATGTTTCTGATATTCAAAGAAAACTGGGAACTCTATGGAATAGTTATGGATTTTTTGTAATGTATGCCAATATAGATAAGTTCACAGTTAATAGTGAGCAGTTCACAGTAGGAAAAAACATTTTAGATAAGTGGATTATTTCCAAATTGCACAAGTTAATAAAAACAGTTGATGAAAATATGTTAGTTTATAATGTGCCCAATGCTGTTAATCCAATCGTGGATTTTATCGATGAACTTTCCAATTGGTATATTCGTCGCAGTCGAAAGAGGTTTTGGAAAAGTGAAAATGATGGTGATAAAAATGAAGCTTATCAGACTTTATATTATGTGCTGGTGGAGCTTTCAAAGGTGATGGCGCCTTTTACGCCGTTTATTGCGGAGGAAATTTGGCGTAATCTTGTGGGCAGTTCTCAACCCCTCCCCAGCCCTCCCCTGAGTACAGGGGAGGGGGTGGCTCATTCCTCTGTACATCTGGAAGATTTTCCGATTGCAGACGAGAGTTTGATAGATGAAAAAGTTAATGCTGACATGCAATCAGTGCGAGAAATCGTAAATATCGGTTTGCAGTTGCGAGCTAAGAGTGCGATTAAGGTTAGACAACCTTTAGGCGAATTAAGAATCACGAATAATGAATTAAGTGATGAGCTTTTGGAAATAATTAAGGAAGAGGTAAATGTAAAACATATAACACACAATATGGAACATGGAACAGATGAAAATAATATAGTTTGGGATGGGGAAAATAAAGTGGGATTAAATACAGAAATCACTCCCGAATTAAAACTTGAAGGGCAGGCGCGGGAAATTGTGCGATATATTCAAGAAATGCGCAAAGAAGCGGGTTATGAGGTGGACAATCGGATAAATGTGTGGTATAAAGGAATGCCTGAAGTTTTTGATAATAAAGAGCTCAGGGGTATTATTGCTAAAGAAACTTTGGCAAACCAAGTTCTTTTACAAGCGGATTCAGTGAGCTCAGATTTAGAAAAAGAATTTTTAATTGATGGAGAGAAATTTATTATTGCCATAAAAAAGTAAAGAAAACCTAAACGAGAAAAGGAAGGGATATATGTCAAAAAAATGTGTAGCAATAAGATGTATAGTTATTGGCGTTTTTGCAGTTGTAGTTAGCCAAATATTGCATTGTCTTTACGTAAATATCGACATTTCCGGTATGCCGATGACAACTAGGGGCGTCAAAATTATTACTGGTATCTATTTTTTGCCCGTTATTTGTATAGTGGCGTCATCGGGTTTATTGGTACTGATGGATTGGCTTTGCAATAATTTTTTCAAAACTAAATTTTATAAGCAATAAGAGGAGGGTTGAAATGATTACCTTGACTAAAAGATGGTTTGTTTTTTTGCTTGTCTGCGGGTCTTTTTTCGGCTATTTCTATTTTGGCGATTTTTCTTTTCTTAACATTGAAACACTTCCTCAAGAAGTAAACGAACGAGCCAACGAGATTATTGCAAGTATGTTACTGGGCATATCTCTATTGATAATTTTCGTCATGTCGCTCTGAATTGATGGGGCGTGGCGAGAAAAATGTTCGGATTGGTTTGGACGATTTCTCGAGAAAGTAATGAGATGCAATCCGCCAGATGATGGGATTACATCTCAGTAAGTTTTTCCTGAAGCTCTTGCGTGCAGTTGCGCGCAGGAGCTTTAATTTTACAAAATTTGCTAAATCAAAGAACGTTTAGTATATTGAAATAAACTCAATGGGGTTAAAATTCAACAAAAAATAAAGTTCTTTATGTGAAATTTAAGGAATAAGTCCATATAAAACTTTATCTGAGGAGGGGATGTGATTAGCGGGATATACGTAGAAGATTTGCCGTGGATTTGTTTAGTCTTTGTCTTGTTTGTTTTCTTTTTGTTTTTTTGTTTTACAAAAAATTTGAGTCGGCTTGAGGAAAATGGAGGTAAATTCTTACAAGGAGGCGAAATGGAAATAACAAAAGAAAGAAGAAAGAAGAAGTCTTGGTGGGTAAGATTTTTTGAAATGTTTTCTGACAAGTGTCATATATGCAAAGCAAAATCAGCAACCCACATTGCTGATTGCCGCAGAACAGATACATTTGTGTCAGTTTGCGGTGATTGTGTCGGACATTTCAAGAACGCCCAAGAAATATCAAATGCTTTAAACAAAACTGAATTGATATGAATTGTGCATTGTGGGGTTCTCGCTAGCGCTTAGCGGGAACCTTTTTTATTTTGCATAATTTTTTTGCGCTGTATTTATTTAACATTTTAATCATTTGTCGGTATAATTAGAGAGTGGGCAGGCTCATGACTGTAAGCTTTAAAATAGGTTGAGTTTGTATTATTTGAAACAAATTATTTATCACCCCCTCTTTAATTCTCCCCCTGTGCCACCGCTAAAGCTAAGGCGACACGCGGTCAAGGAGGGGGAGAGGGGAACAGAGATATGGAATATAAATACACAGGCATAATTTTAAATAAAAAAGACATCGGCGAAACCGATCGGATTTATAGTTTTTTCCGCCATTGCCAGAGGGGTACGAAAAGCGCAATCAAAACTTGCCGGACATTTGGAAAATTTTTATTTGATAGATTTAACCGTGATGAAAAATAAAGGACTGGGCAACATCGCCAGCTCTATTGTGGAAAATAATTTTAAGAATCTTAGGAGTAATTTAAGCTGTTTGGAAAAAGTTTTTAAAGTTACTCGAACATTGAATCGCTTAATAAATGATCAAGAAAAAGATGCAGATGTTTTCTTTTTATTTTTGGATTATTTAAATTCTTTAGATAAAATGAACGATAATACAAATGAGGTTCAGATAAATCTCATAACTCAGGGATTTATCTTCAAATTTCTAGATGCCCTGGGGTATAAAATAGAAATAAATAGATGCGTAAAATGCGGAGGTAAATTATCCAAAAATAGGAATTTTTTCGATTGTAACTGCGGCGGAGCAGTTTGCGAGGCGTGCGGAAGCAATGTGGGAAATATTTTGCCCATAAGCAATAATTCCATAAAAATCATTAGAATTTTTTTTCAAAATAAAATTGGCAATCTTTCTAAATTAAAAATAAATCACAAGGAGTCGAAGGAGCTTAGCCATGTTAAATATGGATTTATTTGTTAAAATTCAATCATAAACGAACTCATGTAAAATGCGAGCTAAATAAAAAAACAATTCAAAAATTGTTTATTGCTAAAATATGTCAATAAAAGATACAGAAAAAAAATTATACGATAGCTCAGATTCAAATGTTGAAAGAAGAGGACATTCTGAGAGCGAGTTTGATTTAGAAAAATCAAACGAGAATAAAATTCATTTTGTTGAAAAAAAATCCAACTGGGAAGAATTCCATACCAATTGGCTGGATAATGATAAAAAAACGGCTATTTATTTGGGTGCGATTATTTTGGGAATAGTAATTATTTTTGCACTAGGATATATTGGAATAACCAAATTCAAACAAACAGCTTTTTCGGAAAATAAAGTAAGTATTATAGTAGAAGGTCCGGAAACTGCAGATAGCGCCAGGAATACAAGATATATAATTAAATACAAAAACTCAAACAGAGTTTCTTTGGAGAACGTAGAAATAAATTTGAATCATTCGGAGAATTTCTATCCTCAGGAAAATGAAAATATAAAAATAGAAAATGACAGAAATGTCAAAATAAGCCTTGGGAAAATTAAAGCTTTTACTAGTGGAGAAATTGAAATTTCGGGTAAGTTTTATGCGGCCGAAAATTACATGGTTTATCTGCAACCAACTTTAAAATATAAGCCACAAAACTTTAATAGTTTTTTCGAGGCCACCTCGCAGTTCGGCGTAAGAATCACTAGTTCCCCGGTTGAGTTAACCATAAAAACTCCCCAAGAAGCGCTGGATGAGTCCGTAGTTGAATACGAAATCAGTTATGAAAACAAGGAAGGCGTGAATTTGGCAAATCTAAATCTTAAATTGGAATATTCTGAAGGATTAATATTTCAAAATAGCATGCCGACTCCGATAAGCGGGAATAATATTTGGTATGTGGGAGATTTAGACGTGGGTGCCAGAGGCAATATAAAAATTAAAAGTAAAGTTGATGGTCAGCAATATGATGTCAAACTAATAAAAGCTATTATTTATAGCAATGAAAATGGTGGAGAGGAGATTGTTTACGGAAAATCAGAAGAAGTGATTAAGGTAGTAGTCCCACCCTTGGCCATTGATTTGAAAGTAAATGGAAAAAATGCAGTCAATATTAATTTGGGAAGAAGCTTGAATTATAAAATTACCTATGCCAATAGGGGTAATATTGGGTTTAAGGATGTCGTTATTAAATTAAAAATAGATAGTCCTGTTATTGATTATACCAAAATAGGGCTCGAAAGAGGCGCTTATAACAGTACAACAAAGGATTTTACTTGGAAAGTTTCTGATTTAAAGCACTTAAGCAGATTGGAACCGGGAGATGGTGGGCAGATTGATTTAGAAATTCCGCTCAAAGAAGATTTGGCGATTGTTAACCCAGAAGATAAAAATTATATTATCGAAGCTTTGGCAACCATTGATAGCTCGGATGTAGCCTATCATTCTTTGGGAAATAGCAAAAATATAACCAGTGCTGTTTTGTCTAAGTTAAATTCTAAAATTATTTTTGAAAACTTGATTAATTATGAAGATAATGATATTAAGAATTATGGGCCAGTTCCAGCTAAGCATGGCGAGGAAACAACGTATGCTGTTAATTGGAAGATAAAAAACGTTTCCAATGCCGTTTCAGATTTTAAAGTGTATGCGGTTATCCCTACCTGGTTAAAATGGAAAGGAGTTGTTTTTCCTCAAGGAGAAGATATCACATTTAATGAAAGAACCAATGAAATAACTTGGAATATAGGTAATCTAGAAAACGGAGTTGGTTTTCTGAGCAGTCCGAGAGAAATCAAATTTCAATTAGGTGTAATTCCCGAAGCTAACCAAAACGAAAGAGATTTGAGGATCAAGCAGGAAATAAAAATTACTGGCAAAGATACTTTTACCAATGAAGATATCGAAATAAACAAGAACTACCGATAAAATTAAAAATATACATGAATAATTTTAGGCACAAAAAAATAAACACAAAAAACGGAAGTTTAAAAACTCCGTTTTTTATGCCGGATGCTACTCGAGGTTTTGTAAAATTTCTCAATAACGAGGATATAAGAAAAACCGGCATTGTCCCAATGGTAGTCAATACTTATCATTTGTTTTTGCAACCGACGATGGAAATAATAAAAAAAGCTGGCGGGGTGCATAAATTTATGAATTACCACAAGCCACTATTATCAGACAGCGGAGGCTATCAAGTTTTTTCTCTGATTCACAAAAATCCAAAAATGGGTAAGATTACCGATGAGGAAGTTATTTTTCGTTCACCTGCCAGCGGAGAGAAGCATATTATTACGCCGGAAAAATCAATTCAGATTCAGTTTGATTTGGGTGTGGATATGATGGTTTGCTTTGATGATCCGCCACCAAATAATTATTCTAAAGAAAAAATATCTAAGGCCGTAGAACGAACAATCCGTTGGGCCAAGAGATGTTTAATTGAATACAATAAGCAGATTAAAAAAAGAAAACTGACAGATAAAAATAGGCCGCTTATTTTTGCAGTAGTGCAGGGCGGGGAACATGTGGATTTGCGCAAAAGATGCGCCGATGGACTAATTGAAGTAGGCGAGGAGGTAGGGAGAGATTGGGATGGGTATGGATTTGGAGCTCGGCACGTGGATGAGAAAGGTGTTTTTTTAGAGGAGATTTTACGCGCCACAGCGAGTTTTATTCCAGAAAAATCTTTGCGTTTTGCACTGGGCGTAGGCACGCCCGAAGATATTGTGAGATGCTATCCAATGGGTTGGGATATGTTTGATTGTGTGATTCCGACACGGGAAGGAAGACACGGCAGATTGTTTATTAGAAATAAACAATCTGAATTTCCAATTTCCAATTTCCAATTTCCAAACAAATCCAAAAAAATTTCAAAATCTAAAAATAAAAATTCATTTTACAAAATAATTACTATTCGAAACAGTAAGTTTAAAAAAGATTTTGCGCCGGTAGATAAAAATTGCGATTGCGAGTTGTGCCAAAATCATACTCGCGCGTATCTTAATCATCTTTTTCGATCAGGCGATCCCTTGGGCATGCGTTTGGCTTCAATTCATAATTTGAGATTTTACGCAAAGTTGATGAAGGAATTGCGGGAGATGTAGGGATGTCGAAAGTTATTACTGAATAAATTATAATCAGAAGTCTTTATCGCTGAAATTTTATTTTAACTAACTTTTTTTGACAGCAAAAAAAGATTACAAAAAAACTGCCACACGTACTCCTAAAATAAATAAATCTAACTCTCATTCCGCTAAAACTTCAGCCTCCGCTCCGCTACGTAACAAAGTTTCTTAACGCTCCCTTTCGAGTTGATTTATTTTATTTTAGTCATAAAGTGTGGGACTGTATTTGATATGTATTTGATTCTGAATTTATCTCTTAAAATCCCTTGTATTGACAGGGTTTTTTAAATTTGTTAGTATCTTTTTAGTTCTATTTTATACTTTTTTTGTGAGCCGTTTTAGCTCAATGGTAGAGCACTTTGGAGGTTGAGACATTTGCTCGTTGGTAGACCCAAAATCATGGCCTGGAAACTATGATCTCGATGAGAATTGTCTATCTGAAAAAGAAGGTTGCGGGTTCGAGTCCCGTGAGCGGCTCCAAATAATTTATTAACATGCTCCCTTATAGCTTAACTTAAAGCGCGTCCTTTTCACGGATGAAATGCTGGTATCGCAAAAGTCCAGCGGGGAGCTCCAAATTTTTTTGAAATATTTGATTATGGTCCCTGCTAGTTCAATAGAGCAGAACGCATCCTTTTCACGAATGAAACTGTTGGTTCAAATCCAATCGGGGACCCCAAATATTTTTATGAACTCTTCTTGCAATGCGAGCAGAGTTCTGTTTTTTTGTGGTGTATGTTATGCGACTTATGCGCTAGGCTTCAGTAATTTACATTTTGGGCTGTTTATGCTAGTATTAGGTCGGTGTGAAAGGCATATATTTAAGCAAGAAAGAGCTTATTATTAAGCCAAAAAGAGGATTCGGCTTTGACAAAAGTCGAAAAAAGGAGTATAATTAACAATCGTAGATAGAATTTTTTAGTTATTTATCAAGGCAAATTATCCAATCGCCCTGGCACTCATCAGACCCGTCGTTTGCGAACGACAGGTCGAGTGACGGGGAGGAAAGTCCGGACACTTTTTCGAAAAAGGTAGCGGGTAACGCCCGTCTGGAGTAATCCACGAGGTGCGAGCAGAGACGCTTTTTTGTGAAAACAAAAGCGGGGCGAGCTCTTTTGGCGACAAAAGAGGTGAAACGGCTAAATCCTTACCTGAGTGCAAGGTCGTGTCGCCGATGTATAACATCGGAATGACCAATTTCCAATTTCCAATTTCCAAATAATTTCCAATGACCAATTTCCAAAATTTCAAACGGTTTTAATTTTGATGATTGTAATTTGAGATTTGTTTGTAATTTGTTTCTTGTTTTTTGGGATTTCTGCTGTTATGCAGCGGCGGAGTGCCGCATGACCCCGACGGTAACGTCGGGGCTAGATAAATGATTGGGCTAGACAGAATCCGGCTTACAAATTTGCCCTGATAAATACAAATATACAAATCTGTTACAAATGTACAAATGGGGACAAATTATGTTGCTAGAATTTGTAAATTTGTATTGGATTTGTAGATTAGCGGTTATATTATTATGAAGAAATCAGAACTATTTTTTAGCGCCATTCAAATTCCTCTGGATGCAGTGGCCATTTTTGGTGCAGCTTTGACGGCTTTTTGGCTGAGAGACTTAGAGCTAGTCCGGGAAATATTGGAATTAAAATCATTGGCAACTCGGGTTCCGTTTGGCGAATTTTTAAAAATTATTTTATTATCCCTCCCGTTTTTCATATTAGTTTTTGCTACGCAAGGACTTTATGATATCAGGGTTACAAGAAAATTTTGGCGAGAGTCATTAAAAGTTTTCTCCGCTACTACGATAGTTTTAATGTTAGTTGTGGTAGCATTCTTTTTGAAACGAGAATGGTTTTCTTCTCGTTTTATAATTTTATTGGCTTGGTTTCTGGTAACTTTTTATGTGATACTGATTAGATTTTTGTTGCAAAGCGTTCAGAAATGGCTTTTGAAAAACAAAAAAATCGGAGTGCATCGAACTCTTTTAATTGGCAGAAATGGAAAAATTGATGCACTTAAAAAAATAATTGGGAAAAATCCAAAATTGGGATACGAAGTTATAGACGTCATTGAAAATGCGCGAATAACTGTAGTGAAGGAAATTCGAGAAAACAAAGGAATTGACGAAATTATTTTATCCGATGCGACAATCCCAGAAGATGATATCGAAAAATTAATTGACTTTTGCGCGATTAATAATATTACTTATCGTTTTATCCCAACTACTTTGCAAACGGCTCATTTCGAAATGGGAGTTTTCGCAGGAGAGCCCATTATCGAAATCAAACATACCCCGCTAGATGGTTGGAGCAGAATCATCAAGAGAACTTTTGATATAGCAGGTTCAATATTTTTTATAGTATTAACTTCTCCTATTTTATTGGCAACAGCTATCTTGATAAAAATTGAAGATGGCGATGGGCCGATTATTTATAAAAATAAAAGAGTGGGAGCTGATGGCAAAGAGATAAAAGTTTTTAAACTTAGATATTTTCAATGGAAATATTGTATTGATAAAAAAAATCCTGGAATGCAGTGTAAGGCGAGGTCCACTTTATAAAATTAAAAATGACCCCAGAAAAACTAAAATTGGAACTTTCATTGAGAAGTATTCTATTGATGAATTTCCTCAATTCTTTAATGTTTTTTTGGGAGACATGAGTTTAGTTGGACCTCGGCCACATCAGAAAAGAGAAGTGGAAAAATATCGAGAGTATCATCGGCGACTGCTCACAATTAAACCTGGCATAACCGGCATGGCACAAGTTTCGGGGAGATCTGATTTGGATTTTGAAAATGAGTATAAATTAGATTTATATTATATAGAGAATTGGTCACTGCGCTTAGACATCCAAATTATTTTTAAAACGATGGCCATATTATCAAAAAGAAGAAATAATAATTCGTAATTGTTTTTTTAAAAAAAGATGTTAACCTTAAGAAATTAAGAAGCAAGACTGTCCTGACTCAATATCGGGATTGTTTTTATTAGCTAAAAAAACTATCGCCTTTAGAGATGGGGTGCGCGCGTCTGTTTTGTTAGAGATTTTTTAGATCCCTGATAAGTAAATTTCTAAAACTCCTTGCGTCGTTAAGAAATTTTACTTTCTGGGATGACACCTCCTATCTGGGTTTATTTTATCCGCCCGAAGCGCTTTTAAATTGTTTTGATGCTAGTATGCTAATCCGCCTCCGACCAGTTGGCGGATGGCGGAGCTAATGTGCCTAAATGTTTTCTTTCTTGATAAGAGTCTTGGGGTGTAGTAGAATGTAAATGGCGTTAGTGTAGAAAATAAATAAAAATATATGCGTATTGGAATAGACGCTCGAACAATTTTAAATCCCAAAAAAGGAGAGGCAGTCGGATCTGGCCATTACACTTATCAATTAATCCGGCACCTTTTGGAATTGGATCAGCAGAATGAATATGTCCTTTTTTTTGATTTCAGAGTCCGAGAAAAAGACATCAAAAAATTTACGCGGCCCAATACTAAAATTGTTTTCTATCCGTTTTCAGATTACCGCAAATATTTGCCAGGAGCTTACAATGAAGTTTTGACAGCAGCTACTTTGGCCAAAGAAAAATTAGATGTGTTACATTCCACCTCTCCGGTTAGTCGGATTCCCACTACTTATCAGGGCAAGACCGTGGGCACTTTTCACAATATGGCAATTTATAAAATTCCAGAGTGTTTTCCGCGAACAACATTAATGAGAAATAAAGTCTCTTACCGGCTAATGGCTAGAAAGATGGATAAAATTATCGCTGTTTCTAATTCAATCAAGGAAGATTTGGATAATATTTTTAAAGTAGGAAATAAAGTAGAAGTTATTTATAGCGGATTAGATAAGAGATTTTTTAACGAAGTGAATGTTGGAACAGATAGGATTTTGGGTAAATTGGGGATAAACAGAAAGTATATTTTGTTTTTGGGAACTATTGAGCCGAGTAAAAATATAACCAGAATGCTTCAGGCTTTCGCAAGTTTCAAGGAAAAAGTTTTGGCTGAAAATGGCAAAAATCAAAAAAGCAAGAAGTTTGAGTATCAATTATTATTAATTGGCAAAAGTGGCTGGCTGGCTAAAGAATATGTGCAAATTGCCAAAGATTTAAATATAAAAAAAGATGTTATTTTTTCCGGTTATATAATCGGAGACGAATTGCTGCCTCTTTTAAAGAATGCCCAATTTTTTGTTTTGACCTCTTTATATGAAGGATTTGGAATGACAGTATTGGAAGCTTTTGCTGCAGGCGTGCCGGCAATTGTATCAAATGTGGCGTCATTGGTTGAGATAGCTGGCGACGCGGCCTATTTTGTTAATCCGATAGATGTGGAAGAAATTGCCGGAGCTATGCTAAATTTTTCTAAAGATGGGAATATGCGGGAAGAATTTCGCAAGAAAGGATTAATGAGAGCCAGGGATTTTAGCTGGGAAGATGCAGCCAAAAAGACTATGGCTGTCTATAAACAAGTAATTAAATAAATTAATTAAACCCGTCAGTCGTGACTGACAGGTTAAATCAAGTTTGATTGTTTGAATTTAATATAATTTCAAATATCAGATTAAATATTTTTATGAAAAATAAAAAAATTATGCTGGCAGGTGTAGTGGTGATTTTATTGGGAGCGTTTATCGTTTATCAATATGCTCAGAAGATGAAAAAAGATATTTCTGCAAATGGCAGCAAAACGGAGCAAGAAGAGTTAGCCAAAGGTAAAAAGGCAGCCGGAGTTGATAAGGAAAATTCAAATGAAGAAAATCTCACAGTTGGAGGCGCAAAAGAGAGTGAAGCCGCAATAATTTATTTTTATGGAGCGGAGTGCCCTCATTGTAAAGATGTAATAGCCTATTTGGATGAAAATGATATCTATAGCAAAGTTGATTTTATAAAAAAAGAAGTGTGGCACAATAAGGGCAATGGAGAAGAGTTAAGAAAAGCCGCTTTGAAATGTGGAATGAATCCGGCAAATATCGGAGTGCCTTTTTTGTTTAGCGAAGGAAAATGTTTTATGGGAGGACCGGATGTCATGAATTTCTTTTCTGAAAAGGCAGGAATTAAAAAATAATTTTTTAGTTTAAATAAACAATTTTATGGATACATCCAACTTGAGTGACGAAAATGAATTGGAAAGACAATTTGAAGAAATGCCAACAAGAGAAAGAAAAAATTGTCAGAGAATTGGAAAAGATTGATGCTGTGCGGAAAATAATGGAAGAAAGATATCATTATGGCGTCTTGAAAGATTTTGTCAATCATCTGGCAAGCACAGAAAAGGTTTTTGTCTTGGCGGGAATTAAGAAATTTGGAGGAGATGAGATAATGAATTTATTTATCCAGTCAGAAACTGAAGTAATGTCCGATGACACAGGAATCGACGAAGATGTTTTTAGCCAAATAAAAGAAGAATTTTCCAAAACTTGTAAAACCGTTGGTGATATAAAAAATGTCTCTGATAAATTGATGCAAAAATATCCAGAGGCAGAAAAATTCATAGAATACATCACTAATTATTTAATTGTGCTATTGCAGACTTCGGGAAGTATCAACGGGGGCGATTTCGATATAGACAAAAAAAGAGATGAGACTATTCATGAAATGATGGTAAAAATTGCAGAAAACGATAGCGCAGAAATTGAAGAATTGGAAAAAATATATAAAGAATTTAAAGAGGAGCTAAATAATTAAATTAATTAGCGCGCGTATGAGCAAGGTTGTGGTAGATATTGAGACAATCGGCATAGAGTTTGAGAACTTAGATGATAAATCTAAAGATTATTTACTGAAATATGCTAAAGATGATGAAGAGCGGGATAAGATAAAAGAAAGTCTAGCTCTAAGTCCTCTGACTGGGGAAATCGTAGCGATCGGAATGTTTAATCCTGATACGCAAAAAGGAATAATGTATTATCAAGGAGGACTAAATGATCGTGATTTTTCGGAAAATGATATTCTTTTTAAAGTTAAATCAGAAAGCGAAATGCTGGCCAGTTTTTGGGCGGATATCAAAAAATATAAACAGGTAGTAACTTTTAATGGCAGGACTTTTGATGGGCCATTTTTGCATTTAAGAAGTGCTATTTTAAAAATTAAATCCAGCCGAAACTTAGTGCCGTATCGCTATGATTATAAATTGCATTGTGATTTACTAGATCAGATGACTTATTACGGCGCTAGTCGGAGATTTAATTTGGATTTTTATACCAAAAGATTTGGAATCCGCAGTCCCAAGGAAGAAGGAATTGATGGCTCGATGGTTTCGCAAATGTTTAAAGATGGACGGCAAAAAGAAATTGCCCAGTATTGCGCCCGTGACATCAAAGCCACTGCCAAACTGTACGAATATTGGGAAAATTATTTAAGGTTCTAGAGAATATCATATGAAAGAAAAAAAGTTTTATTTAATTTTGCACCGCGTGAGGAGTGCTTATAATGTCGGGTCGATGTTTCGCAGTGCAGATGGAATAGGAGTAGACAAAATATTTATTACCGGTTTTACGCAAGCGCCTTCCAAAAAAGAATATGCGCTTCAGAGCAAGGCGGAAAAAATGTTATCCAAAACTGCCTTGGGAGCTGATAAATATGTGCCGTGGGAAAAAGTGCAAAATTTAGGCAAGTTGATTGAAAAACTTAAAAAAGAAAATTTTCAAATAATAGCCCTAGAGCAAAATGAAAACAGTGTCGATTATCGAAAATTTAAGCCTAAAGATAAAATTGTTTTAATTGTTGGCAACGAACCGCGAGGAATTGATAAGCGAATTTTAAAAAAATGTGATATCATAATGGAGTTGCCCATGCGAGGCCAAAAGCAATCTTTAAATGTGGCGGTGGCTTTGGGGGTGGCAGGGTATAAATTAACAGAGTGACCGCGAATCTACAAATCTACAAATTGGATGCAATAATATTTTTTGGATTTGTAAATTTGCCCGCCTGCAATGCAAGCAAAGCTTTGCGGGCAGGTACCAGATTTGTATATTTGCGGTTATCAAATAAAATATGACAAAAAATAAATTAGCCGTTTTTGATATTGACGGGACAATCTTTCGTAAAAATCTTCATTTTGAATTGATGAATGAATTAGTTTGGCTTAAAGT
>LBQR01000065.1 GCA_000990945.1 Candidatus Moranbacteria bacterium GW2011_GWF2_35_54
AGATAAATCTCTTCTCCCATTATCACTTCTGTCCCGGAATATCTGCTATAAATAACTTTTTGCCCCTTTTTAACAGTTATTTTTTTGCTTTCTCCTACTGCCACTACTTTTCCTATTTGTGGTTTTTCATTTTCATTAACTGATGATTCCGGCAAGTAAATCCCGGTCTCAGTTTTAGATTTTTCTACTCTTTTTTCTGGAGCAATTACGACATTATCCTTTAGAGGTTGTATGTTCATTTTATTGTTTGGATAAATTTATTGAAAAACTTTCAACAAAATATCCGGTGAATTTATTATCAAAAAATATTTTACACCCATTCATATCCCAAGTCAATATTTTTAATTTATTTGGATTGATTATTTTTTTCTATTATTTCCTTTAACTTTGACAATTCTCTCCCTGCACTCATATTTTTTATCTTTCTAGGAGCCATAAATGTTGTTTGAGATAGGCTAAGCGGTCTCTCCTTGGGCTGGTAAACTCTTTGCTCAGTCTCTATCTTTCCGCTAAAATTTGGCCTGTAATTATCTTCTTTTTTAACGTCAGCGCCATTGCCGGCAGCATCTCCACTATTTCCAGCAATTCTTCGTTTATTTTCATTTTCTTCATTTTGAACTCTGGCTATAGCTCTTTGATAATCTTTAAGACAATCCTTGCAAAAAGTAGGCCTCTCTCCATCAGGCTTAAAAGGAATCTGAATTTCCACTCCGCAAGTATCACATTCTGAATTAAATAAAACCTTCTCTTTTTCTATCTTAACTGGCGGTTCCTCTGTCTTGTCTTCATTTTTCTCAGGCAGATTATCATTTTTCTCGAAACCAACTGGATGAATACTTCCCCAACCTATATTTTCTGGGCTTTTTATTTCTGGCAAAGACTGGCTGGCTGTGCCGATATTCACATCATTAGAAAAATCATTCTTTGGAGATTCTTCACTTTTTGCAATTGCATCTCTCCCTATTGATTTTTTGACTGGCTTATTATCCGAAAAATTATTTCTAAGATTTTCATTTTTATAAATATCTTTTGAGATTGTTTCTCTTTTTGCGACAGGACTTTCTACTGCTTCTTTCCTCATACTGGGTTTTACAAAATTCTCTACTTCAGACCTTTTCAAATGAATTTCCTTCCTTGCGTTATTGGCAGGAATGCTTTCTTTAGTTAGCATGCCCGTCCAGCGCGCAATTTTTTCTTCTATCTCTTGTCTGTTTTTCGCATATCTTTCTCTGGAAATTTTGATAACCTTTTGGGCATTTTCTGTCGTGCCAGCAATATCAATTGGAGGCAAAGCCGTAGCCGAAAAAGCGTTACCTGCAATTCCATCAATCATCAATTTCAAATAAATGCTAAATTTTGGCAGATTCACGATATCATTGAGCATAAAAACCGGCTCAAATTCTTTTTCTAAAAATTCAGCGTCTTCGGCCCCTACTCGAAAGGCCACAATAGTGCCAACATTACCAAAAATTGCATCTTTTACCACACTGCTAGTATCTGTTTCTAATTGACTAATATATTGATGGGCCACCAAAAGATTTAAGCGATATTTTCGAGCTTCCGATAAAATATTAGCGAATGATTCAGTTACAAAGTTTTGAAATTCATCTACGGTTAAATAAAAATTCTTTCTTTCTTCCTCGGGCATGTCTACCCGTTCCATGGCGGCTAATTGGATTTTGGTTACAATCATCCCGCCCAAAAGGCGCATCGCATCTTCACCGATTCTTCCTTTGGAAAGATTTACAATCAAAATTTTATTATTATCCATAATCTCACGCATGTTGATTGTGGATTTTGTCTGACCTACAATATTTCTTATCAGAAAAGAAGATAAAAACTGTCCCACTTTATTTTGAATCGCCGCTACTGCCTCTTTTCGAAAACGATCCTCCCAAGTTTCAAATTCATCTATCCAAAAACCTTTTACCACTGGATCTTTAATTTTTTCGTAAACCCTTTGGCGATATTTCTTATCGCTCATCATCCTGTTTACCCCCATCATCGTCGAACCGGGATAATCCAACAAAGCCAGAAGCGCATTGCTCAAAATGTATTCCATTCGAGCACTCCACACATCGGGCCAAATCTTTTTAAACACTCCCATCATTCCCGAGGCCACTAAATGCTTTTTATCTTCACTGACTGATTCGAGAATATTAAAAGCAATAGGAAATTCCGTATCAGCCGGATTGAAATAAACCACATCGTTAATTCTATGGGCCGGAATAGCTTTGATAAGTTTTTCGGCCGTATCGCCATGGGGATCAATATAGGCCACTCCATGGCCGTTAGCGATATCTTGCATCACGATGTTTTCCAAGAGAGTGGTTTTGCCCATTCCGGTTTTTCCAATCACATACATATGCCTCTGCCTATCAGAAGTTTTTATTCCAAATTTCACATTTTGGTTTCGAAAATTGGTTTTGGCAAAAAATGTTATATTTTCAGACATATTTTTATCTTTCTATTGGCAAATTAGCCGGAGCCGCTCCGGTTTTTGTATCTATTTTATGCACCGCCGGAGAAATTACTGACATATTCGGCAGATGAAATATCGTAGCTAGCTCAGCTGTATTTAAGAAAATTTTCTTACCATCTTTATTTCTAGAACGGTACCTTCTTAAAATTTTTCTTTGGCGATACCGAGTTCTGGCATCGACAAAAAGATGCAAGGCAAAAGTTTTACTGTCATTATCATTAACAAAACTGTTAAGGTTAGCGTCCGTAAATTGATTCAAACTACCGATAAAAGATCCCACCGCCACTTTATTAAAAGCTTCCCGACGGCCCAAATAAATCATACGCATTTTAGTCCGAAAAGCGCTTTTCGCAATGTTTTCTCCGATAGCTTTTAATACCTCTCTTTCCCCCGGAGTCAACCTGAATTCCAAAGGAGCTTCTTCTTTTTTTTCGGCCTTAGCGCCAAATTCTACCGGATTACCAGCTATCCCTGTAAACACCCCCTTAAATACCTCTACGATATCAGTCAAAAGAGACTCCAATAAACCCTTTGCCGGTTCTTTGGCTTTCCCTGCCAGTTTATCAACGATCGCCAATCCGGTGTTATATTCTTCTGACCCATATGGTTCGATAACTAACTGAAACCAAAAATATTGCTTGGGTCCAATTTTTCCCAAGCTCTCTATAATAGTCGATAGCGGATCCAAAGCTTTACCTGTTACGCTTTCTTCAAACCATTTATAAGTTTTAATCGGATATGGATCAGGTTTGCTTAGTTTGAAATCTGTGCCCCAAAGATTCCATTTTTTATTGGGAATTACCTTAGGTACTTCATTGACATAATCAGGCACTTCTTTCACTTCCGCGGTCGGATATTGGGCGTGAAAATTAGACTCTACCAAGTTCTTAAATTGTTTGGCCACTCTTACATAAAAATGCACCTCGCCCTCCTTGCTCACCAACTCCAAACTGAGATACATCCGAGTCTCCCCATTGACATATTGTTCTACAGCGTTAATACCCTTGGTGATCCCCAAAAGCCCGTCATAAATCATTTCCATAGCCTGAGGAGTTTCTTCGATATCATTGGGCGGAACTATTTCCAAAATCACCCATTGCATTTTGCCCCAATATTTATCATTAACAAAATCCATCCATAGTATTTTAAATAACTAAACCAAGCCACAGTTAATGTTTGCCAAATATTGTTTAAAAATACAACTGGAATACTTCCTGTTAAAATATCCATTAGTTTCTTTTATTTTATATCTAATAATAATTTTTTATTTTCAAGGAGTTGCTGCTAAGTTTTAGACAGATTTTTTTATTTTATTGCTCTTTACGGAATATCTTTGTTTTTCTGATTTCTGAAAAAATTTATTTAAGTTTATTATTACTGTAGTTTTTTTGACATTTCTTACTGATAAAACTTTTTCAATTACTTCGTCTTGGTGCAAAGGCTCGCTACTTTTTATTAATATTTCATTGATGACGTCTTTAACTGTCCCTCGTTGATATCCCCATTCTTTGAGCGCATAAGTGCCTCGTCCCACTAAAACAAATTTTTCATCTTTGATTAATTCATTATGCACTGTTTGCGGATGAGTCCTTTTCTTGCTTAATTTATGTTTATCAATCAACTTTGCCACCTCTCTAAAATGAAGCGGCTTATTATTTTCCTTTATTATCAAATGTGCCTTTTCCCTCACGCCCTTCGGAGATATTTCTTTCCAGTTATGAATTCCCCATTTCTCAAAAACGCCCTGCTTAATTTCTTTAGAAGCCTCCAAAAAGTTAAAAAACATTTCTTTCTCTAATCCCGGATGCACTTTTAAAAACTCTTCAAAAAAAACATTGGCGTGTAGCGCTTTATTGTGCTTGCCTAAAATACCCTTGGCTTTTTCTTTTATATTTTTCCAAAAACCTAAATCAAAATGATGCAGAATTACTGTTTCTTCTATCTCACTTTCTTCCTCTATAACTTTAAAGTTATCAGAACAATGTAAAATAAAACTAACAAAATTTTCATCCTCCACGTCCTCAATCATTCTTTTCAAAAGATCCTTCTTGGTGATTATACCATGCTTTTCTTCCAAAACAAAGTTAAGTTTTCCTTCGGCCACTTTGAATAATTCATCATCTTTAGACTTGTGCTTTACCTTATGAATTGCTTCTTTAATTATCTGTCTTACCCGTTCTCTGGTAATGCCATAAGTTTCTCCGATTTCGCCCAAGGTTTTTGGATCTTTTTTTCCAAAACCAAAACGATCAGCTATCATAGCCACCGCCCGGTCGTTAATATCTTTGGTAATCGAATTCACAACTTCCTTAAAGAATAAACTATCCTTATTTTTCTTAACAGATTTTTTCTTCATAATAAAACTAATAAAATTTAGGAGCAGTTGTTATCTGCTAAAATTTAATTCGGTAAAAAATTATTAAAATCAATATAAACGAAAGCTAATGCGATAAAGAGCCTCCTATATCAATTAAGCTAGATTATCACATAATTATATAAATTGTCAAGCATTGATTTGTAAAAATTTATCCTATATACTTACAGTTACTTAGTTAAATGATCCTTAACCTATGAAAGAAAAAAATGCCACCAGAAATGAAACCCTCAGAGTTTCTCCAAATAATTTAGAGGCGGAGCAATCAGTCTTGGGATCCTTAATGCTAGACAAAGAAGCTATCGTAAAAATAGCTGATTTTTTGTTGCCAGTGGATTTTTATAAAAACAATCACCAATCAATTTTTGAGTCGATGCTTAGCCTCTACGAGGAGCGTGACCCGATTGATGTTTTGAGTATTTCCAACAAACTTGAAGAAATTGGCAAGCTAGAAGAAGTTGGAGGTTCCAGCTATATTGCTTCCTTAGTAAACACTGTCCCTTCCGCTTCGCATGTTGTTCATTATGCCAAAGTAGTGCAAAAGAAAGCTATGCTTCGCAGGCTGATTTCAGCAGCTGATCACATCGTGGAAATGGGTTATTCTGGCAATGAAGATGTAGAAAGAATTTTGGATGAGGCCGAACAAAGAATTTTCAAAGTTTCTCAAAAATATTTAAAGCAAGATTTTGTTCCCATTAAATCAATTCTCGAAAACGCTTTTAATCGTATCGATGAATTGCATCGCGATGATGGCAGTATCCGTGGAGTGCCTTCTGGTTTTGCCGATTTAGATAAAGTTTTGGCCGGTTTCCAAAAATCAGACTTAATAATTTTAGCCGCCCGGCCTTCTTTGGGTAAAACCACACTCGCTCTGGATATCGCCAGACAAGTCGGTGTCCAATCCAAAATTCCTGTAGGAATTTTTTCACTGGAAATGTCATCAGATCAGCTTATCGACAGGATGCTCGCTGCTCAAGCAGGCATTGATTTGTGGCGCCTACGAACTGGGAAATTACGTTCTAGCGGACCAGACAATGATTTTGAAAAACTTAATGAAGCGATGGGAATTTTAAGCGAAGCTCCTATTTATATCGATGACACCGCTTCGGCTAACATCATGGAAATGCGCACTATGGCTCGCCGGCTCCAGACTGAACATAATTTGGGCTTAATTATCATCGACTATTTACAATTAATGGAAGGACGCTCGAGGTCAGGTGACAATCGCGTCCAAGAAATTTCAGAAATTTCCCGAGCGCTAAAACAATTAGCTCGCGAACTTAATATTCCAATCATTGCTCTTTCCCAGTTATCGCGTAATGTAGAATCTCGCAGTCCGCAAATTCCCAAACTTTCCGATTTGCGCGAATCAGGATCTATCGAGCAAGACGCCGATGTGGTGATGATGCTTTATCGTGAAGATCGAGAAAAGCCCGACTCGCCCAACAAACAAATTGTGGATGTTTTTATTGCCAAACACAGAAATGGCCCCATCGGCCGAGCCAGTCTTTATTTCGAAGAACAATCCACTACTTTTAAAAATTTAGAAAGAGTTCACAACGCCCAAGAAGCGTATACGGAAAACTAAAAAAATAAAAGTCATCAGTCAAGAAAGTTAAAATGCATTTTAATGACTGCTGACTTATCTTTGTTTCATGATATATGCTTATTTTTATGCCATATATTGTTATTACATGTTCTATGTTAATATGTTAAAATGTTAGCATGTTAAAATTATTTTTATGTATCCCAAAATATTTCAAAAATTAATCGAAAATTTTTCAGCCCTTCCCTCAGTAGGACCAAAAATGGCCGAAAGATTAGTTTTATTTCTTTTTAAGCAGGATAAGGAAAAGCTTTTAGAATTTGCCCAAAATTTAACCCAACTGAAAGATTTGCGCCATTGCGAAAGATGTTTCAATATCTCCCAAGAAGATTTGTGCGGAATTTGTTCCAATCAGCATCGCCATAATTCTACCATTTGTGTCGTGGAAGACTCTTTGGATATTATTTCTATCGAAAGAACCGGACTTTATAAAGGAGTTTACCATGTTCTGGGCGGGTCACTCGACACCAGCACCGAAAACAATGAGCTTAAAATTCCAGAATTAATAGCTCGCGTTCAAAAAGAAAAACCCGAAGAAATTATTATCGCTACTAATCCCACGACCGAGGGAGATTTAACTTCTCTATATCTAAAAAGAAAACTTCAAGACTTTAATATAAAAATTACTCGCCTCGGAAGAGGACTTTCTACTGGCGGAGATATCGAATACGCAGACGAGATTACTCTCTCCAGCGCCTTGACTAATCGCGAACAAATGAATTAGACTATTGATAATGTAGTTCTTATTAAAAGATGCACAAAGCAAGGATAAAAAAAATTACGGTCACAATCAATTTCACTGGGGAGGAGAAATGAACATCTTTGATTTATCTGAAAAATATCGGCAATCCGCATCAAAAAGTATAATTGAGATTGTTTTGCCACTGCCGGAAACACAAGTTGATGAAGATGCTCGAAAAAGGATTATCTTGCCGAAAAACAGCTAAAGCAATTGCCGACGCCGTCAAAAATTCCGCCAATCTTAAGGAAGATTTTTTCTATATAATCGATGGTCTGGGGTTAAATATTTATTTCACTTCTACGCCAGAGATATCCGATCTCATCAGATCATATCTTTTGCGAGTGAGCCCTGAATTTAAAACCCAAAAAGATATCGAATTATACGAAGAATTGATTTCTGAACCAGCTAACCCGCATCAGCCAGAGGAGAATTCCTATGAACCAATCTGATCATCCGCATGGAATTGAGGGAAATAATGTTCCTATCCTTACAACGCTAATGCAAGAAACAAATCATGCCGGCCATGTCTTATTTTTTTCAAGATTAATCTGTTTCCGATACTTTAAGCATTTAGGAGACTCTCCTCCCAAATTGGTCAAACAAAGAACAATGCGCAGAGCAAAGAATGTTGGACCTTTTTGGGGCTAATTTTTACCGAGACTCGCGTCCAATCCTGGACCCGAGTCTTGTTTTATTTTAGAATTTAGTATTTTGTATCTAGTATTTTGTATAATTTCTTAAATCATAGATCGTACATCTTAAATCCTAATTATCAATTCGCCGATATATTAACTCGCTAACTAAGCAACAAACACTTAATCTTTGTAAATTCGTATTAATTCGTACTTCGTAGGGACCTCGTAATTCGTAGAGATATACAAAAAAACTCCCCGCTTGCACGAAGAGTTTTAAAAGTATTTAAATATTGCTTTTATTTAGCCAATTTTAGTAATTTCTACAACTGTAATTTGCTGACGATGGCCAAATTTAACTTTGTATCTCTTTTTCGGTTTATGCTTAATTCCCCAGACTTTCTTATCTTTTTCTTGAGATAAAACTTTTCCCTCAACTGTAACGCCAGCTAGCATTGGAGTACCAACTTTTGCTTCTTTTTCATCTCCTACGAATAAAACCTCAGAAAATACAACAGTATCTCCTTCTTGGCCTTGGATTTTTTCAATTTTAATCTTATCGCCCTCTTTAACTTTATATTGTTTTCCTCCAGTTTTTATAATTGCCAACATATCTTTTATAAATCAAAAATTACCTAGTCTCAAATGACCACAGACTTAATCATATATTTTTTAGAGAAAAAGTCAAGAGTGCAAGCATTTTAACACGTTAGCATACTAACATTTCAACATACTATCAACATGCCATTCCGACCGAATAAATTTGTGTACTCATAAATTTAGGAGTGGAGGAATCTGCTTCCTAAACAGATCTTTCGACTCCACTATCGTTGCACTCAAGATGACACACTGCGGTTTTTACATTTTCCGGATTTCCATCTTCTTAAACTCTTAATTCATAATTCTTGATTCTTGATTCACAATAAATTAAAATCTAGCGTCTTTATCAATAGACATCTTCTTCTTTACCGATCTGGCGCCACGCATAATTTTGGTCCAAATTTTTTCTTTTTTTCTCGTCATTTGCGTTCTCAATTCTTCTGCCACCAAATCAATAGATCCCTCAACACTCGCAGTAGTTTCTTCAGCCCTAAACATATCCCTAGGCGTATGAATCATTACTTCTATGCGATATAGGCCCTTTTTGTCCATATCCAGCTCTATTTCAGTTTTTAAAATATTTTCAGTTAATTTAGCTAGCGGAACCAATCTCTTTTCAATATATTCTCGTTGCTTGTCATCTATGGTAATATTTTTGTAAAGATATTTTATATTCATACTGTTTTGGATAATTTTATATATTTTTATTAAAAATATATAATTTTATCATTAATTAATTATACTCGACCTGTCAGATTTGACCTCTCAAAATCCAATCCTATTAATCTCTTCTTCCAGCTGTATCCCATAACTATCCCTTACTTTCTGTTTTAAAAAACTGCTTAGGATTATTACGTCTTCTGCGCTAGCATTTTCAGTATTTATTATGAAATTAGCATGCTTTTCACTTACTTGAGCTCCTCCAATCTTTTTACCCTTAAGTCCTAGATCATCGATGAACCATCCGGCTGGCAATGTATCTCCGCGCATTTTCATTTCCATATCATGCTCAAATTTTTCTATTATTCCAGTATTATTCACTATTGGATTTTTGAAAAAACTTCCTGCGCTCGGATCAGTGGGATGGTTTTGCTTTCTTTTGGAAACTATTTCCTCCACCATTTTTTCAGCCCCAATTAGGATAATATTTTTATTTTCCTTAACCACACTGCTTCTGTAATTGAATTTACACTCTTCACCTTTGCAATATTTTATTTTTAAAGGATTTTCAGTTATATCTAGAATTTTTATTTCTACCACTGCGTCTTTCATCTCTCCCCCAAAAGCCCCCGCATTGCCCCTAATTGCCCCGCCGACTGTTCCCGGGATTCCAGCGGCCCATTCTATGCCAACTAAATTATTAGCGACTGAAAAATTAACCAGATTCATCAAACTCACCCCTGCTTCACATTTAATCTCACACCCGTTAATTTCAATTTCGCTATTTTTTATTTTTATCACCAATCCATCAAAACCCTTATCACTAATTAGAACATTGGACCCGCCACCCAAAATAAATATTTCTAAATTGTTTTCTCTAGCATAGTTTACGGCTTCAATAACCTCATCATCGTTAAATACTTCTGTGAAAAATTTAGCCACTCCCCCTATTTTGAAGGTGGTTTGTGGCGCCAATATAACGTTTTCTAAAATTTTTATATTCATAAATTATATCTAATTTAGTATATACCTAGGTATATACTCCAGCTCATCTCTTTTTCAAATCTCGAATAACCAAGACGCCCTTGCCACGCTCTTCCACTATCAAATTCTGTTTTTCCCTCCATTTGTATTTTCTCACCATCTCTTTGGGAAGCACAATTGAATAGCTATGATTAGAAGTTTTATTTAATTTCCTAATTTCTTTTTTCATAGAATTGGACTACTTATAGCCGTCTTATATTTGCATTATATCACATCGCTCATAAATAGTCAGCAAACTGCAGTAAATTATCAGAAATTAACACACTAATTCTTTTTTCGCGTCTCTTTCTGATTTATTATCCGCCAATTTTAAAGCGGGATAAATAGCGGAAAAACAAACTATGGCTACTAACAAAAATACAGAAGTAGTAGAAAAGAATAATAATAGAATACTAGAAATAGCGGTTGCTATGATAAAAGCCACTGGCCGCGAGGTGTTAAAAAAATCAACAATATCCACATCATTTCCATCAATTCGCTTAAAGAAATATGATTCTCTTAGAATTTCTATCAGCGCCGCCCCAATTCTCCCTAAAACCAATATAGTCGTCCAAACCATAATATCCTTGCTATCCGAGAGATAAAATAAAAGAGTTGATATTCCTAAGATGAAGAAAGAAAAAATTAAAAATTCTTTTTCTCCGGTTTTTTTATCGGCCATTAGCCCCACCGGATACTGGACTAATACAAAAGGTATAAGCATTACAGTAAAAGCTACCCCCAATTGATCCCAAGTGAAACCTTTTTCCAACAAATAAATAGGCACGTAAATAATCATCAAGGCATAAAAAAATTCTAAAACAAAAGAAACATAATAAATTCTCATTATATTTTTCCTCTTGTATACTTTTTTCAATAATTCATTAACATTTATTTTTGTTCTGAATCGATGGTTAGTTCTCCTGATATAAACTAAATTAAAAATTAATATAAAAACATAAACTACCAGGGAAACGAAAAATACTCCATCAAAACCATATTTGTTCAATAGCTGTGCTGACAAAAGCGGTCCCACTAAATAACCAGCATTTGAAATCGATAGATGCATCCCCCTGATTCGTCCTGACTCATTGTCTACTGAAAAAGATTCCAGGATGCTACTTAGAATAGTCCAGGATAAAGTTCCGGCTATGGTATAAAGAATCATAAACCAAATACCCGTAAAGGAAACTGGGAAAATTAAAAGACCACAGACGGAAATTATTTTCAAAACTACAGAGAGATGCAGGATAAATGATTTTCCGAATATATAAACAATTTTATGCAAATGAAGCAGTATAAATAAAATTATCAAATACGCTAGCAGATAAATAAATCCCACATTATCTGTTCCTAAAACTTCTTTGAAATAAGAAGATACCACATAGGCAAAAAGTGCTGCTGCAAAACCCATTAAAAAAGAGGTTATATTGATAAAATGAACCCTCTTGCGATCTATTTTTTCCACGTGTCCGAATTGATTTTTGTTTTTCATTTTCTTGTTATTAACAGTTTAATTTAATCTTTCTAAATATTTAACAACGTCTTTAATGACCCATTGGGGAGAAGATGCTCCGCCAGTGATGCCTACACACTCGATATTTTCCAACCACTCTTCCTTTATATCAGCTAGTCTTTCAATGAAATGAGTATTGTTATTAATATTTTTAGCAATTTCCCATAATCGATTGGAATTGGAGCTCTCGGCTGAGCCCACCACAAAAACCAAATCATTCTCTCTGGCTAGTTGTGCTACCTCCTCTTGTCTATTTTTAGTGGTAAGGCAGACTGTATCCAAAATTTCAGCCTCGGGATATCTGGCTATAATTTTTTCCGTTACTCTATCGACGAAATCCTTGTTCTGGGTAGTCTGAGAAACTACGGCTATCTTTTGATTATCTTTTATATCAAGATTCTCGACATCCTCCACAGATGAAATAATCTGCGCTTTTTTGTCCGCCCAACGATAAATCCCTTGCACTTCTTTATGTTTTTCTTCTCCAACAATAACTAACTGATATCCTCTACCGAAAAAAATCTTGGCCAATCTCTGCGCTTTAATTACTTTGGGGCAAGTGGTATCCACTACATTGATTCCTTTCTCTTTGGCAATCTCAAATATCTTTGGTCCGATGCCATGCGCTGTTATAACTAACGTTCCAATTTCGCCATTTAACTTATCAACCACTTCACTGATAGAACCATTAAAATCAATTTTCTTTACCCCTAACTTCTCTATTTTTTTAATCACATCATTATTATGCACCAAAGAGCCTAAAACAAAAATAGGTTTTTTTACCCTTGGATCAAGCGCGATTTCTCTGACTTTTTCATAAGCCCTATTCACCCCATCGCAAAACCCCGCATATTTACTCAATGTTACCTTCATAAATTTAAAATATTCAGTTTCTAAAAAATATTATTCAAACATGTGCACCCTAGTTTTATCATTCTTCTAGTCTCGGCTTGTCGATAATTAACGGCTCAATAGATTTTTCTCCTTCAGTAATTTTCACTACATCTTTATCTATTTTAGCATATTCTTTTTGAGCACTATTGTAATGATTAACTGTCGTGCTCATACTCGCACCCAATTTTTTCATAAATCCATCGAAAGAAAGAATGTGTTTGCCTAGCTTTTCCACATTAGCTCTGATCTCCTTGGCATTCTCTTCAATTTGCATTGCCTTTAATCCTTGCAGAACTGTCTGCAGATAAGCTAGAAAATTTGTGGGCGAAACAATGATAACATGCTTTTGTTTAAAGGCATATTCGATCAAGTCGCCAGAGCTTATTTGAGCCGCTCCTCGGGAAATCAACAAATCATAATAAATCGCCTCCGAAGGAATAAACATAAAAGCGAAATCCATAGTATCTTCCGATGGCTTTACATATTTAGCGGTTTCATCAATTCTGTTTTTCAAATCTTGCTTAAAAAGTTTTTCATATTTTTCTTTTTCTGCGCTATCTTTGCTATTTATAATTTTTTCATAATTTTCTAAGGAGAATTTGGAATCAATTGGCACGACTTTATCTTTCACAAAAACCACCGCGTCCACAATTGATCCATCCTTAAATTTATACTGCATCTGATAAGCATTGGGCGGTAAAACATTACGCAAAGTTTCTTCAAGAAAATATTCGCCCAGCACCCCTCTTTGCTTGGGATTTTTTAAAATATCCTGCAGACTCTTAAGCTGCTCTGTAAAGCCGATAACCTGGCGATTAGTTTCTTCTAACTTGGAAAGTTTTTCGGTAATGCTGGTAATTTGCTGGACTGATTGATTGTGAATTTCTTGGATATTTCTATTGCTAGCTAAGATATTGCTTTGGGTGGCTTGGTGGGTTTCAGAAAGCTTGCTGTCCACCATTTCACGCAATTCTCTATTTTGACCGGCTAAGTTATTATTTTTTTCATTCAAAACAGACAATTGTTGCATTATCGCAATTATTTTCTCCTCTCCTTTTTTATCTTCTTTCTTGTTAAGTAAAATAAAAATTACCGCCCCAATCGCTGCCAATAGCAAAACCAATAAAGTTGTTTCCATATATAAAATTTTTAATCAATTTAATTTCAATCAATATCTATTATAACATATATAATAGCTATGACGCACAAAAAATGAAAAAACCATTC
>LBQR01000066.1 GCA_000990945.1 Candidatus Moranbacteria bacterium GW2011_GWF2_35_54
CCCGTTTGCCGTGGGCCTAAACCCACTCGACTTGCATGCCTTATCCACGCCGCCAGCGTTCATCCTGAGCCAGGATCAAACTCTCAATAAGAAAAGTTTCGAAAAACTTTTCATAAAACTCACCAAATGAATTACCTTACGATAATTCAGGTAAAAATTAAAAAGATTTTTAAATCCGTTTAAAGCTCTCTCTGAACATTAGCAATTGTTTTAAAAAAAACAATTAAAAATTTTAAATATAGGGAACCACAAAAAATTGTGATTATTTGAATAATAAATTCCATTCGAAAGAAATTTATTATTACAGTTCTTATACTACATAATTATCTATTCCATTGCTTGTTTTTTACAAACAAACAAAAACGCATTTCCGAAAGTAAAAATTTTATTTCAGAAACGCATATTTATTCACCCGTATTTTCAAGTAGAAATTGCTTTTCTCGATTGCTTACCCATATTAGCAAGATAACATTTTCTTGTCAAGTCTTTTTATAAACTAAAAGCTAGACTTCAGAAATGAGCCTCATTTTAATCAAAATAAGTCAATAAATACCCTATATTTTGAGGTATTTTCTGATAGATATCATACTACTAATCAGCCCAATAAATAAACCGGCAAACAGTACAATTAAACTAATTTTCCATAAGTTACTCAAATAAAAACCTACCATTTCATTTTTAGCCATCACTCCTTGAGCAACCGGAATTCCGCCATAGGCAACCGCCGCAATGAAAAATATAGCGATGAGTGCTGCAAAAAATCCATAAAACATTCCTTCAAAAATTGATGGTATTTTTATATAAAGATTGGAAGCTCCCACAAGTCTCATAATATCAAATTCTTTCTTCCTCGCATAAAGGCTGATGCGAATAGCGCTAAAAGTAACCAAAATTGCAATTGAAATAAAAACCAATCCTGCCGTCAATCCAATTTTTTGCATTACAGAAATGATATTTCCCAATCTAGCAATCACCGATTTATTTTTTCCATAATTAATTCTGTCAATTTCATTCTGATAAGTATTCTCCATATATTGAGCCAACTGCTCATATTGTGTCTGACTCTTAGCTGTTAACCTATTTCGCGAAGGGCATCTGAAATGGTTTCATTGTTCTCATTATTTTTGGAAAATTTTTCCAGAGCAACTTCTTTATTCACATATTCCACCGAAGATAATTCCGGCCGTTGCTCAATATCTTTTTTTATCTCATCAATTCTCTCTTCTGTTACACTGCTTTTAAAATAAACACTAATATTCACATTTTTTTCGATGTTTTCAATCAGCTCTTTGGCACTCATCCCGATAAATAGAGTAGTTCCAATTATAAACAAAGACAGCGCCAAAACACCAACTGTGGCTACCGTTAGCCAGGTATTGCGCTTAAAGCTTACCCAACCATATTTAATCGCTCTTTTTAATTTTAAAAATTTCATAATTTATTTTTTCCATTTCCCTCTCCGAGGGGGTGGAGAATCGTAATTTATTTATTTGCAGTGTAATTTTATATCTACAATATTTTCAGTAAAATAGAATTTAAATTCGTGGGAGTTTCTAGATTAAATATTTCCCTGGATTTTGATCACTTACAATTTTACCTGCTTCCAAGGTAATTACCCTTCGCTTGGCCATATTTACAATATCATTATCATGCGTCGCCAAAATCACCGTCGTTCCCATGCTATTGATTTTCAATAACAATTTCATTATTTCCATGCTCGATGCCGGATCAAGATTTCCCGTTGGTTCATCAGCGATAATTACATCTGGACGGTTAATCAAAGCTCGCGCCAAAGAAACTCTCTGTTGCTCGCCTCCGCTTAATTGCTGAGGATATTTACTGCCCTTTTCCAACAAGCCAAACACTGCCAAAATTTGAGGGACTGTTTTATTAATTTCTTCATCAGTCTTGCCAATAACTTCGGCGGCGTAAGCTACATTTTCAAAAACTGTCTTATGGGACAAAAGTTTAAAATCTTGAAAAACTGTCCCAAAATTCCTACGATAAAACGGTAACAATTTTCCTCTGATTTCATCCGTGCTTCTCTCTCCATAGCAAACTCGACCCTCATCCGGAAATCCTTCTGCATAAATCATTTTAACCAAAGTAGTTTTCCCCGCTCCGCTTCTTCCTACGATTGAAACGAATTCCCCTGACTTTATGACCAAAGAAATTCCTCGCAAAGCGGAGAATTTATTTTGATAACTTTTTTTGACGTTTTCAAATTTGATAATAGGCATATCTGTATTTTAAAGGTTTTAATATTTATTTTAATTTTAACGTTTCACCCGGGGGATTGAGAGGGGGTGAACAATAATAATCCACTCTCCGTACTTTATATAATATAACATAATATTATCTAATCTCAAATATCAAATTCCCAATATCAAATAAATTCCTAAATATTAAACTTAACACAAAAAAAATCGCGTCTATTGTATCATCCTCGTAGAGACGCAGCGGTGCTGCGTCTGTGAACCTTTGGACCCAATTAATTTTCCTCCACTCAATAATTCCTACTCACGAATCCACGGCCGTATTTTCGTGATATTTTCTATCCCAAGCTTTCATACCTCTTTATAGACAAATCCAAATAATCTTTATCAATATCAATTCCTAGAAATTTTCGATCATGCATTACTGAAGCAATTCCTGTCTTATTCCAGAACTTCAATAATAGAGCCTTTTATTGATGCGCGGATATCCTTGGCTAACATTCCATCACCCTCAACACATGCTAAAATTTTAACGATTTGCATTCTATTTAATTTTAAATCAGCTCCTAATCTTCCACGCTCAATCATTTCTTTAACCGTTTCTTTGACTTCCTCTTCACTTATAGTAAAAACTGTAGGATTAATTTTATACATATAGTTTTATTTTTTTAGATTAAAATGATATATTTTTTGATTTTTCAATTCGACGCCAACAACCGCATCAAATCTAAATTTTTCAAGCCATACATTTTCTTTTTTAAAATTCTCGAAAGCCTCTTTTGCATCCTTTCCATTTCCCCATCCCAAGATTTGGCAATTTTCAATTGAAAGGTAAATCCTTCGGTAGTGTAAAAAATAAAATATCTCGTGCTAATTTTGCGTTCAGTAATTTTATCTATAAAACCTTTTGCCATCAATTGCAATGTTTGTTCATACAAATTTTGTAAATTCTCCCACAATTCAAAGGTATGATAATTTTCATCTTCGGAAATTGTTTCCCATTCATTCGGCTCAATTTCTACAAAGTCATCATCTTCGGGAGAATATTCCCTGCACATAACTAAAAATGGAAAGTAAAAATCTTTATGCAAGAAACAGTATTTTAAGATCTGTATAGCAAGTTTTCTTGATATTTTCATATTAAATCAAAATTAAATACTTAATTCTGATCCATTTTTGATCGTTTTAGAATTATTGTCAACTAACTCAATTTATAGTTACCATTTCCTGAAAATTCAACATAGTTCTCATCCCTCAAACGCTGTAATTGCTGACGAATTTTTGGCTTAATATTTCTATTTTCTGGATGAATAATAGAAAGTTCTTTTTCAAAAGTATACAAATCTTGTAAAGAAAATTCTTTCTTTCCCAAAGCATCAATGCAGTTCATAATATCCAAAATCCAACCTTTCCGCTCTGGTTTTTTTTCTTCTTTTAAGAAAGATGTTTTTTGCCATTTTTCCAAAATTTCTTTTTTAGAAATTTCTTCACCATTTTCAATATAATAAATTTTTCCCGAAGATGGAATTTTCGAAAATAAGATATTTGACCCAATCCAACCCGCTCTCCTGGCTGTTTTTGATAAAGCTTTCCTTTTCTCAATAATTTCGGGAACAAAAAAATATTTAGGCACCACAAAAAAATCATTTACCGAATAGGCATTAATAACGTAATGCATGAAAAAGAAATTCGGCTTATCTAAGGATACCAACCTCGTTATTGTTGTTTTATATTCAGATGAAACAACTTTTCCTCGAAATTTTTTTTGACTTGCTTTCTGCTCATAGTTTTCAAAACATTTTTCACATAAAAAATCTGAAACTTTTTTATTATTTTCAAGGTTTTTTATTTTATTTCCGCAATTCGGACAAAAAATATTTTTTTCTGTCCAAGATTCAGACATTACTCTAATCTTTTGAGAATTATTATCATATCTTTCTCCTAAACTTTGATCCAAATTTAAATTCATAAAATTTATTTTCAAAAGTATACACTTTTTATCTCAAATTATCCAGATAACTCTCCGATATCGCCTCCGTGTAGACAGTTGTGAAAAGTGGAGAAAATATATTTTTCAAGTATTTTGACATAGCCTATTTACTAATCCTTGCTTTATTTAAAAAGTTATTAAATTCTTTTTTGTCAATTCTAAATTCCTTACCTATTTTGTAGGCTTTCAATTTTCCAGCTTTTATATAACGGTAAATAGTCATAATGTTTACCCTTAATTTTTCTGATATTTCTTTTGCTGTTAAAAAATTATTCATATTTTTTGATTATGGAACTTGAAAAATAATAATTGTTTGTCCCACTTTTTCGATTATATTATTTTCTAAAAAATTAAATTTATCATTATTAATTTTATATTTTGACATAGAAAGAGCCAGGTACGAGCCAGCTACAGGTAGATTGTCTCTTTTTGAATTGAACACTTTATAAGCATCCCCCAGATACCATTTAAACGGAACGTTGCCTTCAATATCGATGTAAATTTCTTTAATTTTATTATCTTCAACATATTTGACTAATTTCTTTGCATCTTGTCCCCAGTCAAAATTTGAGTCAGTTGCTATTTTATAACCATCATTTGACCCACCAGCAAAATAATTGTAGTAACTTATATAGTTAGGAAATGAAAATAAAACGGATAACATTATTGCTAAAAATATTGCAAAGAACACATGTCCGAATTTAATTCTAAATAATTTTTTATCCCAAGATAAGTCTAGTGCTTTAGCTGTTAATATGGTTATTCCTAATATAATTGGCATTATATGCCTTAATCCTATTTGCAAATCAGATGAAAGAGTAACGACTGCATAAAAAAACACAAACACTGTCAACAAAAAAGATAATGGATTTTTTAAAAAATGTTCTACTTTTTTGAGCAATTTTATTTTAGATAAAAAGAATTTCCTGATTACTAGCAATATTGATAGAAAGTTTAATATGAGAAGCCCTATGTTAAGTTTCGCAAAATACAAGACTGGAAAATATAACACACCTGCTCCTTCTGCACCATAAACGTTACCCATAAAAAATATTTGCTGATAAACTACGCTCATTCTTGAAAAAACCATAACCACACCGCTTATATATTGAGCCAATCCTTTCAGAATTGGATTACTAAATATAAATGTTATCAGAAGTTCTTTTAAGCCAAGAGGCAATCCATTTGGATGATAATGGTTGAGCTGAGCAACCATATCACTATTGTCCATATTGAAAGTGTGAAAATAATAGAAAATCGAGATAAATAATAAAACTGCTAAAGAAAGAAGCGTAAATCTCAGTATATATTGGAATAAGTATTTCCATTTTTTTTTAATTAGGGATATATAAACAACTCCTCCCATAAATAAAGAAGGGACTAAAATGGCAGAAGAAAATTTTGATAAAAGAGCTAAGCCTAGTAAGGATAATGTTATTGCGAAAAATAGCTTTGTTTTTTCTCCTTCTACAAATTTTTTTATATAAGTAGAAAAACTAACAATTGCTAACATTTGCAATATGGATGAAATAAAATCCATCGTGACCAAGGATCCATTTGCAAGACTAAATTGTGAGAAGGTGATTAAAAATAAGCTGATAATAGCGGCTCGCTTATTCCAAGTCTTTGAAAGCAAAATATATAACAAAAATAAAAATAAAGTGTTAAAAAATATGACCGATAATCGTGCCCAAAATACAATAAGCTCTGGATTATTTTGAGGATTAAATAAAAAAACCCTTGCCCAATCCCATTGAGCGTTTCTTATCTCAAGGTTTTTTGAAAAAATAAATTCATCAGGTGGATAATTCTCCCAAGCATATCCTTCAGAAATATTAGTTTCAGAGGAAATATTTGGTAAAACTGGATTTAGAAATAAGAGAGGCAGAGCGGATATATCTTTAACTAAAGGTGGGTGCTCAACATTCAAGAAATATCTGCCTGTTCTTAGATAATAATAGCCACTTGGTATATGAGCTAGTTCATCAGTTGTTATAGCATTTCCGCTATATCTCAAATCTTTCCAGTTAAATCCCTCGTTGGATAAAAACCCTAAAGCGATAAATGAAAAACAAATAAAAATAGCTATAAATAATTTTTTATTACTATTCACAAGATTTTTCATAATTTTTACATTCTTCACTATTTGTTATTTTAGATATTTCCTTTTTTGCTTTTTCCGTTAATTCCTCTATTTTTTTTATATCGTCCTCTCCTTCTGATATTCTTTTATCAACCATATCCTCGCATTCTTTTAATTGCGTGGCACTTCCTCCACTATCACAAGTTTTCTTATCACCGTCCCATTGCCCCAGGAGTTTCTTTAAATATTTTATTTGTTTACTTGATTCATCAATGGTGCTAACGTGAATTTGTTCCCCTTGATAGTTAATGTTTTTAATCTTAGAAATCTTATTTTCGCAAGTGTGTTTCCTATCGTTACACTTATCACGTTCTGCATTTTTATTTTTATTTTGCTCAGATAGTATTTTTTGTTTTTCTTCCTCTAATTTTTCTTCTTCCTTTATCCTTATTTGCTCATCTTTAAATTTTTGTAATTCATCAATTTTTACTTGTTGCTCTTCTAGCTGAGCCTGCGTTTTGTCGGCAGAAGTAGCATTAACTTCTCCAGATTTTTTATTGCATCCAGAGAAAAGCATGGCTAAACATATCATTAAAGATGCGTATATAATTTTTTTCATATTTTTTAATTTTATGATTATGCAAATGATTATCAATATTATACTTTACTTTTCTTTACATTGCAAATACTCATAAAATAAGTTTGCTACGTCCTTCTAAAACATTTTTTCATCTAATACTATGATTATTGCTATTATTTTAGGAAGTTTTCAGCTTCAACTTTGTCAATTCTGAGCTTATTTGGCATTTTTTTATCACTGAATATTTCTATTTGATTTTCTAGTATTTCCAGAATTTTAGCCGCA
>LBQR01000067.1:0-5313 GCA_000990945.1 Candidatus Moranbacteria bacterium GW2011_GWF2_35_54
ATTGGGAAAGTGAATTTTTGCTTGTCTCGCCATAGTCCTGCCTGCCGGCAAGCAGGTTTAACGAAGGCGGATAGATGAATTCATTTTTCCCATCGCATCTCACGTGAGACGCGACGATCAGTGGGAACAACCCAAAAAATCCCCGGCGAATGCTAGGGGAATAATTTCCAGAAGGAGGAATACGTTATGTATAAAACGCAACCGCAGACATCCTTTATGAAAAATACCCTGATGACCGTTGCCGCTCACGATCCCGGCCGACCGTGCCAGCAGTCCAGTACCTTTGAGAAAAAAAATTCGATCAACGTTGCCGGTACCGCCGTCCCAACCTCGGCGTAGCCCCCTCGGATCACTGACCTTATTCTCTGGACATTCATTCAGGACGCCTGAATAATGGTTGAAGGAGGACAACTCATCAGTGAATCTGAAAGTGAAGTGAAATGCTTTCAGATTGGTAACTCCAAAAAATTTCACACAACTCGGCATTTTTTTGCGGAAAGCTTCATCTGCTACAAAGATGACTTTACGCTCATAAAAAATGGCGAGAGTACGACAAAGCGCGATAATTTCATCGGAAATTATCGCGCTTTTAAATTTGTCTAAAAATAAAATAATTAATTATTGCCTTTTTAAGTTTGTTTTTTATTTTATTTTTAGATATCAAAAGGCTCAACCTTAAAAGCTCCCAAGGTTGAGCCTTGAATGCTGAAAACTATTTTATAAATTCAAAATGTTTAAGTGTAGGTAAAATATTAGGAGCGAGGTTTTCGTTTTTGAGATTTTCAAGGGCAATCCATTTCCACTCCCAGATATCTTCACCGGGGGTTATTTCACCAATTCTTTTGGCGAGATAATGAACTAGGATGACGTCAATTTTGCCCTCGGGAGCTTCTTTGGTAGTGTGGAGAAGAAATGGATTTTCGTCTAAAATTTCAATTTCAATGCTCAGTTCTTCGCGAGCTTCTCTTTTGGCGGATTCAATCAGATTATCATCAAAATCTTCTACTCGGCCACCGCAAAATTTCCAAAACTCAGTGTCTCCATGTTGGACAAGTAAAACTTTATTATCTTCGACGATAACTGGTCCAGAGGCGATGATTATTTTATTCATATGTTTTTTAAAATTATTAAATTATTTTGTCATCCCAGAAAATAGAATTTTTTAGCGAGCTTGCGAGTGATAGAAATTCATTTATGTGGGATCTTGTATGAGATTTCTCCATGCATAAATTTCCGAGTACAGAAATTTATTTAGTCGAAATGACAAGAGACGGAGTTTAAAAATTAAAACATTAAAAATTGATTCAAAATTCAAAATTTTAAATTCAAAATTATTTAGTCAAAGAACAGAGCAGTGCTCTGTTCCTACTGTTGCAATTACAATGACTTCACCATATAGGTGTTTTGTAATCTGTATCCATTTTTCCTATAATAATTTCTCACGCCGACTCCCGAGATGACAGCGATTTTTTTAAGTCCAAATTCATCCCGCGCAATTCGTTCGGCTTCGAGAATTAATTTCTTGCCCAGGCCAATATGTTGGGGGCTTTTTTTATCTCGCTTAGCTATGTCCGTAAGTTTGCCGTAAGTATGGATTTCGCGGATGATAGCCTGAAAGCGACCCGAATGACTCGAATTAGCACTCGAATGAGGATTATTTATAATACGAAGACGAAGGAGGGAATAGAGTTTTTGCTTGGAGTTAGAACTTTCATATTGAACCCCCTCCGCCCTACGACACCCCTGCCTGCCGGCAGGCAGGTCCCCCTTTGAGTACAAAGATGGAGGGGAGACGAATTGAAGAAAAATTTCTTTGCCGCCCGAGGCATCATAGTCAATTCGGTCTAAAATTATTTTATCTGTAATTTTGTATTCTCCTTTAATCTCTCGGCAACGGATGCATTGGCAAGTGGTTTCTTTTTCAATAATTTGGCGGAGATTGGAGACGGTTGGCCCAGCTTCGATGGAGCAAAGAGGGACATCACGAATCAATCTTTGAATTCGAACATACGGAACAATAGCTTCATTTTTTATTTTGATAATTAATTTTTCAAATTGTTTATTGGATAATGGTTTGTAATTTCCTTCTTTCCAAACCTTATAAAGCTCTGAATTTTTAGTCACCACAGTAGGATAAATTTTGAGCATATCGGGTTGAAAGTTGGGATTAGTAAAAAGTTCTTTAAACATTTTAAAATCTTTAGCGATACTGAAGCCTAGCAATCCGGGCATCATATGATAATTAATTTTAAAACCAGCATCTTTAAGTAATTTTGTAGCACTAGTAGTCGCATTCACAAGGTGACCACGATTATTTTTAATTAACACATCATCATAGATTGATTGCACGCCCAATTCGACTCGGGTGCAACCCAAGTTTCTAAAGTTGATAATTTCTTTTTCATTGATATAATCGGGGCGAGTTTCTAAAGTTAAACCTACGATGCGATGTTTGGCGGTTTCGTTTTTTTTCTGCTCATATGTCAATTTTCCAACACCCCCTCCCAACCCATGCCTACCGGCAGGCAGGCTCCCCCTCAAAGAGGGGGAGGGGCGGGAACGAGGATAGTCATTGCATGCGCGAAAACAATCGGTAATAAATTTTTTCTGATAAGCTTTGGGAAAATAAGAAAAAGTTCCACCCATTACAATGAGTTCTATTTTTTCGGTCGAGTGGCCGTTTAATTCCAAGGCCATCAATCGACTCTGCACTTGATTGTAAGCATCAAATTTATTCATGATGGCGCGCATCACGGCTGGTTCATTAGACAGATAGCTTTTGGGCATATTTTTTTCCGTGGGACAAAAGATGCATTTTCCCGGGCAAGTGGAGGGTTTAGTGAGCACCGCTACCACAGCTACGCCCGATTGGGTGCGAATTTCTAGAATAGAACTGCTTTTAATTTTTTTATTAAGAACCAATTCGTTATAAATTTCTCGTAGATCAGCGTTGGTGGGTTGGGGGATTTTGTGCGCTCCGCAAAAACTTTTTTTGAAATCCAAAAACTTTTCCGGATTTTTAAACGGAATTTTAGCAGCTTGGATTATTAATTCTAAATGATTGGGGTCTTTGCTAATTTTCATTGCTGACAAATAATTTATTGATTATCTCATTTAATAGTAGTATAATGCGGTAAATAAGGAAAGAGCGATGGCTAGAATTTCAAATTACAAATTTCAAATAAATTTCTAATCTCCGACCGTATAAATTTCTGTACTCAGAAATTTGGGAGCGGAGGAATCTCATTAATCATTTAGATTTCTCCCTGCCTACCGGCAGGCAGGCATGCATAAATTTATGAGTACATAAATTTATTTAGTCGAAATGATACAACCTAAAATTAAATTTATTTATGAATAAAGCGTTAGTTAAAAAAATATTAAAAGATACTGAAGTTGGGTATGAATTAATTAGCGAAAAATTTTCCCAAACCAGACATAGATTCTGGAAAGAGTTGGAATTTATCAAAAATTTTACGTCAGACAAATCCCAGGTGCTTGATTTTGGCTGTGGCAATGGAAGGTTGGTGGAATTATTTTTGGATAAGAATATAAATTACGTGGGTGTGGATGTTTGTGACAATTTAATTAATTTGGCTAAAAAAAATGTAGCGGGATTAAGGGAGTCTCGAAGAATTCAATTCCTAAAAATAGAAAGTGATTTCAAGAAGTTGCCTTTTCCTTCTGAATTTTTTGATTCAATTTATAGCATTGCGGTTTTCCATCATTTGCCTAGCGGGGAGTTAAGATTAGAAATAGCCCAGGAACTTCATCGTTTGTTAAAGAAAGACGGGACTATCATCATAACAGTTTGGAATTTATGGCAATCCAGATATCGCAAAAATATTTTTAAAAACTGGAAAGAGAAAATTTTAAATAAAAGCGCACTTGATTTCAATGATTGCTATATTTCATTTACGGATAATCAGGGGCAAAAATTTAATCGATTTCATCACGCTTTTACAAAAAATGATTTAACTAAACTTTTGGAGAAAAGCGGATTTAGCGTGGTTGAGTGCAAGAGAATAAAAGGGAATATTGTGGTGATTGGAAAGAAATAAATAATTACTAATTACGAATTGGGTACAAATATACGAATTTAGGAATTTAAGATTATTAAAATTTAGCGAATTATACGCTGTATGAGTAATTATTTTCCATTGAATTTTTTATTAGTATATTCGTACAAATTTGTAATTCGTAAAGGATTCCTTGACTAAAATTTAATAAAAGTGTATTCTCATATAAGACTTATTTAACAGATAATTTATGTAATTAAGAGTCGAGGAGCAAATCTTCGGTTTTTGGTTTGTTATTATAAAAAAATGAATAAAACATTAACAGAGTTCAATTTAGATCAAAGAAAATCAAAAAATTACCCAGAGTTTAAAACTGGAGATATTGTTAAAGTTCATCGTCGAATTAAAGAAGGGGAGAAGGAAAGAGTACAGATTTTTGAAGGAATAATTATTGCCAAAAAAGGAGGACAAAGCAGTTCTCCAACAATAACTGTAAGAAAAGTTTCCAGCGGAGTGGGTGTGGAGTTGGTTTTGCCAGTATATTCTCCCTCTATTGATACAATTGAAGTAGTCAAGAGAGCGAAAGTTAAAAGAGCTAAACTATACTATATTAGAGATAAATCAGCCAAATCTCTAAGATTGAAATATCAAGATATTGCTAAATTTGGAGCAGTAGAAGAAATTGTTGAAGAAAAGGTTTCGGAAGAGAATGAAGTTAATAATGAAGAAACGAAAGGCGGAGACAATGAAGGTGTTGAGAAAGAAGCAGTTTCAGTTGAGGAAAAATCAAAAGAGGATGCAAAGGAGGAAGAAAAAAAATAATATATTTTACTTTTTTGTTTTTTGAGTTATAATAGGTAGGTGATTTTGTTGTGCGGGTTTTTTGTTTAGCCGCGGTGCTGAAATTGGTATACAGGCCAGCTTGAGGTGCTGGTGCTCGCAAGAGCGTGCGGGTTCAAGTCCCACTCGCGGCACACAGGCGGCAATAAGGACGATTAGCTCCCCCAGTTAGTCAACGGGGTAAAAGTTGATAGAGTACAGATATAGGTATTAAATTATATGTAGTTAAAATTTAATAAGGACGATTAGCTCAGTTGGTTAGAGCACTTCTCTTACAAAGAAGGGGTCACTGGTTCGAGTCCAGTATCGTCCACCAAAACGGGCGTATAGCTCCCCAGTCATACGACGGGGCAGGCAGTTGGTTAGAGCGCGCTCGCCGCGGCGAGTAATGACGAGGTCAACTGAAATTTAAAAAGTTAAAAAAGTTTTTGCAGTTATGGGCGTATAGCTCAGT
>LBQR01000067.1:5377-15888 GCA_000990945.1 Candidatus Moranbacteria bacterium GW2011_GWF2_35_54
CGCGCTCGCCGCGGCGAGTAATGACGAGGTCAACTGAAATTTAAAAAGTTAAAAAAGTTTTTGCAGTTATGGGCGTATAGCTCAGTTGGTTAGAGCGCGTCACTGATAATGACGAGGTCCCAAGTTCGAATCTTGGTATGCCCACAAAAAACATTTAATCATATTAGCATATTAGCATTTTAGCAAAAATCAATTGTTAAAGTGTTAGAATGTTAATATGCTAAAATGTTAATATGTATTTCGCCTGGGTAGCTCAGTGGTAGAGCAAAGGATTGAAAATCCTTGTGTCGTCAGTCCGATTCTGACCCTAGGCACGAATTCATGAAACATGGAACATGGAGCATACAACATAAAATATAAATAATAAGAGGCAATTTTATTTTTAGTGGTATATGCTACGTGATACGTGATATGTGTTCTGGGACCATAGCTCAGTGGTAGAGCAGACGGCTCGAAAAGTTCATTCTAAATTGTGTTTTGGATAGTGAAGTTCAGCGTGACAGTTGCTACAAACTAAAATGCATTTATCAATCTCTGTATTGATCACCGCCTGATTTCGATTTGATAGTGATCTTATATCGAGTTGGAAATATTTTTTGGTTGGATTTTTATGATGAAATGTCAAAGCTGATAGATTTTTCTTGTATCCGCAAATAGAACAACATCCGCCTAATTTTTTTACAGCGAGTTTCTTTCTTTTCCATCCGCGAGCTTGCTGAAGATGATATGATTGGTTTGTTTTGTTTTTGCAAGTAGGCGAACAATATTTGGTTTGTCGACCAATAAGAAATTTATTGCAAACTATGCAGGTTATGATTTTTTTCATAACCAAATAATAACACAACATGAATGATTTTTACAGGGCTGCTTGGAAAGTAATTTCCAAGTGATTATCTGTCAAATTCGGGGAAGTCTAAATTTTTTAAAAAGAAATATGATAATCCCGAGCCAATCCCCAACACAACGTTGGGGCAGGTGTAGAGACTAGATGGCAGATCCGCCTCTGGCGGAAAGGGATAGTCCAGCTTACAAATTCGAAAGAAGTTGCGAAAGCAATAGTGAGATGCATAACCGTTTGGTCGGGGGTTCGAATCCCTCTGGTCCCACATAAAAGTAAATGTTATAATTTGAAGGAGAATACAGGCCTTGCCTTGCTGTAGTATGAACGTAAGCAGGTGTCGCCCACCAGAGGTCGGTAAATATATTTTTATTACCGTTAGTGGTTTAGAAAGATTAAAACGAATATTTGAATTAAAGCAGGTGTCGTATAGTGGTTATTACACATCCTTGCCAAGGATGAGATGGCGGTTCGATTCCGCTCACTTGCTCAAAAGTAATTGACAAAAAGATAATAATGTTATATTATGAAATTTACAAATATATTGCAAATCACAGTCTCCATTCTTTTGATAGTATCAATCTTGATGCAAAATAAAGGATCTGGCTTAAGCGCTGTTTTTGGTGGCGACACAGGTGGATATTATGCCAAAAGGGGATTTGAAAAATTTTTACTTTATTTTTCTTCCACGTTGGCAATCATCTTCATTGCTTTGGCAATAATAAATATTTTTAATAATTAAGAAAAGTCTTATTAGTATCAAATTCAGTATTTTTTCAAGAAAAAATTGGTTTTATATATTAAAAACTTTAAATTTTAAAGAAAAGTTTTTAATCTTAGTTTTGAGCTTAATTGCTTTGGGCGCGCTTGCTTTTTGGGCAGGAAAAATATTTCTGTCCCTTACCAAGGAAATCCCGGATTTTGGTGGAATCTATTCTGAAGGGGTGATTGGGCAGCCCGGTTATATAAATCCGTTATTGTCGCAAAACAATGAAGTAGATGCGGCTATTTCTGATATCATATATAGCGGATTATTGAGAAATGATAAAAATGGGCAGTTGGTTAATGATTTGGCGGATAGGTATGAAATCTCTCCAGACAGCAAAGAATATACATTTTATATTAAAAGAGGGGTGAAATGGCATGATGGATTAGAACTAACTTCTAATGATATTGTCTTTACTATCAATACGCTAATGAACCCATTATTTAAAAGTTCATTACGTCAGGATTGGCAAGGTGTAAAAGTAGAGAAGGCAGATGATTATACGATAAAATTCATTTTGGAAAATCCTTATTTTGGATTTTTGGAAAATTTGACTTTAGGAATTTTGCCAGAACATATTTGGAAAAATATAGATAATGAAAAATTTCATCTAGTTAAATATAATCTGGAGCCGATAGGTAGTGGCCCTTATAAATATGCCAGTTATAATAAGGACTCTGATGGGAATATTTTGAATTACAAGATTGATTCTTTTAGAGATTATTTTCAGGGAAAGTCCTATATAGAAGAAATCAATTTCAATTTTTATGCCAACGAGCAGGATTTATTGGATGCTTATAATCGCAAAAAGATTAGCGGAATTAGCAATGTTTCTTCTCAGAATGGAAATTTGGATATATTAAGAAAAAATACTTCTCTATATGAAATAAAAATTCCTTGGTCTTTTTCTGTATTTTTCAATAGGAATAAGAGCATATCTTTGGCCAATAAGGAAATCCGATTAGCTTTGGATTTGGCTACAGATAAACAACAGTTAATAAAGGATGCTCTTGCGGGAAAAGCAACTATTTTAGAGTCGCCATTTTTTACAGGGACGGAAGAATTTAATACTAAGATAGAAAGAAATAATTTTAATTTAGAAAAAGCAAATAAGGTTTTAGATGAGGCTAAATGGGAAGCAGGAGATGATGGCATTAGGAGCAAAAATGGGGTAAAAATGGAATTTAAATTGATGACTGTGGATTCGCCTGATTTAATAAAAACAGCTGAAATTTTAAAAGAGCAGTGGAAAAAAATTGGGGCTAATGTCGATATTGAAGCGCTTGATTTTTCAGATATTCAGCAAAACTACATAAAGCCCAGGGAATATGATGCAATTTTAGTCGGTCAGGATTCCAGTTTTAATGTGGATCCTTATTCTTTCTGGCATTCTAGTCAAAAGAAAGATCCCGGGTTAAATTTGGCGTTATTTGATGATGCTCGGGCAGATAAATTAATTGAAGAAGCTCGAGCCGAGGCCAATAAAGAAGAGCGGAAAAATAAATATTATGAGTTTCAAGAAATTATAAAAGACCAAGTGCCAGCTGTGTTTTTATTCTCGCCGTATTATTTGTATGTAGTGGACAATAAAATTAAAGGAATAGAAATTGAAAATATAAATTCATCACAATTTCGTTTTTCAAATATTAATAATTTAGGAATTTGGGATATTAGGAATGTAGGAAGTCTCTAAACTTTTCATTGTGTCATTCCGACCGAACAAAACTTTGTACTCAAAGATTTGGAAGCGGAGGAATCTCAATCAAATGTTTAGATTTCTCCACTCCTAAATTTACGAGTACATAAATTTATCCGGTCAAAATGACACACACTGGATATTTGTACATATGGTTATTACTACAGTGTTAAAATGCTCATATGTCAGTTAGATGCTAATCCCACTGCGCTAAAAAGCTAATAAGCTAATTTAAAAATTAATTAAAATAAATATTATTTGTAAAATTTATAACTATGAATGTAGACAAATATAATCTAAAAAAAGTTATTCAAGAACTTTGGCAGGAAATATAAAATTTGATCATAAATTTGATTCAATTATGATTTCCGGTATGGGAGGTTCAGCTTTGCCGGGCAATGTCCTTCGAATTTTTATAAATAGTACTTATAAAGGTTCAACCGAAAAAAGATTGCAAGTTTTTCAAAACAGATTTTATAGTTTGCCAGTGGAAGCATATAATAACTGTTTAAATATAATTTCCTCTTATTCAGGCAACACTGAAGAACCAATCGCCTCTTTTCAAGAGTGTCTAGATAATAATTTGCCTTGCATAGGAATCTCCAACGGAGGGAAGGTAAAAGAAATGTGTTTGGCAAATAACATTGCGCATATTCCTTATCCTTATGAAAATTTTCAGCCCAGAATGGCGACCGGATATTCTGTTCTCGCCATGTTTAAGTTACTGATAAATTCAGGCTTGATAAAATTTGATGTTAAACAATTAGAAGAAGTTTCAGAAAGACTAAAAGAGATGACGAGTGAATTAGAAGAGCAGGGCAAAGATTTGGCTAAAAAATTAGTTGGCAAAACTCCAATTATTTATGCTGGAACGCGCTTTAAATCGATTGCTCACATTTGGAAAATTAAGATTAATGAAAATGCCAAGACGCCAGCTTTTCATAATTATTTTCCGGAATTAAATCACAATGAGATGGTGGGATTTACTAATCCGCAAGCAAAATTTTTCTTTGTGATGTTGCTAGACAGGGAAGACCATCCTCAGAATATAAAACGTTTTACCGTAATGAAAGAACTAATGGAAAAAAAAGGAATGGAAAGCGAGATTGTGGAGACTAGGGGTGATAATGTATTTGAAAAAGTTTTCTCAACTCTTTGCTTGGGAGATTGGACCTCTTATTATTTGGCGCTTGAGTACGGTATAGATCCAACGCCGGTAGATATGGTTGAAGAGTTTAAAGCATTGATAAAATAATCTCTTTTAATCGTCTTTGCGAGTAAATTTTGTACTCAAAATTTGCGTGGCAATCTCGTTATGGCTGAAGAAACATCGCTGGGGGATTGCCACAAAATTATGAGTACATAATTTTTCGCAATGACAGAGAGGATGTCAATGCATCTCATAATAATGTTTGATCTGCTTATTTTCGAAAAAACTGAATAAATCAAACAAAAATTAATTTAAATTAAAAAACTTGTTTGCGCATTGGCGCAGACGTAATTACAAAAATTTATGATAGTGATTTTTTTACTGCATACGATTTTTAAAGAGTAAAATATGAACAACAAGGAAGTAAATAAAATTTTGGCCATAAAATTATTGGGCCAAAAAATAAAAGAAAATAGAACAAAACAAGGTGGTGTTGAAAAAAATTCAGAAGGCAGAAAGCCCTATCAATTTAATCGGGTAAAAAATGAAGCTCCCAAGCCTTTGCAGAAAATTAAGGGACTGCGAATTATTCCTTTAGGAGGACAAGAAGAAGTAGGCAGAAATATGACGGTTTTTGAATATAACGGCGATATCGTTATCTTGGATATGGGAATTCAATTTCCAGAAGAAGATATGCCCGGAGTAGATTACATCGTTCCGGACGCATCTTATTTAAAGGGAAAAGAAGACAGAATCAGGGGCGTTATTTTTAGCCATGGTCATCTTGACCATATTGGGGCGGCTCCAATTTTACTTAAACAACTTAATTATCCTACGATTTTAGGACGCGATTTTACTCTGGCTTTAATTAAGAGAAAAATGGAGGATTATGAAAAAGATTCTGTAGGAAGATTAAAGATTGTAAACATTAAAAATATTGAACAAAAAATTACTTTGGGCAGTTTTAAGGTTAGTTTTTTTAAAGTGGAGCATTCAGTGATGGATGCCGTAGGTGTTGTTTTAGAAACTCCAGATGGAACAGTCATTCATCCAGGAGACTGGACTATCGGAAGAGATGAAAAAGGCCAGAGGACTGTTTCTTATGAATATCTTTCTAAATTGCCTAGGCCGACAGTTTTGATGCTGGAAAGTTTGGGCGCTACAGATAAGAGTGAAAATGATGCGCCCGAAAGCAAGATGTATGAAAATTTGGAAAAAATAATCAGTACTCCCAAAGGCAAAGTTATTATTGCTACTTTTTCTTCCCAGGTGGAGCGGATTGGAAAAATTTTAGAGATTTGTCATAAGCTAGGAAAGAAAGTGGCTTTGGATGGCTACAGTATGAAAACCAATGTGGAAATAGCCAGGGAACTTGGATATATCAAGCCAGCCAAAGATGTGCTTATCGATATGAAAGACGCTGCCAAATATCCGGAAAATAAATTAGTGGTAATTTGTACCGGTGCTCAGGGCGAGGGTAATGCAGTATTATCTCGAATTGTTAATGGCAATCATCGTCAGATTAAACTAAATAAATATGACACGATTGTTTTTTCTTCCTCGGTTATCCCTGGTAACGAAAGAACTATTCAGAGATTAAAAGATAATCTTTACCGAAAATGTGACAATGTAATTCATACTGACATGATGGATGTGCACATTAGCGGACATTGCAATGCTTCGGATATTCAGGCAGTTATCAAACAGATAAAGCCGGATTATTATTTGCCAGTGTATGCTAACCATTATTTTCTCAAAGAAGCTGCCAAACTAGCTATAGAAATTGGTTTTAAAAAAGAAAATATTTTTGTTTTGGACAATGGAAATATTTTGCAACTTCACAAAAATAAAGCAGAAATAATCAAAGAGAAAGCCAAGACGGATTATATCTTTATTGATGGATTGGGTGTGGGCGATATTGGACAAGTAGTATTGCGAGATAGACAAGTTTTGGCTCAGGACGGAATGTTTGTGATTACAGTTATTATTGATAGCAAAACTAAAAAGATTTCTGGCGGGATTCAAATAACTTCACGCGGATTTATCTATGTCAAAGAGAATTTTGATTTAGTTAATGCTACCAAAGAAGTAGTGAAAAAAGTAGTAGCTAAATAAAATAAACTGGGTCTTGATAAATAATGAAATTAGAGAAGAAGTGGGGAAATATCTTTTCAAAAAGACAGAGAGGCGGCCAATGGTTTTGCCAAACGTGATTGAGATTTGATGTTTTTTTGTTTTTGTTGTAAAATATAGTTAAGCGAATATCTCATCATATCAAATCAACTTAAATACTGCTACGGTGTCATTCCGAGTGAAGTGAATCCGACCTCAAGGAGGATGAACGAAATCGAGGAATCTAAAGCCTAGATCTTTGCGCCACCGCTAAAGCTACAGCGACACGCGGTCGACTTCATTTCGCTCTGCTGAGCTTAATTCCGCTCAAGATGACAAACACTGTAGGATAGATTTATTTGATTCGGTATCAGATATAAATTTTAATATATATCTTTATGCAAAAAAACGATGAGCAATTGAAAGAATCTGTCGAACTTATCGATAGAAAAAAGTTAACTTTCGTTGACCCTAAGGAAATAATAGAACTAGCTCAAATTAAGCCAGGCGAGAAGGTCGCAGATTTTGGTTGCGGGCCGGGATACTTTTCTTTGCCAGCAGCTGAGGCTGTTGGAGAGGCAGGCACGGTGTACGCTTTTGATGTCTTGCCTTCGGCATTAGAAGCCATAGAAAGCCATATTAAAATTAAAAATGTTGACAATGTCGTCATCAAGAGAGTTAATTTGGAAAAATTAAATGGAACAGGCTTGGAAAATGATAGCATGGATTGGGTTATAATTAAAGATGTTTTATTCCAAAATAAAAATAAAAATGTAATTTTACAAGAAGCAAAGAGAATTCTAAAAAGTGGAGGTAGCGTCTTGCTTATGGAATGGAATGAGAATGTTTTTATAGGTCCAGATAAAGAATCAAGAATATCGAAAAATGAATTGGCGGAAATAGTTTTTAATGAAGGTTTTGTTTTTAAAACACAAGCCAACGCAGGAGATTATCATTATATTATTATTGCTTCTAAAATGTAAATTCTTAAATAAAAACCAAAAGCTAAAAAATAAATTCATCCATGATTAAAAATAAAAAAAAATACAAAATAAAAATTGTTGCATTGTTACTGGCTATTTTTATGATAGTGCCCGTTGTTTCTGGTTGTGCAGAAACTAAATCACAGAAATATTTAGTGGACCTTGAAGTATGGGGAAGCTTTGACGATAACAATGATTTTTCGGAAATACTTGCAGAGCTTAGGGCAGTTAATCCTTTTATCGAGAAGGTAGTGTATAAAAAAATACCTATCGACAGTTATGAAAGCGAACTTATAGATGCCATGGCCGCGGGCAATGGTCCGGATATATTTTTAGTTAATAATGCTTGGATGCCAAGATTTGAAGATAAAGTTGCGCCAGCGCCCAATGACATAATCATCGAGAAAGATTTCAGAGCTAATTTTATTGATATAGTGGCTAACGAATTTATTGGAAAAAATGGTGAGATATACGGAGCGCCGCTTAGCGTAGATTCTCTGGCTCTCTATTATAACAAAGATTTATTTAACGCAGCTGGCATAACGTCTGCGCCTACGACTTGGAGCGAATTGCTAGACGATAGCAAGAAATTAACCAGAATTGATGAGGTAGGAGAAATAAAACAATCAGGGATAGCCATGGGAACAATTGAAAACATAAACAGATCGACGGATATCGTAGATTTGCTTATGCTTCAAAATGGCGCGCAGATGCCAAGCAGGGATATCATTGGTTTCAAGCCTGATTACTCAATTGCAAAAAATGTTTTGGGATTTTATACGCAGTTTTCCAAATTTAGCTCCCCGGCCTATACTTGGAACAAGAGAATGAATTATTCCATCGATGCATTTTATAAGGGTGATTTGGCGATGATGATGAATTATTCTTGGCATATGGATACCATAAAAAGCAAAAACTCTAAATTGGATTTTAGCATTGCACCCATCCCTCAGATATCTAGTGACAAACCGGTTAATTTCGCTAATTATTGGTCTTTTGTGGTTAATAAAAATAAACAAATTAAGCAAAAAGAAGGAAGAACCCCAATTAATAATGAGATCAGAATCCATGAAGCTTGGCAATTTTTGAAATTTTTGACATTTAAAAATGATGGGAAATTCACAGCTATTAATTATAAGACTAAAAACAAAAAAGAATATGTGAGTAAAATTGACCCAGCCAGTTTGTATATCGAAAAAACCAAAAGGCCAGCTGCTCGAAGAGATTTAATTGAAAAACAAAAAACTGATCCTACTCTAAGTCCCTTTGCCTATGGTAACTTGATAGCCAAGACGTGGTACAAGAAAAATTCTAATAGCGTGGAAGGCGTTTGGGCAGAGGCCATTGAAAGTATAAATAAGGGCGACTTTACAACCGATCAAGCGCTTCGTTCTGTCGAATTGAGAATGGCTCAGATTAATAAATAATGACAGGAATATTTTTTAGAAACTAATTTTATTTAGCATCTAATACCAAATAAACTAATCTATTCTACATCATTTGTCATCTTGAGCGGAATTGATCCGCCAGCTGGCGAAGAAATGAAGTCGAAACCTGCCTGCCGGCAGGCAGGGATCTGGGCCTAGATCCCTCGATTTCATTCATCCTCCTTGAGGTCGGATTCACTTCACTCGGAATGACATATTATCAATGTTTGAGTTGATTCGGTCTAAAATAAAAATAAAATTGCAACAGCATGAAATCGAACAAAAAAACCATCTTTTCAACTTTAATATTTTCAACCTTTGTTTTTTGTTTTCCTGCGATAACATTTGCTTACGAAGGTCTAGTTCCTTGCGGAGGAAGTGGTGCGACTGATACACCCACAACTCCTTGCAATTTATGCCATCTTTTTGAAGGAATTCAAAACCTTATTAATTGGGGTGAAATAGTATTGGTAACTATAGCAGTTGTAGCAATTGTAGCTGGAGCTATTATGTATATCATCAGCGCTGGAGATAGTGGCATGATGGAATCCGCCAAAGGTGTAATCAAACAAGCTCTCTGGGGAGTAGTGATAGTTTTGGGAGCTTGGGTAATTGTAAATACTGCATTATGGTTATTAACTTCAAAAATATACAAAGGTGGCTCCGGAGACGCGAAATTAGGAATTTCAAATTGGTATGATTTTCAATGTGGAAGTGGAGGAACAAGTGTGGGAGGAGATGATATTTATCCCGATACTCCAATAAATAATGATCCAGATGATACTGGGTCACCTGCTACTCCTGGAGGCGAGGAATGTCCATATGGATACAAGGAAGATATGACTGGCTGTTTAGATAAACCTGCAGATTCGGATGATGAAGATGTGGAAGAACCTCTCCCTCTTGACCCCGATTCATTTCAATCAATGACAGAAGCACAGAGGCGAGCTTATTTTAAGGATAGGGGTATTACTGTTTCGGAAACGAAACCTGGAGCTACTGAAGTGGACAAATTGAAACCTACAACTGTTGAAGGAGTGCTTGATTTCAAAAATGAGGTCGGTGCGCCAATTACTCTCAACAGTGGTTCAGAAGCTGGCCCGCACAATAATAGCAATCCCAATGCTCTTTCCCATGCCAATGGTTATAAGGTTGATATTGATAACACCCCGGTGGTGAATAATTATATAGAAAAAAACTATACGAGGCCTGAAGGACCTGCCGGAACTCGTAAAGATGGAGCAGCGCTTTATTACGATTCAAAAGGAAATCAGTATGCCAAAGAAAGCAGCCATTGGGATGTAACTTATTATCCAGGATAAATTTGCGGGGCAATGTTTTTGAATGATTAAATTTTTATAAGTGTATTTTGTGGTGAGGATATGATAAATAATATAAACAAAAAAACCATCTTTTCAACTTTAATATTTTCAACCTTTGTTTTTTGTTTTCCTGCAATAACATTTGCTTACGAAGGATTAGTTCCTTGTGGAGGAAGCGGTGCAACTGATACACCCACAACTCCTTGCAATTTATGTC
>LBQR01000068.1 GCA_000990945.1 Candidatus Moranbacteria bacterium GW2011_GWF2_35_54
CCAGTCCTTGCAATGGGAAAAAGATTTCTATCAAATGGGAAGAATATGCTTCGCTTAAATATTTGGGTTGGAGCTGTTATGGACTGACAAATTATGCCAAAAGAGTCCAAGCATTGTCGGGAAATTATGATCAGTTGTAAACTGCGTAATTTTAAATTAAAAATTCAAAATTGTTCATCGGATTTGCTTTGGATTTATTTTCATGCTAGAATTTTTAGGTGTAAATAATAAATTATTTTTTAAAAATATGGCAGAAGAAAAAGTGCATCCTAAAAAAGAAAGAACTTTAGTTATCATCAAGCCAGATGGCGTGCAAAGAACTTTAATCGGAGAAATTATCAAAAGATATGAGCGAGTAGGGCTAAAAATGATCGCTTTGAAAATGATGATTCCCACCGAAGAAATGGCAGTTAAACATTATTACGAAGTGGGGGGAGATGCATGGCTGGAGGAAGTGGGCCGAAAAGCTGCTGCTTCTTATGAAAAAAAAGGAATGAAATCTCCTTTTGCGACTTTTAAGGATAATGGAATTGCCATTATGAATGCTAACGCCAAATACCTAAGCTCGGGCCCGGTGATTGCCATGATTTGGGAGGGCAATCAGGCGGTTGCATTGGTGCGAAAAATTACTGGAGGGACAGAGCCACTATCATCAGATATGGGAACTATCAGGGGAGATTTTACCTTGGACACTTATCAAATGGCAGACGTGGATCAGAGAAGCATTCGAAATTTAATTCATGCTTCGGGACTTGTGGAAGAGGCGGAAAAAGAAATTCCAATTTGGTTTAATGAAGGTGAAATATTGAGTTACCGATTGATTCAAGACGAGATTTTATACGACGTTAACCTTGACGGCATACTTGAATAGTTTTTTTACATTTATTTAAAAAAACAGCGAAAACCCTTGATATTAAAGGGTTTTTTGCTTGATTATAAAAATTAAAAGTATATACCTAAGTATATACCTAAGTATATACTTATGAAAATTTCAAAATCTAAATTTCAAATTTAAAATAAATGTCTAATTTCAAATTTCCAATGCCAAATAAATTATTTAATGTTAATAATTATAAAATTTTAATTTTAGATTTTTGATTTTATTGGAAATTTGGAATTTGAATTTCGGCATTTTGTATAATTGTTTTTTGAGTCCAAATGTTTTAATGCTAAAATGCTAACGTGCTAATATGTTAAAATGTTAATATGCTAATATGATTTTTTCCTTGCATTTTTCTCTAATTATATTTACCATAGGGATGATGTTAAGTTGTAGAATTAGTTGAGCAAGAGATCTCTCCACGCATAAATTTTTGAGTACAAAAATTTATTTGGTCGAGATGACAAGCGTAGATAGGTTAAAATGTTAAAATGAATTTTATGAATAATTTAAATTTTCGGCGCTGGGCAAAAGAGAAAAATCTTAAACCTTGGGAAGGGCATATCGCAGGAGCAGAGCGCATCGAAGAGTTGGTGCGAAAGGCCTTGGAAATGAAAATAAAAAATATTTCTTTTTGGGGGTCATCCATTGATAATCTCAAAAAAAGACCGCTTCTAGAAAAAAAAGCTCTTTTGGGAATTTATGAAAAATACTTCAAAAAACTTATGGATAGTGAGGAAATTCATCAAAATGAAGCTAGAATTAATATTATTGGATGCTGGCGGGAACAATTCCCGGAAAGTTTGAAAAAAATATTGGAAGAGGGAATCAGCAAAACTAAAAATTATAAAAAACATAATTTAAATTTTTTCTTGGCGTACAATGGCGACCATGAAATGTTGGAAGCTATTAAAAAAATTTCCAAAAAAATTGGAGATAATGTGGGAAAAATTACGCCAGAATTAATTAAGGAAAATTTGATGACCAAAGATTTGCCGATGGTGGATTTGCTAATTCGAACCGGTGGTGAACCTCATTTGTCGGCGGGTTTTATGATGTGGGATTTGGCTAACGCGCAGCTTTATTTTTCTAGAAAATTATTTCCCAGTTTTACTAAAAATGATTTTGAAAAAGCGATTATTGATTTTTCACAAAGAGGTCGGAGGATGGGGAGGTGACCTTGGTGGGAATTTCAAATGACAATTCCCGCCTGCAACGCTGTAGCAATTGCGGGCAGGTCAAATTTCAAATAAAATCCTAAATTATTAAATTCCTAAATACTTACGAAGTGTTTTCTGCAGTAATTTTTCGATTTAAAATCAATGTTTTCAAAAGGCCTGCCTAAAAGGCTTTTTTTGTTTTTAAACCGGTCAGTCGCGACTGACAGGTTTTATTTTTTGGATTTTTAAGCGACAAAAAATGCTTTTTTTGATCAAAAAAAGCGATGAAAATGTGTGGATAAAAAAATATTTTTTTATCCACATTTTTGAGGCTAAAAGGGCTTGGAGGTTTTTTGAAAAAGGTGTATAATATAAGAGTGAAGTTAAGTAAAATAGATTCGTTAAAAAAGCTTGAATTTGTTGAATTTTTAAGGATAAAATTTGTAAGATCCAATGGATGAAAAAATTGAAAATAATAATAAAAAAAAATCCAAAAAAAAGAGGATTCTACTTTTGGTTATTTTGGCTTTATTTTTAATTATAGCAGGCTTGTTTTTCTGGAATAAAAATAGGCAGCAAACTAACAATCCGAGTGATAATGAAAATTTAAGTTTGAAGGAAAATTTGGAAAATGAAAATTCAGAAGACGAAATTTCTGAGAACGAAAAAGATAGCGGAGAAAATGTCGATAAGGCAACGGTTTCCGAAGACACGAAAGAAATGGTGAGTGAAAATTATCGAGTTAGTCAGATAAATTTCGGGGTAGGCGTTCCCATAGAGCGAGGCTTGCCCAGAGATGTTACCTTGGAAATATTTCAAGTAAAAAGTGAGATGATAATTTCCCAAGAAGATAATGAGCCCAGAATATTGATTACTTGGAAAACAAACAAAGAAGCTATCTCCAATATCGAATACGCTAAAAGTGATGGGAAAAATGCCGTGGTTATTACGGAAGAGGGATACGGATTTGAACATAGCATGCTTGTAAAAAATATGGAATTTTCCACAATTTATACTTATCGGATTGAGTCTGTGGACAAGTGGGGGAATAAAGCCAGTACAGAATATTTCAGCGCCTATACCGGAGATAAGTCAGAATCAATATTTGATTTAATAACCAATGCTGTAGAAGATGTGTTTGGCTGGGCGATGTAGGAAGTAGGTTTTATCCACCCCCTCTGCCTAGCGGCATCTCTCCCTGCGCCACCGCTAAAGCTATGAGCGACACGCGGTCAAGGAGGGGGAGAAGAGAATTGAAAAAATAAAAAATAAAAAACAATTTAAATAAAAATGTTTTTCGGTAAAAAAAATAAAATTCGGGTGATATTTTTTGCTACAGTGGGCGTGCTGTTGGCGGGTTTTGTTTTTGGTTTAAACTTAGTTAAGGCGCAAACAATAAAAACAACCAAGGGTACGCTTGATATTTCAGCTTATATTTTAAACCAAGAAAATAAAGAAATTCCCAATGGAAAGTATCAAGTAAGATTTGCAATTTATTCCAAGGATAGAAGTGAAAAAGATCCTTATCCATCTGATGATGATAAGAACTCGAGAATTTGGGAAGAGGAGCAGGAAGTTGAAATTTCCAGTGGTGTTTTTAATACTTATCTGGGCTTAGTCAGCGCTCTTCCGGAGAATATTGATTTGGCGGCTAGCGAATATTATTTGGGAATTAGAATCGGTGAAGATAGTGAGAGCATACCAAGGAAAAAAATTGGCTATGTGCCCTCAGCCATAAATGCTATAAACTCAGTTAATTCTACTTTCGTTAATGGTGCTACTACAGGAATTGCGCAAGGAAATATTTTACTGCTTGGAAAAAATGGCAAAATAGATTTAGACAGGTTGCCTACGGGAACTGATGCAAATTCATTGGTTTTGGGAGATGATGGAAGATTGCATGATCAAAATACGGATACGGGAACAAATTCAACGGAATTTAATATTGGCAACGGGACTGGAGTAAATAGTAATTTTAATTTAACGGTTTCAAATGCTTCCAACAAACCCGCTATTCGATTTAACGGATTAAGCCAGAAATGGGAACTTTCAAACGATGGAACGACTTTCGCGGAATTGGGCGGAGGTAGCGCTTTGCAAAGCCAAATCGATCAGCGAGCTTTGATCGGACATACTCATTCAACTGCAGATATAATTTCCGGAACACTATCGGCTAGCCGGGGAGGTACAGGATTGGATGGAGCGTTTGCAACAGACGGTCAGCTTTTAATTGGGAATGGCACCGGTTATTCTTTGGGAAATTTAAGCAGTTCAGATTCAAGTATCGTTATCACTAATGGATCGGGTGCTATTGATTTAGTTTCTTCTCTTGGGACAAATGTAGATATCTCAAGCGAAACTAACTTGACTGCTAGCGGTTTATTGCTGAATTTAACTGGAGATAATCTTTCCATAAATGAAGGAATTCTCACTGACGGAAGGCTCTGTACTTACAGTTCTACAGATGGATTAATTTGTGATACTTTAAGCAGTTCTGTCGGGCATGCGCCAGTAAGTATAGGATCTCCAGCCAATGGTCTCTCAGTGAATGGAGCGCAAACCATCAGTTTAGCTTTAGCTAGCGCAACTACCGATGGAGCGTTAAACAGCAGCGATTGGAATATTTTTAATAATAAAGTTTCCTCGCAGTGGATTACCACTGGATCAGATATTTATTATCTGGCTGGGAATGTAGGAATAGGCACTTCTTCGATTGCAGAAAGATTAACCGTGGCTGGAAATATCCAATTAAGCGGAAGTATTTTTGCAACTAATACTTCTCAAGATATCGGAACAGCGACAGAGAGATTCAGATATGGATATTTTGAAAATTTGGATGTTAATAATATAAGCGTGGGGGGATTGGATATTTCCGGATCAATAGCAAACATATTTACCATTAATTCCAACAATGCTACCAATGATATGGAAGACAGCTTCCTTGCTTTTGATCGAGGTGAAAATGGAGGAGTTTCAAATTTACCAGCTACAATTCAGTGGGATTCTGCCAATGATATTTTTGTAACTAACTATCCATTGAGTATTTCCGGCAATGCAACGGCGTTGGACGGGAACAGGCGTAATAATTTCTGGAGGGGCTTTGACTGCATCGTTAGGAACTTCAATTGATATTTCTGACGAAACCAATTTGGCAGTTGGCGGTACATTGTTAGCTAGGACAGACGATACTCTTTCTTTACGTGAAGGTGTCCTTGCCAACGGCAGACTTTGTACTTATGATACAACCTCAGGATTGGTTTGTAATACAGACAGTACTACTGTTGGGCACAATGCTCTTACCATTAACGCTATTGCCAACGGTTTAAGTGTTGATGCTTCTCAAGTTTTATTCCTATCTTTAGCTAGTACTTCTGCTACTGGAGCATTGAGTAATACGGACTGGAATACTTTTAACAACAAACAGAATACTATTTCCGGCGACACAGAAATCGTTTTAACCGGAAACTCTCTAAGTATTGCCGCAAGTATCGCCAGAGACAGTGAACTGCATAGTGCTGTAACTTTAAGTGGCCAAACATATTTATCATTAGTCGGTCAAGCTCTTACTGCCAGCCAAATTAACCTAGCTTCCCACGTAACCGGAACACTTCCAATAGCTAACGGTGGAACCGGAGCGACATCTTTAAATGATTTAATTACTCTCGGCACTCACACAGCTGGAAGCTACATCTCTACCATTACCGGTAACACCCAAATAGTTGTCGGGGGAGTAGGAGCAGAAAATGCTACTGCAACTTTATCTATCGGAGCTGATTCAATCGGAGATACACAATTAGAATTTAATACCGGACAAAATCTAACTACCACATCTTCCCCAACATTTGCCGGCCTAACTTTAAATGGCAATCAAACTTTAAATGGAAATTTAGCTATCCGAGAAGGATTTGTGGGAGGAGTTCAAAGTGCAGATGTAACTTACACTCTACCAACTGGAGCACCAGCAAGTAATGGTTATGTTTTAACCTCTGCAACAGATGGAACTATGAGTTGGCAAAGTGTCTCAGGAACTGGAGGAACTACTGGAACTGGAGCTACTAACCAAGTGGCTTACTGGACAGGGACCTCATCTCTTGCTGGAGAAAACCAACTCAACGTCAGCCGAGGAGGAACTGGAATTAATGGAAGCACCGCTGCTAACGGTAGACTTTTAATTGGCAATGGTACCGGTTACACCTTAGCTAA
>LBQR01000069.1 GCA_000990945.1 Candidatus Moranbacteria bacterium GW2011_GWF2_35_54
CTATAAATATCTTTCAATAAATTTTTCATCACCACTTCGTGATTATTTTTGTCCAACATAATCTTTATAATAATCTTTTAAACGCCAAACTAAACTTTTATTTTTATAAATCTCTACTAATTTAAAACACCCTTCCCAATCAAGACCATCCAAATTATCAAAATAATAATTTTTATTCAAGTATATCATATCAAGAAATGCCCTTTCTTTGCTAGCGATAGTATAATTATTTTTCATTTCCAAGCCTGCGCTATTATAAAGTACTTCGTCTTTAATTTTATAGTATTTGTACTTTATTCCTCCCGCGGTATATTCTTTATTTATTCTGCTAATTGAGGTTATCTCGCTGCTGTACTGAAATATTATATTATTTTCACGAAGAATCGTTTCGAGACTTATATAGGAAGGGTTATTTAATCTTCCTGCCAATTCGTATTTATCATATTTCATATTCACCGAAAAAATTCCGTGATGCAAACGGAGTAAATCTCCACTTTGAACAAGTCGATATATTTTTGACTTGAGATAGTTGTTATTTTTTATCTTCCATAAAATAGCCAAATCAGAAACACTAAAAATAGTCTTTTCGCTAGATAATAATATTACAATAGAATTTGACATATATGCTCTAGTAGTGATTAATAATGATTACTTATAGTATACATTATATATAATTTTTGTCAAGACTGACTGCTTGATTATCCCAGCTAAGCCTTGAAATTATTTTTCAATAGCTTATCCCCTCCTTTAATTTTGGGTCTTCATTTAATCAGACTAATCTTAATTCAGACAATTAGTCACGCTGGGGTTTTATAATACACTTTTATTCAACATCCAATAAAAATTGACTTAGGGAAATAATTTTTATCTTCTTGCCATCAATTTCTTCATTACCTTCCTCCTCCATCGTTACGATGCATAAATTATCACACGTAAGTTGTTCGCTAGCAATCAATAGAGACGCTAACTCTCGCTCTTTGGTTTTTATTTGTGCCAAAGAATACGCCACTTGGATTAGTTTCGCAACTTTTTTTCCATTTTTTACAACAAAATCAACTTCCCGACCGGCATGATCTTGGAAATAAAAAATTGTTTTCTTTTTTCCATCACGCGCTTCGCGTCGCATCAATTCCAAAAAAACGATGTTTTCAATCTTCTTTCCGATATTATCCGAAAACTCAGCCGACGTTTTGCCCAAAAGGGCGTTATCAATCGCATAGATTTTTTTCGGTGCAATGATTTGCTGTTTAAGCTTGTAAGAAAATCTTTCTAAAATAAATATCAAATAGCTTTCCCTGAGATACTCGATATAATTTTTGAGCGTCTGCACGTTCTTTATATCAAAAACATTTTTGAGCTTGCTATAGGTAAATTCTTGGCTATAATTTGCCAGTAAATATGCGGCTATTTTTTTAAACTCTGCTTTGTATTTGATTTGTTTTCTGATTAAAACATCTTTATTGATAATATCATCAAAAATATTCTCAGCCATCACGTCACCAAATTTATAAACCTCCGGAAAGCCGCCTAATTTAATATATTGATTCAAGTGTTGATTTATCTGAGCCTTTTTTTTAGTTACAAATATATCATTGGGTTTATAATTTACCCCTTGATACCTTAAATATTCAGCAAAAGAAAAAGGCATCAGATAATAATCAATATGCCTGCCCGTCAGATGCGTCGACAGTTCCATGGATAATAAATTAGCGTTGCTTCCGGTAATAATTACTTTTTTCGTCCGCCTCAGTTTGGCGGCAAACAATTCCCAGCCGGGGATATTTTGAATTTCATCAAAAATAAAATATTCCACGTCACTCCCGTAAATTTCATAGAAAGCTTGCATTAACTTATTGAAGTCCTGATCTTTAAAATTTAAGAGCTCATTATCGTCAAAATTAATATGCGCAAAATTTTCTCCTTCCAGTGCCATGGCCGCCAAAGTTGATTTTCCACATCTTCTTACGCCACTGATTATTAGAATGTTAGGGTGACTTAGATATTTTTTAATTTTCACCAAATCAACATCTCTCTTAATGGATGTTTTTAGTTGCAGCTCTATCTCTTCCCGTTGATCTAAAATCACTGTTTTTAGTTGATTAATTTCCATATATTTAACTATATTACTTTTATTAAATGTCATATTATGTAATATATGACATTTATATGATACCTTTAACCCGTTTTTGTGTCAATATCTGGCAAATTTGAATTTTTCAGCGCCGGGGATTTTACAATACCCTCAAGCCACTGGGATAATTGGGAACAGTCATATACCTATCCTATTTCTTTCTTCTTTCTTTTTGGCGCTAAATAATTCTCACCGCTAACAACTTTCTTTCCTGTCTGCAGTTCAAAATCTTCTCTTGCTCGTCCAGCAACAGCTCCGCCTTTTTTAGCAGAAATGGCATTTTTATTAAAACCAATCGCTTTTTCTTTTTCAGCAATATTGCGCGTGGTTAATTCTGCCAAAGCCGTGAAAACCAATTCAGCATCACTCATATGATCTCTAAGATTTTGAGCTTTAAGTCCTTTTAGATTTTTATGTCCTTTAACTGTTAGGTTGCTCCACTCTTGATGTATAATATTGGTTAAAATAGCGTATTCATTTTGCTCTTTAACTTCGTTATCTTTCCAATAGTCTGTCAATTTATTTCTGACTTCCTGCCCCATCATTCTTTGTTGAATCCATTTTTTGCTCCGTCCATGCTTTTCCCAATTTTCTCTGGCGCGATTCACTGATCTTTCCGGATCAGCCATTTCTTGGATTCTCTCATAACCGACTTTTGCCAGCCAAAGCTTGATTGGCTCGGCTTTCGGTGACGGCACAGATTGAATTAAGCGGAAAATTGTTTCTGGGTTTGCCGCGTCTGTTTCGCGCATTTTTCCATCCTCTGCTTTCATTTTCAACCGGTTACAATTTGTAACCACTTCACTTCCTTCAGCTTTTAAGCGATTTTTCAGTACTTTCCAATAATTCCTAGCAGCCTGAAAATCTGACTGTTGTAAAAGCGCAGCTATTATATCTACAACCGAAAAAAACCAGGTTTCAGTTTTTTCGTCATAATGTCGACGGATTTTAAAGTTTTCGAAAATCGCTAATTCTTTTTTGTTGGTCATATTTTTAATAATTATTTTTTAATATTTTTTGTTGCTCATAAATTTTATTATTATTTTTAAAAATTAGACAAGCCTTGAAATTATTTTTCATTAGCGCGTATCCCCTCCTTTAATTTTTATAAATCCGACAAAAAAAACATCTCAAAACTACCTAAAATTCACCGCCCCACCGCTATAATTCTATTTAATTCACTCACACCAACTCGTCCCAATATCTTAAGATTAACAGGGCATCAGTCGAATTGGAAGTCCCACTGCAATCCACATCACCCGTCGTCGCCCCAACTTGCCAAGCGGTTCCATCCATGGAAAGTCCAAGAGAATTTCGCAAAGTTAAAAGGGCGTCGGTAGTGTTGGTAACGGAAGAATTGTCGACGTCAGATCTTGAATTTGAAATATTAGTATAAGTTGGGGTATTCCATACCTCATCCCATATTGTAGTTTCTGGCAAAATAATCGCTGATCTAGCCTCAGTCTCATTTGGATTATCCTCATTGGGACGTGGCCCAGCGTTATTTCGTGTATTTTCCCATTCCAATATTATTCCCATTCGATTAGGCCAAACAGCCCCGTCAACTATTGTAGTAAATTCACTATGATTATTCGCGAAGTTAACTCCATTTTTCCCCTGGTTTACATTTATACAATTATCCACACTTGCATTTCCTTGCATATAAGTCTGAGAAACATAACTAGCTCCTCCGTTTGGATTATTATCGTCTACACTAAAAAAATTAGAATCTGGAAAGTCTGTGAATTTAAATAAGTTATAGGCGACATTTGAACTTGAGTCTTCCGAAGTTATTCCTATATGAGAAGCCCAGACAATATTATATCTGGCATCGACAATAGGATCCATTTCCAATGGACCAGTAGTGTATAACCTATCTCTCCTGCTGTATCTTGGCGTTCTATCTTTGGATTTATAAAATATATTATGATGAACATAAATATGATAAGAGCCGAATGAAACAAGAGAAGCTCCCGAACCTACGCCATAGTTAGTAAAAATATTGTGGCGTATTTCAACGTCATGCGCGCCCTCCGTCACATCAACTTGTCCATCCGTGTTTCCGTCAAATGAGCAATTTTCAATCAGCACATCATGAGCATTTCTCCAAACCCAAATTGAATCAAAATAGTTGGTTGGATTCTGGAATCTCAAACCTTTAATGGTTATATTGCTCACACTGCTACTATTATCAGCAACCTTTGATTTTATTTCCAGACCATATCCGGAAATAGTAATGGCTGTCGGAGCGGTTGTAGCATCTATGCTGATATTATTATCGTCAATTACAATAACCGAATTTAGCACAATTGTTCCTCCCACTGCAAACTCTACCTCAGTATCTGAAAGAGATACACACTCTCGCAAGGTCCCAGCTCCGCTATCGGCCAAACTAGAAACCGTACAAATTTGGGCATGCGCCAGTCGAGATCCAAATAGTCCCGTAAGTAAAAACAGTGGTAATATTAATTTTATTAATATTTTCATTCTTATTGATTATTGATAATTTCTAAAATCTCACCGCTCCGTTTTTATAGTCGAGTTTTATTTGTTCGAGGACTTACACTATTACAAGCATTAGATAATTATCCTAATATAAGTTATCATCTAAAATTAATAGCTGAAGAATTATTATAACCTATTTGAACTTGTAACGGAGTCAGGGCGTAGTTGTAGATTTTTACTTCGTCAATTGTGCCATTAAAATTATAGGCTCCAGATTGTTCATTTCCAATCAATTGATTTGTCGGACCAGAAACTGGCTTGGGATAAGCGGTTAAATCATAATTATCAATCACGCCATCCAAAAGCCTCTTTCCGTCAAGATAAATGCTAGCTCCATCTGTGTTATCCCAATCCCAAGTAGCCAGTAAATGATGCCATTCTCCAGATAGCCAAGAATAATTTGAACTTATTCTATATAATCTTTGTGCCGCGCCATTATCCCACATCGCCAAATCAATGTTATCACCGGCTTTTCTCAAAACGAAGGCTCCGGCTTGACCAACGGCCGAAGTGCCATAAAAAGTATGCGTTGCAGAATCATTCCAATCCCAATTTGGTTTAAACCAAAGAGAAATTGTGCGAGCATTGGTAGTTGAATATACTGAAGAAACCTTTTCACTTATAGCATCAAATTCCAAACACTTCCCACTCTTACACTCACTTTCATTTTTCCAAGTGACGCCCGTAATCGTGCCATGATTAAGACTAGCACCTTCGTCATGTACCGTCGTGCCGGCACCTTCGTCAAATTTCCAATGATTTACTTCTTTGCCCCGATTATAATCCCAGGAGATTTGGGCGGATGTACGGGCGTAGTTGTAGATTTTGACGTCGTCGATGAGTCCGGAATAATTATTATCATTAGTACCAAGACCGCCGACTGAAAAATTAGCTACTGCTCCACCATATGTGCCAGTTGGCTGAACAGAATTTTTTTCTACTCCATCAACATAAATCTTCATATATGTTCCATTATAAACGCATTCAACATGATTCCAATAATTTTCAGAAATACTACTCACGCCTGAATTCACCCTATCATTTGTTGTAAAACTATTTAAAATACATTCAGCGCTATTTGTTGATGTGTCATACTTCAAGACAATTTCATTGCTCTGTGTCAATATTCTTGCGTCAGTGGAAATCTCTTGATTATCTTCTGGATTTATCCAAGAACTTATACTAATGGGAGCATTTCCAGAAAAAGCCAAACTTCCTGCATTATATGGCACGTTAATATAATTACTATTTAAATGATTAAAGAGCAAAGCACTGCCATTTTTCCCTCTATCCCAAACCGGCCCACCTGTGAGTGTTCCATTGTTACCGTTCCCACTCGTATCATAGGCAGCCGTTCCGCTTTTCTCATCCATCTCCAATTCCAAAACCGGCTTGTCGCATTTGACCGTGTCGCCAGGGATGCAATATTTGGCACTGCCTCCCGTTACCGTCGTGCCATTATTATTCGCGCTGGTTGCCTCGCCACCCATCGACAAACTTGCTCCGCCGTTCCCGAGGGTTTTTATTTCGTCGTCGCTGAGGACGTAATTATAAACTTTTAATTCATCAATTAGGCCATCATAATATCTATAATTTCCGGAAGATTGGGAACGTCCGATAGCAAATGCTCCATTATTTACAAGCATTGTTTTATTAAGAATGTGCGTTTCTTTTTTTCCGTTTAAATAAAAAGTTAAAGTATAGTTATCATAAGTACATCCAACGTGTTGCCACTGGTCAGCAACTACTGAAAAAGTTGAATCTTGCTCAAACCAACCGCTATTTGCCAGACCAAAAGTCAACTTGTCACCGTTTAGTTGCAACCAATAATTTGATTCACTAATATCCAAAGTTCTTTTTTCGAGTATAAAATGGTCATTGGACCACAAATTTCTCGGCTTTATCCAAGCCGAAAAAGATATTTCACTACTAATATCCAAACTTGCATTATCATTTATGTTTATATAATCATTTGTTGCATCAAACTCCATCGCTCCCCCAAATTTCCCACCCTTGTCCCACATCGCGGTTGCAGTCGTGTTACCTCCCGTTGCCCCAGCATTGAGCGTTCCATTATTTCCATTGCCACTGCCATCATACGCCGTCGCCCCAAGCTCTTCATCAAAACTCAGATCTAAGACTGGCTTCTTAAGCGCACCTCCGCCCAAGGCGGATCCGCCTTGGGCGGACATGTCTTCGAGGATTTGTTCTTGCGTGCGAGCGTAATTGTAGATTTTTACATCGTCGATTTGTCCAGAAAAATATTTCTCAGAAACCGAACGGATATTTCCAACTCGCACTGTTCGTGGAGAATTGTATATAGTGGTTATAGTTGCATTATATGCA
>LBQR01000070.1 GCA_000990945.1 Candidatus Moranbacteria bacterium GW2011_GWF2_35_54
TGGCTTGCGCCATACAACGAAAACTCTGTTGGTATTGTTACCCTGATAGGCTTCAATACACAGAGTATTTATAATCTTGCTGCCGTTAGACTCATTGAGGCATGAATCTCCCTGGAGAAATAAAACACCCCCCTTTGATTCTTTTACAACAATAGCAAGATTTTCAGGAACGCTTCCTGCAATATCCAAAATTCTTTCTTTAAAAAAAGCATCCCTCATTTCAACTGGTTGAAACATATTTACACCTCCCCTTATCGCAAAATACCTCCCTTTTTATCTTTCGAAAATTAGATAAGTTTCTACGCCAATTTTATACATTCCTTCTTCCAACTTCGATACTCTTCCTGCTTTTTCCAAAATATTCATCGTGTGTTCAAGTTGGTCAATGGGAGCTTCCCAACATTTTTCGAGATGACCATCAAGGTAAACAGTTGCACTACCTTTATTATTTATTCTTTTCTCAGATCCACTTTCTGGCATAGTATTTTTCCTCCCTAGAGATTATAAAAATAATCTTAAATAGGTTGAAAAGCATTTTACATTTTGACAAAGAACTAAAAAACCGACCCTTGAGAGGTCAGCTTATTTTTATTGGTAAACTTTTTTCTTTAAGTTTAGAACTTACCCGCAAAAACAAACTGGCCTCTTTTTGACAGAATCACAAAGAGTTTAATCACGGACCAAATTGTTTTTACAGATTGATTTTTCATACAATGTTAGTATATATTTTTTATTTTTTTTGTCAATGGCAAAATCATTTTAGCACGTTAGCATTTTAACATGTTAACATTAATTCCTTGTCTCTGCGAGTAATTTTTGTACTCAAAAATTGCGTGGCAGTCCAGCTCTATTAAATACTGGATTGCCACGGCGGAGTACCGCCTCGCAAAGACACATAAATCAATCTCCCAATTCAAGCGAAAAAAATTTGACAAATGGTCAAAAATATGCTTATATTATAAGTTGATACAACCCTATTCGCAGAAATCAACATAGCCAGCTCTTAACCATAAAAAATTTGAGGGAGGATTTATTCGATGAAAAATAACACCAATACCGTCACAGACACTGCACCCTACGATTCCATTAAAGTGCTTAAGGAGATAGCAACGTTTAGTGTCTCTTTCGGATTATCAGCTACTATACTCTTCGCTGCACTAACCCAAGAGATACTCCCTATGCCGTTTTTTATTAAATTGGCAGTGGTGTTTACATGTACCATAATGATGACGCTTTGTCTTGCTGGAATTAGGGTAACGTTAGATCGGCTTAATCGAGAACATCTCGTCGAAGACACCCGACAACTGCTCGAAAAGAAAATGGCCAGCAATCCGCAAACACCCACCAATCAAAAGGAGAGTTAAAAACATCCTTAAACCTCAAACACTCACCACCACCCTTATTGGAAAAACTTCCAATAATCGTGGTGGCTTTTTTTATTTCAAAATCCTAAATTCGTAATTTCGTATAATTCGTAATTCGTAGAGATTACCCTCTGATCCCCACTTCTCCAAAATGCTTTTTAAGTTTTTTTTGAATCTTTTCTAAGTCTATTTTTTTGCCTTTAATTCTATCCTTTAAACTAATATCTAGCGTTTTTATATCACGACCCAATCCAAAGGGCGATATCATCAAAATCTTTTTCCTTGTGGATTCCTGGCACCACCGTGGTACGAAAATCATAATCGATTTTGCTATTCATTATCATCTCGGCGCTCATTTTTATCCTATCTAAGTCCACTTTAGCACAAACTGTTTTTTCGTAATTTTTCAGAGAATTTTTTATATCCATCGCCACATAATCGACAACTTTCAAATCCAAGGCTTTTTTGAGCACATCTGGTCGCATGCCATTAGTATCTAGTTTAACCAGATAGCCCATTTTTTTTACTTTAACTATAAACTCAATTAAATCTTTTTGAATTGTTGGCTCTCCCCCCGTGATGCAAACCGCTTCCAGTTTTCCTTTCCGACTTTCTAAAAATTTAAAAAAATCCTTTTCATTATCATTACCGTGCACTGCAAACTGTGAACCAAGAACTAATTCCGGGTTATGGCAAAAAGAACAGCGAAAATTACAGCCCACTGTAAAGACAGTTGTGGCTATTTTTCCCGGATAATCTAGGAGGGTAAATTTTTGAAAACTAGCTAAGTTCATATTAGCATTTTAACATATTAGCATTTTAACAATTTGTAGTTACGTCTTTGCGAAGAAATTTAGTACTCTAAATTTATGTGGCAATCCAGTATTTAATAATATGCACCAAACTTTCGTAGACACTGGATTGCTTCGGAGTACCTCGCAAAGACAAATAATTAATTTGGGTCTTTTTAGGGCGATTCAGATAAATCAGAATCGCCCTACTATCTCTTTATTTCACTGCGAATTTAAAATTAGCAGCAACCTCCATCTTTGGGTTTATCCTTATCTTCAGATTCTTCAACCTTAAAGGTTTTTCTATCTTTCCATTCAGCAGCCTTTGCCTTGTTCCATCTTTGAATCGGAGTATGAAACCCTACTACGCGAGAATACACATCGCAAGGCTGGAAATTCTCAATAACAGGGCTCTTTTCATAACATTCACGGCACTTTATCAAATAGTTTTTTTCATCTTGAGTATAATTAACATACTCATCGCCTTTTGCCAATTCTTCTTCATCCATATATTTTCTCATCTATCAATGGCAAGTTATTGCCCTTGAAGATTTTATTTTTATTTTTTATTATTTACCCCCCATTAAATAGTGCGGACTACCGCAATTTAACGGGGTAAACCGTTAAATTTATTTTATTTAATTGGGGATATTTTAAACGCTCTTTGTGGAGCAATTAATTGCTTCTGTTTCTAATCCATAAATTCTGAGAAACTACGAGATCCCAGATAAATGAAATTCTATTTATTCGCTTTACTCATAAAGAATTTCTATTTTTTGGGATGACATAAAAAATTATTAAATTTTTTATGTCACTTTCTCAAACTTTACGTCGTCTTTCTTTATTGATATCTTGCATTTCGGGCAGGCATGGTGTTCTCCGGCTAAATATCCATGTTCCGGACAAATACTGAAAGTTGGCGTAAAAGTGAAATACGGAAGCGCATATTTAGTCGCGATGGTTCTCACTAAATTTTTCACTACTTCAATATCATTAATTTTTTCTCCCAAAAATCCATGTAGTACTGTTCCTCCCGTGTACTTAGTTTGCAATTTATCTTGCAAATCCAATGCTTCAAAAATATCACTTGTATAGCCTACTGGCAATTGCGATGAATTAGTATAATATGGTTGAGCTGCTCCCGCTTTAACTGATTCATCATTGGCAAAAATAATATCTGGATATTTATTTCGATCTAAATTAGCTAAGAAGTTATACATATTATCAGTTTCCTTTTGATATTTAATCATCTTGTCTCGCATGTGATTTAAAACTCTCTGCGCAAAAAGATTTCCTTCTTTGGTTGTAATGCTCTTGCCTATTAGATTCAAAAGTGCCTCGTTCATTCCTATCAAGCCAATGGTTGAAAAATGATTTCCCCAATATGTTCCTCGTCTGGCTTTAATATCGCGCAAATAATGTCTTGAGTAAGGATAAAGTCCTGCATCGGTTAATTTTTCGATAAAAACTCTTTTTAACTCCAAACTTTCTTTGGCAATATCCATTAATTTATCTAGTTGAGAAAAGAAATCTTTTTTGTCTTTAGCTAAATACCCAAGTCTAGGCATATTGATTGTTACCACTCCAATTGAGCCCGTCATCGGGTTGGCTCCAAAAAGCCCTCCGCCTCTTTTTTGTAATTCTCGATTATCCAATCGCAAACGGCAACACATACTTCTAGCATCATCCGGACTCATGTCTGAATTAACAAAGTTAGCAAAATAAGGCATCCCATATTTAGCGGTCATTTCCCAAATTGGCTCCAGCGCTTTATCCTCCCAGTTAAATTCTTTGGAAATATTATAAGTTGGAATAGGGAAAGTAAATACTCTGCTTTGAGAATCTCCACTGCTCATCACTTCTGCAAAAGCCCGATTAATCATATTCATTTCTTTTTGAAAAGCGCTATATTTTTTCTTCATCGGTTTGCCTCCGACAATCACAGACTCATCTTTGTAATTAGCAGGCACTTGCAAATCCAAGGTGATATTGGAAAAGGGTGTTTGAAATCCTACTCGAGTCGGCACATTCATATTAAATACAAATTCCTGAATCGCCTGCTTAACCTCTTTGTATGTCAGTTTATCATAGTAAACGAATGGGGCTAATAATGTATCGAAATTAGCAAAGGCCTGCGCACCATTAGCCTCGCCCTGCAAAGTGTAAATAAAATTAACCATCTGACCCAAAGCTGCTCTAAAATGCTTGGCTGGAGCGCTGTGGACTTTACCAGGTACTCCGCCAAAACCTCTGATCAATAAATCATGCAAGTCCCATCCACAACAATAAGCCGCTACCATCTGCAAATCATGTACATGCAAATCCCCGCCCTCGTGCGCTTCTTTAATATTGTTAGTGTAAACTTTGTTCATCCAGTATTTAGAGCTCACGGCTGATGAAATAAAATTGTTCAACCCCTGCAATGAAAATCCCATATTGGAATTTTCCTTCACTCTCCAATCCGATTCGTCAATATATTTATCCACCAATTCCACAGCTTCATCCAAAGCTTCTTCTGTTTCACGTACCTTGCGATGTTGCTCACGGTAGAGAATATATGCCTTAGCGGTAACTTCAAAATCTAATATCATTAAAACTTTTTCCACAGTGTCTTGAATTTCTTCGATCTCTGGCACATAACCCTTACGAAAACTTTTACTTAAAAGTTGCGATACTTTTTTAGCCACTTTCTCTGCATCCTTCAGAACACCTTCTCCTGTCTCTGCAAAAGCTTTAGTTACAGCTTTAACTATTTTTTCTTCATTAAAAGCAACTACTTTACCACTTCTTTTGATAATTTTAGCAATTCCTTTTTGTGATTCTTGATTTTTCTCCACACTCTTCTTTGTTGTTTTTTTCTTTTGAGCCATATATTTTTTATTTTATTTTTTCCTTGTCTCGTCGTAGCTTCAAGCAAAGGCGGACTTGTCTCGTCGTAGCTTTAGCGAAGGCGGATTCGTCTCGCCGACGTTTTTACAAGGTAGATTTATTTTCTTAGAAATTATAAATTATTTTTTATTTTAAATTTATGAAATTTTATTGTTTGTCTTCCCCTTCTAATTTTTCTAATTCTTTTTTGAAACTATTTAAGCTTCCAAATGATTTATAGACACTCGCAAATCTCAGATAAGCCACATCATCCACTTCTTTTAATTTTTCCAAAATTATCTTTCCCACTTCTTTACTAGCAATTTCTCCCTGTTTACCTTTAGTGTAAATCTGATATTCTATCTCATTGATTAATTTTTCCTTGCGTTCTTCGCTGACTGGTCTTTTCTCCAAAGATTTTTCTATTCCTTTTATTATTTTTTCCTGATTGTAGTCTTCTTTCTCTCCGCTCCTTTTCACTACCGATAATTTCATAATTTCCACTTCTTCATAAGTGCTAAATCTGGTTTTGCATTTTTCGCATTCTCTTCTCCTGCGAATAGCTCTCCCATCGTTAGTGTCGCGTGAATCAACTACCTTGGTTTCAGGATGATTGCAAGCTGGACAAATCATATTTTATTTTTGCGTTTAAACAGCTAAATAATTAGTGGCTATTTTACCCTTGCTAATTTGTTATTTTTATGTTTAAATGAATATTTACACTACATCTTGTGTATTACAAAGCCATTATACCACAAGACAAAAACCTGGCAAGCCCCAAAATTTACCCTTATTTTGAGCCATTTTTGCGAGTTATCCACATCCCCACTTTAGCAAAAATATTTTTTAGAAAATTTTCTCAAAAAATAAAACAAGCTTTCCGATCGAAATTCGATCAGAAAGCTTGGGCGGTGTGTATAGCTATGAAGATTCCACGACATCTTCTTTGGGAGCCTTGGGCAATTTAAAGCTGTAGAGAGTGCCTTCTAAATTCAGCACGGCCTGCTCTATGTCTTTCTTTACCTTATGCGCAACAATGGAAAGATTTGCGAAATCTTCAAAGTTGCCAACTGACTGGGAAAAATCATTAATCAAAGAAACAGCATTTGCAATAGAGTCTCTCGCCAGAGCATAATCACTGTTCAGAGGTTTTGTGTGGTTGTTATCATCAATTCCCTCAATGATCTCCAAAAGTTTACTATAGAATTTAGGGCTATTTTTATTATTCTCAACCCTTTCCTTAAACATCCCTATCGCCAAGGCTGCCTTTTTATCGGCCGAAATCATGGCAATTCCCATCAAAGAATCAACGACCTTAAGTCCCTTAGCATTTAACTCGCTTGCCAATGCGCCAACAATGCTCATCCACGCTTTTTTAAATTGTCGCTTTCGATAAAAAGCGTATGCAATAACAGCAATTGCCGCTATGAAGAATATGGCGACAACCAACAAAATAGAATAAATATTGCCATCTTCTAACAAAAAATTCTTTATCCATTGTTCCATGATTCTCTCCCTTTTCTCTAAATTTAAGTGAAAATTTCACCTCTCTCTCTATAAAAAAGTACTTTTTTTGTTTCCAGTTAGATTAGTACAAAAAATAGGTTTTGTCAATAGAAAATAAAAAAAATCCTCAATTTGAAGATTTTCTTTGGCGGACATTGTCACACGCACCATCGGCCATAGCCTTTAGCGACGTGCTACCAAATGTTTGTTTTTGTGAAAATAAAATCTCGCTTTCGCATATCCACGGCGGACTTGCGTCACGCCGTAGCCGAGCTTCAGCGAGGCGAAGGTCGCCTTCGCTAAAGCTATGGCGAACTAAGAGCGGAGAGAGAGGGATTCGAACCCCCGGTACCCGTAAAGGCACAACAGTTTTTCGCGACCCCGCACCAAAGCGGAAGGGGTGAGATTCGAACTCACGGTGAACTTTCATCCACGACAGTTTTCAAGACTGTTCCCTTAAACCACTCGGGCACC
>LBQR01000071.1 GCA_000990945.1 Candidatus Moranbacteria bacterium GW2011_GWF2_35_54
AGCCAAGGCTCAAAAAAATAGTTTATTGGTCCAAACTCAGGGAGATGAGGCTACTTATCAAGCCAAATTGGCCAAGATAGAAAAACAAAAGCAAGAACTCTTGGGCGATATCGATGATTTGTATAATGCTAACTTTGCTGAGATAAGCGCGCTTGCTTCTGGACTCGAAAAACCCAGCAGTGGACTGGCTGCTACCGGATGGTATTATTCCCAAAAAGATTCTCGTTGGGGAAATGAGACCATTGGAAATTCTAAATCAAAAATGAAAGATTTGGGTTGCGCCGTTACATCTGTAGCGATGGTTTTTACTTGTCATGACGAGCGTATAAATCCAAAACAATTATCCGATAAACCGATTTTTTCTTGGGACCTAATTAATTGGCCGAGGAGTTGGAATGGATTAACTCTTTCTAGTAGCACAGCGCACGCCGGAGTCAGTTGGGGTACCATTGATAAAGAAATAAAAGAGGATAATCCGGTTATTGTATTTATAAATGCCAGGAATGGGGCAGGGCATTATGTAGTAATCCATCACAAGGCTGATAACGGCAAATATGTAGTGCATGACCCATATTGGGGGGCTAATATTTACCTTGATTCAAGCGTAGAATTATTATCCAAATTATATAAAGTTTCTATTGGAAAAAATGCTATCAATCAGATGATTGTATATAAATAGGGAAGATGAACAATTTTAAATTTTGAATTTTGAATTTCAAATCAAATTTAAATAATTAAATGACTAATTTGCTAAGTGTCTTTGCGAGACGGTACTCCGTCGTGGCAATCTAGAACTAGCAGAAAAGAATTTGATTAATGCACATCCCAATTTTTTAATTTTTTATTACCAGTTTCTAACTAAATCCCCTATGTCGCACAATCTGTTAAATAAAAGATAGCTTTAGAATAGGTGATTAAATAAATTAAGGCCCTATGAAAAAATTTAAACCAGTTAAAGGTCAAACGGATTATACCAATATCCATTGGGCGCCGGTTATAAATTGCGTTTTAGAATTTAAAGGTAAAATTTTAATTGTTCAAAGAAATAAAAATTTAAATTTTTATCCAAGTTATTATAATGGAATTTCTGGATTTTTAGATGATGATAAAACATTAAAAGATAAAATAAAAAATGAAATCAAAGAAGAATTAAATCTAAAATCATCAGAAATTAAATCAATCGAATTGGGAAATATTTTCCACCAAAGCGCTCCAAAATATAATAAGACTTGGATAGTTCATCCTGTCTTAGTGCACATAAAAACAGATAAAATAAAACTTGATTGGGAAGCGCAAAATTTTAAATGGATAGATATGAACGATGCTGGTAAATATAAATTATTGCCGGGCTTTGGTCGTGTGCTGAAAGAAGTTAAAAAAATATCTAAAATTGAACGATTTTAGATACATATATGTTACCCATATAACTCAAAAAAATAATCAAAAAAAATTGCTTAAAAAAAATCGTTTTTTGGTCAAATTAGGGTACATAGATGTACCCCTCATAATATTAAAAAATGACGTTTTTTTGATCAATTTTAAAATAGTAAAAAAATAACAAAAAACAATTATTTTAGATACATAGATGTACCTCAGATTATTTTAAAATTTTATTTTTTATAATTATATTTTAAAGCGCTCATTAAAAAATATTTTTCATAACAATATTTTATAATTTAAATAATAAAAGTAAGATCAGTATCGCGCTTGCTTTTTTTGCATATGCTAGGGGAGTGATGAAATAATTAAAAATGTAAACATAAGAATTAAGATAGGCTTGTACTAGAATAATAACTTTATTAGTTTCGGAGATAGGTTAATGTACCCTAGAAAAAGTTTGCGGGGCTTAGAAGCTGTTATATTGAGTCATAAGAGTCACTTAAATACATTAAATGGTATGACATTAAATCGGAATTGAAAATATTTTAAATTATAATTTTAAGTTTAATTTATCTAAATTCAATTTGTTTATTGACTTATTATATGCTATTTAAAAACGTTATATAAGCTGTTAAAGAGCATGAAAAGAATACTTACAAAGGCATTCTAGATGCTCAATAAATCAAGTAAATAAAGGTCTTTTCTCTATCGTATGTCGTAAAATCTACATTGTACGACATATCGAATATATAAAGAAACCGCTTTCCTGTTATTCATCCCCTAGGCTCATTTATGAGTACTTTGGGAATAAATGTTACAGGAAAAGCGGTCGTGGATTTTTCTCGTCTAATCGAAAAATCGAATAAGTGTCCCTGCGCCGAGTGTCATTACTTCGCGTCCAGAGCTCAAGATTATGCTCTTTTCGTTAAATCTGATGCATTCGATCTTAATTTGGCAGTAATTCTTTTGCCAATCAAATTATTTTTTTCCACAGCAGATAAATCTTTTATTTTTTGGAATTCTTCCATTGACATTGTTATCCTTCCCTTTTAAATAAAAATAATTTTTTATGAGCATTTTTTAAATGCCCACACCTCTCCCCTGTTTAACTTCAAACATTATACTAATAAAAAAGAACTACCCTGCGTTTCTAATGAAATACTAGCATAAAATAGCCCTTTTGTCAATTTTTTTTGGTGTAACTCCTCACTGACCCTTAATGGCAAAAACCAAGCTGTCTAGTCCGTCTTTGCGATGTTTAAATTATCCTTGTGGATGATTTAAAAATCCTGACGTGGCAATCCAGGATTTAGATTAAATGATCTATTTATGTTTTCTGGACTGCCACGTAAATTCCGAGTACAGAATTTACTCGCAGAGACGAGTTAATTTAAAAACACCTCTCTGGTGAAGGTGTTTTTAAAGATTTTAATTTTATGAAAATATTTAGAGTTTCATCCAAAAAGCTTCTGTTTCAGCAGGGATAAATCCTAGCGATGCATAGAGATTTCTAGCGGCCACTCTGCTTGGATTGCTAGTTAAGCTGATTGATTTTAAATTTTCTTCTTTAGCAACTGCAATTAGCTCTTCTACTAATTTTTTACCCAGTCCCCCACCTCGATAGACACTGCTAACGACGATGTCTTCTAATTTTCCCACCAAGCCTCTTGTCGGCACAGGATAGATTGCTAGTGCTCCAAATCCGATAATGTCACCTTCGCTTTCAATCACACGGCAACGAACTGCCATATTATTAATCAAAAGACTGGGTTCAAAATTAACCGGACCATCAGTTAATTCTTTTAATAGTTCCATTACCTTGAGAGCATCTTTCTCTTCAAAGGGTCTTATGTTGAACATATTTTTAAGATTATTATTATGTATCTATATTAACATATTTAATTTATGGGATGCAAGATAATTATTTCTTTAAATTAATTTAAAAAAATTGTTAGCCATAAAATAATTGTTCCTGAAACCACAGTTCCTCCCAATAAAAGAGGTAAAGATTTTTTAGCTGGAAAATCAAAAACAAAAGCAGCTACAGCTCCCGTTAAGCCGCCAAATAATGGCACAGGCGTAGCCGCTAAAATAAAAATAGCCCAAGGTCCATATTTTTTTATTTTTTTATTAGTTTTTTTCTTGGTGTGTCTAAATAGCCATTTAAAAAACACATCGAAAAATTTAATGTGCTGAGATAGAGATTTGGAAATTGGATCAAGTAAAAAAACTATTAGTATCATAGCAAAATAAGTGCCAAAGATGGAATAAAGCCATGCTAAAAATGGATTCAAGTGATAAACTTTAATAGCCAAAGGGATAGAGGCTCGCAGTTCAATTAAAAAAGTCGCCCAGTTTTTGGGAAAATCGACAAACCAATTTATTACAATATCTTCCATGGATAAAAAAATTTGTATTTAATAAATATATTTTAACATTATGCGGGATAAATACCAACCCCCTCCCTAATAACCTCCCCCTTAGGTACAAGATGGAGGGGAAGGAGAATTATGTTATTTGGGAGTATTGGTTCGATAATTTTCAATCGCTTTTTTGATAGCGTCGGCGGCGAGGTTACTGCAATGCATTTTTAGTGCTGGAAGTCCGCCAAGCTCGTCAGCGACTTGTTGATTGGTTATTTTATAAGCTTCATCTAATGTTTTGCCCTTAACCATTTCGGTGGCCATCGAGCTAGTAGCAATTGCTGCGCCACAGCCAAGAGTTTGGAATCTTATATCCTCGATGATTTCTTCCCCAGCTTCATTTTTATTAATTTTTAAATAAATTTTCATAATATCCCCGCACTTGGGATTACCGACAGTGGCTTCCCCATCGGCATTTGATAATTCTCCCAAATTGCGAGGTTTCATAAAATAATCTAAAACTTTTTTTGAGTACTGCATAAGGTTCATTAAAGCATATTAACATTTTAACATTAAAACATTTAACTGATTGTTGAATTATTAATTATTTTTACGAATTTACAAATGAGAGAAAACTTTGATCTCAGGAATTTGTATATTTGTACTTGATTTGTAGATTTGCGGTTTATTTAAATTCGGATAATACATTGCCAGAAATTTGTCTCAAGCGCGCCACGATTTCTTTTATTTTTTCAATTGTGAAATCAATCTCTTCTCGAGTAGTATGCTTGCCTAGAGTTAGTCGCAAACTGCCATGAGCTTGTTCATGGCGAAGTCCCAAAGCCAAAAGTACATGCGATGGATCTAGCGAACCAGATGAGCAAGCCGAGCCGGTGGAGGCACAAATTCCTTCCATATCCAGAGATAGAAGCAACCCCTCCCCTTCTATATTATCAAATCTAAAATTAGCGTTATTAGGTGAACGTTTTTCTCGGTGTCCGTTTAGATATGAAGCTGGAATTTCTTTTAATACCCTCTCAATTAAATAATCTCTAAGTTTTTTAATTTCCAAAGCGTTATTATTTTTTATTTCATCAACGGCTATTCCCAAACCGACAATGGCGGGGACATTTTGCGTGCCGGCGCGCAATTTAAATTCTTGAACTCCGCCAGTTTGGATGCTTTTAAAGGGTGTTCCTTTTTTGATGTAGAGCGCTCCCGCTCCCTTGGGTCCATAAAATTTGTGAGCTGAAAAAGAAAGCATATCTACGCCTAATTTTTTTGTATCGCAATCTAAATAATTTAGGGCTTGCACGGCATCGCTGTGGAATATTATTTTATTTTTTCTATTAGAATTTAATTCTTTAATCAAATTTCCGATCTCAACAATAGGTTGAATTGTGCCAATTTCGTTATTGACGTACATTATTGAAATAAGTAAAGTGTTATCTCGAATGCTAGATTTTAATTTTTCTAAATCGATCAAACCTTCGCTATCAACTGGCAAAAAAGTAGCCTCAATTAACTCTGCTTTTTCAAGACTTTCGATGGTTTCCAATACGCAGTGGTGCTCGATAGTAGAAGTTATAAAATGGGGCTTAGGGGCGTTTTTACCGTTTTTTGCGCAATAGTGGCTCAATGTTCCGCGAATGGCTAAATTATTGCTTTCTGTGGCTCCAGAGGTGAAAATTATCTCACTTTGCTTAGAGTTCAAAATTTTAGCCACTTTATTACGAGTTTCGTCTATGGCAGCATTGGCGGTTTGGCCCATATTGTGAACTGAAGAAGGATTGCCGAAATCATTAGAAAAATATGGCATCATTTTCTCTAAAGTTTCTTTGTCCACTGGCGTAGTAGCGGCGTAATCTAAATATATTTTTTTCTGCATATAATTTTTGCTTTATCAGTCTCCAGCCCCCTCCTCTTAGCAAGGGGAGGGTTGGGGAGGGGTTTGATAAAATTATTTTGTTATCAAATCACTTAATTTTATATTATCTAAAGTTCTTTTAATTTCTTGGCTCAACTTTACCCAAACTTTTTTGGAAGCGCATTGGTTATTTTTACATTCCGGACTGTTGCATTTAGTAGGTTCAATTTTTCCTTCCAAAGTCTCTACTATTTCTCCGACTGTTATCTTATTTGGTTCTCGTGTAAGGGTATATCCCCCACTCTTTCCTTTTTGACTGACGATGATGTCGGCTCCGCGAAGTTTGATAAAAATTTGCTCCAAATATTTGGCGGAAATATTTTCTTCTAGAGATATTTCTGGGATACTTCGCAAATACGGATAATCGCGAGCCAGGACAACCATGGCGCGCAACCCATATTCAGCTTTAGTGGAAAATTTCATATTCTTTATTCATACTATTTTACTATGCTTTCAGTATAATAAGTTTTACTTTAGTTGTCAAATCTAAATCATGTAACTCCTCGCTAGCCCTTTTAGAACAAACAAATGTAGGTATGTCTTTGCGATGTTCAAATTATCCCTATGGATGATTTAAACCCGTGGCAATCTAGGAATAATATTGCTTAATTAAGAATTCTATTTTTCTGGACTGCCACGCAATTTGAGAGTACTCAAATTACTCGCAGAGACGGGTAAAAAAAGATATAAGAGAGAGGTCAGTGAGGAGTTACTAAATCATGAAGCATATAGCATGCAACATACAGCATTGGGCACAATATTAGCCTTTATAATATGCTTAGTCTTTTATATTAAAAACAGAGATATATCTATATCGATAGATTTATCTCTGCTGCCGGACTCTGATTCGGTATTTTTTTTCAGGGATGATTTTTAGATAACATCCGCTTGTATATCTTTAAATACCCCTTGTTTGTTCTTATCTTTTCACCATCTAAGGGCAATCGAAAAACTGATTGAGTGCGCTTTTTTTCTGGCTTTTCGATAATCTCCCCCACTACATTTTTTCTACAAAAAGTTTTAAATTCCCACGTGCCTAATCCGACAATGTTTTCTTTTATTAGCAATCCTTTCCGATGAAGTTCAAGCAGGGTTTTTGATATGACTCCTGAATGATTTTTATTTTTAGGATCTATGAAGCGCCATTTCCGCATCTTATCGTATATAAACACTCTGGATGCGAATTTCTCCGGAGGGAGAAGACTTAAAATCAAAAGACATATCTTTTCCCACTGCATTCTTTTATAAAAGATGCGGAGTTTTTTGATTTCTTTTTTTATTTCTGCTTCTGATTTTATCATATCCAACCTCTTGTTTTTGAAATTTTATATTCAACCAAAGAACTGCAATAAAATTAACTATATAGCTTTTATCAAAATAGTCAACAAAAAATAAAACAGGAGCTAAGTCTAAAAACGACTTACTCCTGCGTGATTCCCTTGTGGCCTAAGCTTAGGCGCAGGCGGTTGGTTTCCGATTGACTCTTTTTAACCGAAAAAAATTACGCAATGATAGCTTTTTCCTTTTGGGAGGAAAAAGAATTTTCCTAGC
>LBQR01000072.1 GCA_000990945.1 Candidatus Moranbacteria bacterium GW2011_GWF2_35_54
ATTAATTAATGTTTTGGAAGAATTTCTGACGCCTATCCGCGAGAAGAGACTTGAGGCAGCAAAAAATCCCCAAATAATTATGGACATGCTAAAAGCGGGCGGAGAAAAGGCTCGTGCAGTGGCAGGACAAACCTTAAAAGAAGTGAAGGAAGCGATGAATATAAATTATTTTAATGATTAATTCAATTATGTATAAAGCAAATTTAATTTTTTTGGACACTGAGACGACCGGACTAGGGAAGGAAGATAGGCTTTGCCAAGTGGCTTATAAATTCCAAGGGGAAGAAAGCGAGAGTTTATTTAAGCCTCCTGTGCCTATCAGCGTAGAATCAATGTCCGTAGCCCATGTTACCAATAAAATGGTAGCCGGCAAAGAGGCATTCATTGATTCAAAGATGTTTAATGAATTAAAAGAAATTTTTGAAAAAGATAATATTTTAGTAGCTCACAATGCCGTTTTTGATGCAGAAATGCTAAAAAAAGAAGGAAAATGATTGATACTTTTAAAATCGCTCATTATCTTGACCATCAAGGAGAAATCCCCAAATATAATTTGCAATATCTTAGATATTATTTCGAATTTGATATCGTGGATGCGCCCGCTCATAATGCTCTGGGGGATATCCGAGTTTTGGAAGTTATTTTTGATTATTATTTTGAGAAAATGCTCACCATAAAATCTACTCCCGAAGCGGCTATCTTGGAAATGATAAAAATTTCTGCAGAGCCAATTCTTATTAGAAAGTTTAATTTCGGAAAATATAGCGGCCAGTGGGTGGAAGAAGTGGCCAAGAAAGATGCTGGTTACTTGAAATGGCTTTTGGGAGAAAAAAACAAAGCTCGAGAAAATGGAGAGGATGAGGATACTAATTGGATTTATACTTTGCGATACCATCTTAATGAAAAACCGACTTTGTTTTAGATGTTTTTGAAGTCGGTAGCGCAAATAATTTAGGAAAATTTATTTAAATAAATTAAATATTAATTTTACATAAAAAATATGCAAGTAAAAGATATCATGACAAAAGATGTTATGTTTGTTTTTGATCATACCACGGTAAATAATGTGGCTGATATTTTGACCAAAGAAAGAATCCACGGGGTGCCGGTAGTGGATAAAGACAGGAAAGTGATTGGCATTGTTACAGAAACTAATTTTTTTGCCAAGGTAGATGGAGACTTATATCTGTCCAAGTTTGTGAAAACTATCAAAAAAAATAAATTACCTGATGTAAAGGACCTAAAAAATAAAAACGAAATCAAGGTGGAAACTACAGTGGGAGATATTATGACTAAAAATTGTGTTACGGTCAGCCCGGAAATGAAAGTGGAGGAGCTGTTTGAAGTGTTTAGGAAAAAAGGTTTTCATACTATCCCAGTGGCTGATGAAAATGGAATTCTTGAAGGAATTGTTTCTCTGGCAGATGTTATCGCCATTAGCGTTAGACTAAATTAAACAAAATAACTTTTCCAATAAAATTAATTTTTTCGGGCCATGACCAAGTCTAGAATATTTTTCTTTTTGTTATTGAGTTTTATTGGAGGTGTTTTTTATCAATCTTTTTGGCCAGCCAGTCTAATTTTGATCTGGCTGGTTTTAATTAGCGCGGTAATTTTGTGTTTGGCTAATTACAAAAGCAACTTGGCTTTAGTGCTCAGCTTGATGGGGATATTTTTTTTATTGGGGATAGCTAGGACAGAGATAGATTTGCTAAAAATTAAAAAAATAAAAGATAACCCGGGAAATATCGCTCTTGATGCCCGGATTATCCGAGAGCCTGAGAAGAAAGAATATTATCAAAATTTAGTGATAACAGTGGCAGAAGATGAATTATTTGAAAATGGCTTCCAAAATAAGCTAAAAATTTTAGTAAGAACAGAACTTTATCGAGAATTCAATTATGGAGATATCGTTCGGTTGCGATGCCAGCCAGAGATTGTAAAAAATTTCTCGCCAGATTTTAATTATAAGATGTATCTAGCCAAAGATAAGATTTATTATACCTGCGCTAAAGCAGAAATTGAAAAAATTGAAGAAAGCAAGAGAAATTTATATACAATTATTTTGAGCGGTAGAAAAAAAATGGAAAATAATATCGCGAAAATAATTCCCCAACCCGAAGCCGCATTGGCGCAAGGAATCCTTTTCGGCGGAAGCAATCGTCTAAGCAAGGAATTGCAAGGGCTATTTTCGAAAACCGGGATGAGCCATATTATTGCAGTTTCTGGTTATAACGTAACTATTATCGCCCAATACTTGATGATTTTTGGAATATTTCTGGGATTATGGCGCGCACAATCTTTTTATTTTGCCATTTTGGGAATTTTTATTTTTATCGCGATGATTGGATTTCCGAGTTCTGCTTTGCGAGCCGGAGTGATGGGCGGACTTATTTTGTGGGCAATAAAAAATGGGCGTTTAGCCAATTTGGATAATGCTATTTTACTGGCGGGCGCTATCATGCTGATAATTAATCCTTTGATTTTGAGATGGGATATCGGTTTTCAGCTTTCTTTTCTAGCCACTATCGGGTTAGTGAAATTATCTCCGTTTTGGGATAAATATTTCTTAAAAAAATATAAATCCGGAGGAATTTTTGAAATAATATTAATGACTATTAGCGCGCAGCTTTTTGTTTTGCCGATTATATTGTATAATTTTCATAATCTAGCAATAATTTCAATTTTGGCCAACGTTTTGATTCTGCCGGTTATTCCAGTAACGATGCTTTTCGCTTTTCTGGCAACGATTTTGAGTTTTATTTTTTATCCGTTAGCGCTAGTGTTTGGATATGAAATTGGGACAATCGTTTTTCTGGCTAAATTGAAATTTTCCAGTTTAAATGTTGATGATTTTAATTATTGGGGAGTAATAATTTGGTATGTGGCTTTATTCGGTTTGGTTTACTTTATAAATAAAAAAATAATCGGCAATAATTTAGATGAATAATAAAAAAATAGCCTATTTTACTTTAGCCGTTTTTCTCGGCATAACTTTGATTTTGGGAATAATAATTTTGGCTTTTAAAAATAATGGCAAATTGAGTGTATATTTTTTGGATGTGGGACAGGGAGATGCTATTTTGATAACCAATGGCGCTAATCAAGTCTTGATAGATTCAGGCAGGAGCGGAAAAATAGTTTTAGAAAAATTAGGCCAAGCGATGCCATTTTGGGATAGGAAACTGGAAGCTTTGATAATAACTCATCCAGACGCCGATCACTATGGAGGATTTAACGAGATATTGGATTTTTATAAGGTGGAAAATATTATCAGAACTAGCGATAATAGCGAGGGCGGGGAGTGGCTGGCTTTGATTGAGAAAATTAAAGATAATAAAATAAATAGCATAGAATCTGTGCGGGAGACAAAAATTGTTTTCCCCGCGGGGGCTGAATTAAAAATTATTTATCCGCCAGCAGATATTTCCCAAGAAAAAGATAAAAATAACAATAGCATCGTTGCTCGGTTAGTTTTTGGCCAAAATGAATTTTTATTTACCGGAGATTTATCCGTGGCGGGAGAAAATTTCTTGGCAAATAGTTCTGTTGATATCCAGGCAGATTTTCTAAAAATTGGACATCATGGTTCGAAATCTTCCAGCAGTGCTAATTTTTTGGACAAAGTTAGCCCTAGAGATGCCATTATCTCAGTGGGTAAGGGCAATACTTACGGGCATCCGCATAAGGAAGTTTTAGATAGTTTAAAAAATAGAACTGTTCGTGTTTGGCGGACAGACGAAGACGGCACAATTGAATATAAATGCAAAAACATTAATGAAATTTGCCAGGCAGGCAGGATTTAATTCTGATTGATTTAGGACTTACGCATTTGATATTATTTTTGTTTTATGCGTTTCTAAAAAATATCATTTTTTCTCGCCTTTCGCTTCGCACGGCAGTTCGAAAAAATAATATTTTTCAGAAACTAAGGCTATATAGTTCAAACGTATAAGTCCTGTGATTGTCTAAACTTTTAAAATATGCCATAATTAAAAACGTATTTAAGTTATTGTCTTTTTTATGAAACAGCACGAAAATTACAGAGAATTAATTTGGATTCTGGCTAAAACTGATTTCAAATTGCGCTATCATGGAAGCGTTTTAGGCTATCTGTGGGCGCTTCTTAAGCCACTTTTGACTTTTGCAGTCTTGAATTTTGTTTTCTCTTCAATGTTTAATCCGCGAGGCACGGGCATTAGTGATTATTCTTTGCAACTATTGGTAGCCTTGATGATGTTTTATTTTTTTTCCGAAGGAACAAGCGCCGGAATGGGATCACTGCTTTCCAAGGCGCAACTAGTAACTAAGATTTACGTACCGCGTTGGACAATTATTTTAGCTTCAACTATTAATGCGACACTAATCTTTCTAATGAATCTTTTGGTGATTGCTTTTTTCTTTGCTGTCAAAGGCTTTATGCCAAGTTTGGCAGCAATTGGGATGTTTTTACTGTTTTCAGTTTTTATTTATATTATAGTACTGTCTTTTGCTTTGGTAACTGCGCCACTTTATGTGAAATTTAGAGATTTGGCTATGATTTGGGAAGTTTTGATAATGATAATCCTGTATGCTTCCCCGATAATTTATCCTTTAACCACCTTGCCAGCCCAATATCATAAATTTATATTACTTAACCCGCTAGCTTTCATAATTCACTTTACCAAAGAATCGATGCTCAACGACCACTTTGCCAGCTTGAGCCAATATGGAATTTTTATTGCTATCGTTTTTGGTTTCTTTGCCTTTAGCATCTGGGCTTATCGCAAGTTGATAGTAAAAGTAGCAGAAGATATTTAGAATAATTTAATTTTTTAATCGTTAATATAAAAATAATCTTAAAAATATGAAAGCGTCAAAAAAACTAACGTTGATTTTGAGTTATGTATTTTTAGCGGGAATAGGAATCGTGTTTATTAGTTTTTCCAAAGTAGTTAATTCTGCTGAAGAAAATGAAACGGAGGTTGCCTACACCGGAGATATAAGCTCAGACCTAACTATCCAAAAAGACCAAAAGGTATTTTTTGATGGAGAAACCAATATCGTTGATGGAAAAACTTTGACCATAGAGGAGGGCGCAGAGATAACATTTAGAGGTTATTACTCCAGTTTAAATGTAATTGACGGTAAAATTGAAGCCAATGGCACAGCCAATAAAAAAATAATATTTAAAAGAGAAAATGCAGATACTAATTACAGTATCTTTTTTAATAGCCATGATTATCAATCATCTTTCCATTACGTTAACATAATAGAAGGCGGAGATGGACCTTTTGGCATAAGCAGGAATTTTATCAATAAATTTCTAATTAAAACCGCTGATGCCTATTTTTATTCGGGCGCATCTGGAGATGCTGCCATTGAAATTAATGGAGGAAAACTCCATATGGAAAATTGTGAATTTATTGACACCCCTTTTCAAGATATTAAAATTAATCCAGAGTTTTATTATAACGATCCAAATGAAGAAGATGACATAGATGGAACGACGGAGGCCTACTTATCGGAAGTAGAAATTATTAACATTAATTTTTCAATTGACAGAGCTCTTGAAGCGGAGCAATGCGATGATTATTTTGATATGATGGAAATGCCTTGGAATTCCGACAGAACTTTTTGTAAAGAAAAAGTTTATCTCAAAAATGATTATTACGGTGATGCGGATGGTCCCAATATCGATATAAATGGTGAGGAAGAAGACCCTGAAAAAGGATTTTATTTGAAAGGGGATTTTAATTTGGATGGATGGAGTGGCATAAAATTTGTGTTTGAAGCAGAAGCTCCTGAAGTTTCCGGCGCTTCCAGTGTTTTGTTTTTGCCAGGAATAAAAGCTAGCCATCTGTATAAGTATAAAGGTGAGGAAAACAAGCTGGATGAATTGTGGTTACCGAATTGGTTTGGAAATGATGTCGAAGAATTGGAACTAGATAGCGATGGTAAAAGTGAGAAAAATGTTTTTGTCAAAGATGGGGGAGTTTTTGAAAGTGCTATCAACGGAGACATCTACAAAAGTTTTATCGGAGATTTAGCTCAATTAAAAACAGATCAAATAATTGATGATTATAAAGCTTTCGCTTATGACTGGCGCCAAAGCGTAGAAGATATCGCCAAAAATGGAACGCCATATCAATTTGGAACAGATAAAA
>LBQR01000073.1 GCA_000990945.1 Candidatus Moranbacteria bacterium GW2011_GWF2_35_54
ATGATTTAGGAAGAGATAAATTTTATCAAGAAGTTTATGATTTCTGTATTGATCGCTCTCAATATATGCGAAACCAAGAAAAAAAACTTGGACTTAGCGCCGATTGGAGTAGAGAAAAATTCACTCTCAATCCGGACATTGTAAATACTGTTTTAGAAACTTTTGTAAAAATGTATCACGAAGTGGATGCAGAGGGAAATCGAATGATTTACAAGGGGAAAAGAATAATAAACTGGTGTCCGCGTTGCGCCAGCGCTCTGGCTGATGTCGAAGTTGAACACGCGGAAACTCAAGGAAAGCTATATTGGATAAAATATGGTCCGTTTGTTTTAGCCACTTCTCGTCCAGAAACAAAATTAGGAGATACGGCTGTAGCAGTTCATCCTGATGATGACCGATACAAAGACATGGTGGGTAAAAAATATATGATACTGGGAGTTCTCGGTGAATTCGAAGTCGAAGTCATTGCCGACAAAGAAGTTGATATGAATTTCGGGTCAGGCGCGATAAAAGTTACCCCCGCTCATAGCTTTATTGATAATGAAATTGCTCTTAGGCATAATCTTCCTTCTAAACAAATAATAGATGAATCAGGAAAGATGATGGCCAACTGCGGAAAATATGCTGGCATGACAACCCAGGAAGCTCGCGAAGCAATCGTTGAGGATATGAAAAAAATGGGTTTAATTGATCACATTGAAGATGGCTACATTCAAAATTTATCCGTTTGCGAGCGTTGCAAAACACCCATTGAGCCAATTCCATCTGAACAATGGTTTATCAATGTTGATCATAAAAATTTCTCCCTCAAGGAAGAGGCGAAAAAAATAATTTTAAGCGAAGACATAAAAATATATCCAGCCTCTTTTAAAAAAATAATGCTCAGTTGGATTGAGAACGTTCACGACTGGTGCATTTCTCGGCAAATTTGGTGGAGTCCCAGAATTCCAGCTTGGTATAAAGATGGGGAAATAAAAGTGCAGTTAGAATCACCAGGGGAAAATTGGATTCAAGACGAGGATACTTTTGACACTTGGTTTTCATCAGGCCAATGGGCTTACACCACCTTAAACTATCCTAACGGAAAAGATTTTAAAGATTTCTATCCTAGTGATAATATGATTATGGGCCGTGATATTTTGCCTTTTTGGGCTTTTCGCATGATAATTCTTAGTCTGTACAGAACAAAAAAATCTCCTTTTAAAAATTTATATTTTACAGGATTAATCCGTGATGAAAAGGGACACAAAATGTCTAAATCAAAAGGCAACGGGATTGAACCGTTGGAAATGATTGAAAAATTTGGCACAGACTCCGTTCGACTTTCTGTCCTTATCGGATCCTCTCCTGGAAATGATATGAATCTAGGAGAAACAAAAATTGAAAGCTACCGTAATTTCGTTAATAAACTTTGGAATATTAGCCGGTTTGTTATTACTAAAATCGGAGCTGATGTTACTGAAGGAAAAATTGATCAAAAAAATCTCACCTTTGCTGACAAATGGATAGTAGCTAACATAAAAGAATTGATTACTAAAGTTACCGCTGATCTGGAAAAATATAATTTTTCCCTCGCAGGAGAGAATCTCCAAGATTTTACCAAAAATGATTTTGCCGATTGGTATTTGGAAGTGGCTAAATTTGAAGACAATCAAGCAGAAAAAAATATTATTCTGGGAAAAATTCTAAAAGATTTGTTAAAACTTTGGCACCCCTTCATTCCTTTTGTAACTGAGGAAATTTGGTCCAATCTTAATCAAGATAAATTACTCTTGATTGAAGCTTGGCCCACTTTGAAAAACTGGGATGAGATTACGAGCGAAAATATCAAGACTGAGCGTTATGTATTTACAAAAACTCAAGCTATCATAACTGCTATTCGAAATTTGCGCGCCGAAAATAAAATTGAGCCTACCAAAAAATTAACCACCATCATTTATGCCGGGGATGACTTTGAAAAAATAAAAAATGAAGAGGTATTGATTAAAAATCTCCGCACTGGAGTTGGCGAATTAATTTTAGAAAAAAATGGAGACAAGCCAGCTGAAGCTCTCTATATCGTTGTTGGAGGAATTGAAATTTATTTAATTAACGAAATAGACAAAGACGTTGAGAAAAAAAGAATTTCAGCAGAATTAGAAAATTTGAAGAAATATACCGCCAATCTTACCCAAAGACTTTCTAATAAAGAATTCGCTAAGAAAGCTCCTCCTCAAATAGTCGCTCAAGAAAAAGAAAAATTAGTTAAAGCCCAGGCAGATATTTTAGAAATGGAAAAACATCTGGAAAAATTGTAGCTACGCCCACTTTAACTCTCATTACAAAAAGTGGGGTTGTCTTTGCGAGGAGGGTACTCCTGACGTGGCAATCTAGGAATATATTTATATCAAAATTTATTTTTCTGGACTGCCACGCAATTTGAGAGTACTCAAATTACTCGCAGAGACAAACAAAAAATAATATTAACAAAATGTATTTAAAAAATGCTATTCAATCAGTCTTTTGGGGGATAATTACAGCTGGAATGTCTTTGATTTTTCAATTAGTTATCATCTCCTTATCCATATCTCAGACAAATTTATCTGAAATCGATAAAGATTTCTTTGGAACCATATTTTTTCTTTTTCTTTATGCGTTTAGCGAAGAAGCCTTTAAATATTTTATTGTAGTCAAGAAAATAATTCCCCTTTCTTACGGCCGAAGTTTTATACTAAATGCCTGGTTGGCGGGAATCGGCTTCTCGCTAATTGAGGCTTTTATAATCTATCAAAAAAATATTGCCGAAAAAATAAATTTTTCCTTTGAAGATGTATCCACAACTGCTCCTCTCCACATCCTCACTTTCGGAATTTTGGGATATTTTTTAGCTATTTCAGAAAAAAAGAGAATAAATATAAATATTCTTCTTTTTAACGTTATTATTCATTTTATTTACAATTATTCCATACTTCATTTGGATTATTACAGCTCTGCGATAAAATCCGCAGTAATAATCCTTCTTTTGGCTATAAATGTCTACGGTTTATTGATTGTGAATAAAAAACTTGCTTCAGATTAATAAATATCCTATAATTTAAGTGTACTAATTTTCGCCCATAAATCAATCTAAATTAATTATTATAATTAAATGCTTATTTAGATAAAAATAAAAAAATATGACAAAAGAAAAAAAATCGTTCATGGAAAAGCTTATCGGTTCAAAAAGAGTAACTGATGAAGATAATGATATATCTGCGCCTATTCGACCCATGAATATAACCACTGAAGATGAAATGGATGATATCTCCATTCCCAGCTCTAACCTAGAGAACAACAGCGATAGTTTTTCTGATAACTGGGGATCCTCCGAAAACACCGACGAATCCGGGGACGGGCAATTGACCATAGACGTTTTTCAAACAGATGAAGATATTGTTATTAAATCCACTATTGCCGGAGTTAATCCCGAGGATTTGGATGTTTCAATCAATAACGACATGATCACTATCAAAGGAGAAAGAAAGTTTGAAGAAAATGTAAGCGAGGATAATTTTTATTATCAAGAATGCTATTGGGGAAGTTTTTCCCGTTCGGTAGTTTTGCCAGTTGATGTCATTGCCGAAAAGATAGAAGCCTCTTTAAAAAATGGAATTTTAACCATCAAATTGCCCAAAGCCGATACTAATAAAACCAAAAGAATTAAAGTTAGAGGTTTTTAAAAGACCTTGGCAAAAAATATTCTAAAAAAATAAACAAAACTGCTAAATGTATTTCCTAGCAGTTTTGTGTTAGAATCTGTCTAAAATCTCGCGTCCTGATAAAACGCTAAAATTCTAAGCGAAAAACGAGCTGGAAGCCGAGACGTATCAGGATACGCCGAGACTGAAGCGAAGTTTTGTAGCTAGAATTTCGGTGTTTTAGCGGACGAGCACGTCCTTTCTGTAGTTATTTTGCGTTGAGATTTTAGACAGTTTCTTACAATACTTGTCTAGAAAAACATTTCAATTTAAAGTCCTGAAAAATGAAAAATAAATTAATTCCAATTAAATATTTCACCCTAATAATCTTTTTCCTTTTAATTAGTGGGAATGCAGCTTTAGCTTTTTCAAGTAATCTCGAAGATATAACTCTAAAAATGCCCACAGAGGATTTAGTTGTTGATAAAAATGATTTCAAGAAATGGTTTATAAATAAACCTTCCATGACTTACGATTCTTCCTACAATTCAGAAATAGAAAATATCCAATATTGCCCGGTATCAAAAATATTTTGTGCATTAACTAAGACAGAAAAAGTTAAATACACCCTCAAAAAAGTAGAAACCATCACCTTGGATAAAAAAGCTGTAACTATTTTTTTAGAAAATTTATCTAAAAAATACGACAGAGCTCCTCAAGATGCTACTTTTACAGTAACTGATGGCAGAGTTTCCAATTTTTCCCTTAGCCAAAATGGCTATCAATTAGACATCGAAAAAAGTCTCCAAGATATTGATAATTTCTTCTCTCAAACGCCCGCGTCCAATACTCTAAAAATATCTTTCAATACACTGGAGCCCAACATTAAGGATAACGATGCGGATAAACTTGGTATCGAAACCCTTATCGGTGAAGGTAAATCAAATTTTACCGGCTCCACCTTAAGTCGAATTCATAATATAAAAGTGGCCACCAAGCGCTTTGATGGACTTCTCATAAAGCCTGGAGAAGAGTTCTCTTTTGTAAAAAATTTAGGCGAGGTTGACGGCGAGCATGGTTACAAACAAGAATTGGTGATTAAAAAAGGAGTAACTGAGCCAGAGTTTGGTGGCGGAGTTTGCCAAGTTTCCACTACCGCCTTTAGGGCAGCTATTTATAGCGGACTAGAAATAACCGCCCGTCGAAACCATGCCTATGCAGTCCATTACTATGCCCCGCAAGGAATGGATAGCACTGTTTATATTCCCAATCCTGATCTACGCTTTAAAAATAATACCCCTGGACATATTTTAATCAAAACTGAACTTGATGTTGAAAAGAAAACTTTAATTTTTAGATTTTATGGCACCAATGATGGCAGGAAAACAGAAATAGATGGTCCGCATGTTTTATCCAGAGAACCCGATGGAGCGATGAAGACAGTTTTCTATCAGAAAGTTACTGATGCTAAAGGAAATACTTTCATTAATGAAGATTTTAAGAGCAGTTACAATTCTCCCAACGATTATCCAAAGCCCGGAGAAATTTTAACATCCAAACCAAAGAATTGGTCC
>LBQR01000074.1 GCA_000990945.1 Candidatus Moranbacteria bacterium GW2011_GWF2_35_54
TAAGTAAAAAATAAATTAATAATTAATCCTAGCTAAATAGTATAGGTCTGCATAATTTAACGGTTTACCCCGTTAAATTGCGGTAATCCGCACTATTTAATGGGGGACAAGTAAAAAAATATGGATACAAAAGAAATCAAAAAAGTGGTGAACACAGGCATTAACAAAGCCAAGAAAAAAGGAGTTGAGTTAGAAGGTGTGGCCATGAAAGAAATCAACAAGATTAAAAAAGAAATGGAAGTAACTTCTAAAAAAGTAGAAACTTTCATCAAAAAGAATCCAGAGAAAGCCCGCTCTTGGGACAGTAGCCGGATTATTTATGGCTAGTGGAAAGAAGAAGAAATAGATTTCCAAAATAATAAAAAAAGTGGTCATAAAGCAGTTTGACCACTTTTTATTTTTGGGAAATGATGTTAAAGTCATCAAGCCAAAAGTCATTTGTCATCGGGGTTAGAATATGTCAATGACTGTTTGCGAATGACTGATGACCTTGATTTTTTACTTATTTGTTTCAATGTTAAAATGCTAACGTGCTAATCCGCCAGCCGGCGGAGCTAACATGATTTCAGTTTACAAAATCAATTATATTTGCTAGTTTGAATTTAGTTCTTGAGGGAGGTTAATTTTGGAGATGTTTATAAACATGAGCAATGGGAGAAAATATGACCGCAATAGTAGCAGTTGAAATTTTATCAAAAGAAGACCAGCTTAAAGAAGAATTTTATCACTTTTTTTCTGCTAAAGAGGGGGATAAAAAAACCAGATATAGAATGAATTTGAAATTTATTTTGAAGAATGGAGGGACAGCAATTCTTTTGGGAGAGTCTATTAGTTTTATGCCAGACGAATTTTATGGAAAAGATGAATTTGGAAGTTGGATTGAAATTCCATTGTCTAGTGTAATAGATATTGTTCCTATGCCAAAAAAAATTTAGCATCCCCATGTCTTAGCCCTCGACCAATCAATGATTGGTCGAGGCGTTATTTTTTAATATTAAGGTACTTTTTTCATAATACATAATTCTTAATTCATGATACGTTTTTGTGTTAAAATGGTATTGAGATATAATCTAAGGTGTGTTATTATCTTGAAACATTTAAACTGCATCAAAAAGCTATGAAATTCAAAATAAGCTCAAAATTTAAGCCAGCTGGCGATCAACCTCAAGCTATCTTGGGTCTGACCAAAGGCATTAAAGAGGGGAAGAAATTTCAAACGCTTTTGGGTGTGACAGGGAGCGGTAAAACATTTACGATTGCTAATTTGATTGAAAATATCCAAAAACCGACTTTGGTGATTGCTCCTAACAAAACTTTGGCTGCTCAATTAACTCAAGAATTCCGGGCCTTTTTTCCCAATAATGCCGTGGAATATTTCGTGTCTTACTATGATTATTATCAGCCCGAAGCCTATATTAGTTCGACTGATACTTATATTGAAAAAGAAACTCAAATAAATGATGAGATTGATAAACTACGCCATAGCGCTACGGCTTCAGTACTCTCTCGAAAAGATGTGATTATCGTTGCTAGTGTGTCTTGTATTTATGGCTTAGGTTCTCCGGCTCGCTACGAAGAAATTACTCTAACTTTAAGAAAAGGAGACAAAAAAACTCGAGAAGAAATCGTGAAAGAATTAATTGGAATGTATTATATGCGCAGTGATATTCTCGAGCGCGGAAAGTTTCGCGCTATCGGAGAGACGATTGAAATTATTTCTCCTGGCAGGGAAGTGATAACGAGAATTGAATTAGCAAATGATAGAGTAGAATCAATTTCCGAAAGAGATATGCTGACGCATGATGAGTTGAGTAGCTTGGAAAAAGCGATGATTTTCCCAGCCAAGCATTTCGTGATGCCTGAAGAAATTTTAGAAGATATCTTAAAAGAAATCCAAATTGAAATGAAAAAAAGAATTGCTTATTTCGAGAAGAAAGGAAATATTCTGGAAGCCCAAAGAATCGAGAAAAGAACTAAATATGATATTGAGATGATGCGCGAAGTGGGGTATTGCAGTGGGATTGAAAACTACTCACGTTATTTAAGTGAGCGTAAAGCGGGAGAATCGCCATATACTTTAATAGATTATTTCGGGGATGATTTTCTGATGGTAATTGATGAATCTCATGTGACAGTGCCACAAATTGGCGGAATGTATTTCGGAGATAGATCAAGAAAAGCTAATCTGGTTGAAAATGGTTTCAGGTTGCCCAGTGCCATGGATAATCGACCGCTTAAATTTGATGAGTTTGAAAGTAAAATTAAGCAAGCTATCTTGGTCAGTGCTACGCCATCTAAATTTGAAAAAGCCAATTCGCCGACAGTGGTGGAGCAAATTATTCGTCCAACTGGGCTGATCGACCCGGAATTAATCCTCAGGAGCGCTAAAACTCAAGTTAAAGATGTCTTAGAAGAAATTAAAACAGTTTCAGCGCGAGGGGAGAGAATTTTAATTACTACACTCACTAAAAAACAATCGGAAAATCTAGATGAATTTCTCAAGGAAAATAAAATTAAATCTAATTATCTTCATTCAGGAGTAGACACTCTCGACAGAATTAAAACTTTGGAAGATTTGCGTCGAGGAAAATTTGATGTGCTCGTAGGAGTAAATCTTTTGCGCGAAGGCTTAGATTTACCGGAAGTTTCATTGGTCGCAATTTTTGATGCGGACAAAGAAGGATTTTTGCGCAGTGAAACTTCGCTAATTCAAACTATCGGTCGCGCCGCTCGAAATGTAAATGGACGAGTGATTCTTTATGCGGATAATATCACGGGTTCGATGGAAAGAGCTATTCGTGAAACCGAACGAAGACGCACCATTCAAGCAGCTTACAATAAAAAACATCATATTACTCCTAAAACGATTAAAAAGAATTAACCCAGTCTTATCGAGTGAATTTGTCAGATTAGAAACCTTGGAAGATATTAATGGCTACATCAAACAAAAAGAAAAAGAGATGAAAGAAGCCGCTAAAAATTTGGAATTCGAGCAAGCGGGAATTATTAGAGATGAGATATACGAGTTAAGAAAAATAGCTAAGTAGGTTTTAGTTTTTAGGGAATTAGGTTTTAGGGTGCTATGTTTGTAGGAACGTGGCACGCCACGTTGGCAACCTCGTTGTATTTTAAAATCTCATTTGCAATATTTTCGAAATCCATTTGAGTAGTATCAAAAATTTTATATTTTAATGATGTTTCGTCCAAAAGATTAAGAAGGAGTCTCTGCTGTTTTATATAATATTGATAAATTTCTTTATTAGTTCCTTTTTTATCAACGTAATCATTCCATTCTTTATCTCTGTGATTGCGAGCAGTATTAATTCTTTCAGGAATTTTTAACTCATCTATTTTAAGAAAAATTAATAAAGAATTATTTTTTAGAAGATTTTCAATTTCTTCGAAATCTTTAATGGAGCTATTGGTTCTGAATATATGAGTAAAGAAAAGTCTGTCAAAGATGATAAAATCTTTTTCTTCTTTTAGCTTTTTGATAATTATTTCTCTAAGAAGATCAACACTTATTTGTTTATCTTTATTGTCTAAAATAGGCAGCAAAGTTTCATCTTCTTCAATAATAGAAAAACTTAAACCTTTTTTATTAAGATTTTCTATTAATTTATTTTTAACAGAAGTTTTCCCACTAGTAGCGATTCCTTCTAATATAATTATTTTCATAGTTAATTGCTTATCTTTTATTATTCGTAGTTTGTTTTAAAAAATTTCTAAATAAACCTTCTTTTTCTGATAATTCTTCAAACTTTCCTTCTTGAGAAATTTGTCCATTATCAAAAACCAAAATTCTGTCAGTATTTTTTAAAGTGGTAAGCCGATGGGCAATCATTATTATAGTTTTGTCGGTAAAAAGTTCTTCTATATTTTTTTGAATGGTAATTTCATTAGTGTTGTCTAGCGCCGAAGTGGCTTCATCGAAAATAATAATTTCAGGCGATTGCAAGATGAGACGGGCAAGCGCCAATCTTTGTTTTTGCCCCCCGCTTAAATTGTTTCCATTTTCGGAAACTTTTCCATTCAGTCCGCCTAAAACATTTTTTACTTCATTATATATACTAGCTTTTTCCAAAGCCTTGATAATATCTTCGTCATTTTTTTGCTCAGTAAGTCCGTATATAACATTTTCACGAATGGTGCCAGAGAATATATAAGTTTTTTGCGGGATGTATGCTATTTTCTTTGCAATTTCGCTCCTAGAAAGAGAATTGATATTTTCGCCCTCAATATTAACTGTGCCAGAATAATTATGAATCAGTTTCAAGATAATTTTTACAAAAGTTGACTTGCCACAACCGGATGCTCCTGCAATCCCAATTTTTTCGCCCTTAATAATATCTAAGTTAATATTTTTTAGTGTTGTTTTTGATTTTTTTGGATATGAATAGGATAAATTTTTGATGCTTAGCGCAAATTGAGAACTGGATTCTTTGTATTTTGCAGAAACTTTAAAAGATTTGTCCAAAGGTTGAGACAAAAGTTCATTTAAGTCGGATACTTTTATAGAACTTTCATGAGCCTCATCTAAAATTCTATGAATTGTCCTTAAAGGATTAATAATGCTCGTAAAAAGTATTGAATAAGTTAGGATGTCTCCATTGGTTATTATCCCTTTGGTGGCAAAGTAGATAGATAGGCTAATAACCAATATGTAGAAAAAGGCTTCATTTAAATATTTGGCTGCGTCATAAAACATCATATAAATGTGATGCTTTATTTCAATTTTTCTTAAATTTTCTGCGATATCTTCAACTTTTTTAATTTCAAAATCAGTTGTATTTGCAACTCTTATTGTTTCCAATCCACCCATCATTTCAACAACTTTCCCGTCTATTTTTTCTTTGCCTCTTAGTAGCGAAATCCTAATTCCTTTTTGGGAGGAAACTTGTTTTATTATAATAAATAATCCAGAAGGAATTATTAAAATCATAAACGAGGCTAAGAGAGGCTTTTGATAAAAGAAAAATGTAGGGAAGAAATCCAAGAATCCCAATTTGATAAGTTTAATTAATCCTTGGATGGAGCGAAATATTTTGCCATGCAAAGAGCCAATCTGATATTTATTAATAAATTCTAAAATATCCGTTTTCAACAGATGTTGGATTGTTCTTACAGTTAATTTCTTTTCTGTTTGGGTAGCGATATTTTCGACAAGATATTTTCTTATAATCGTTAGAATTTCCTTTAATAATATAATGATTATAATTATTATTAAAAAAGGTATGGCAATTGAAAAAGCAGGATCTTTCAAATTAATAATTTTGTCTACAAATTTACCGAGAATCACTGCAGGAAGATTAAAATTGCAGATATGGCAAGGTTTGTTTTTTCCTTTCTCTCCAAAAAAGAAATTGTTTTTTTAAACCCGTTGCTTATTTCATTTAACTCATTTATTAATTTCATGGAGATATTTTTCGCAGATTAATCTTTTTGGTAGTATAAGTGTTATTCTTTAGTTTAGCAAGATTTTTTTAATTGAAAGTTTATAATTATAAAGCAGTTAAATTCCGCATACGTATGAATTTAACCGTATATTTTTGTTGCTTTTTATTTTTGAGTGTGCTTAGATGGGGGTAGTTATTTTTACAAAGTTTTTTGGCGAAGTTCATTATCTTCCAATTTATAAGGAGAAGTGTCATGGATAAAGACAATTGCATAGATGCTGTCAAAGATGTCTTGCTGGATAAATTAAATGAGGGAAATAAATATTGGAGTAGAGAAGAGGAAATAGCAGATCAGATTCGGATAATAAAAGAGATTGAATTTTTAAAAGACGAAATGATAAGAAATACTATCGAAGAAAAAATGGATAGTTTCAGCGGTGATATATGGGAGCTTACAGAAGAATTGTTTGAGCTTCTTCGCGATAAAGCCGTGGCATTGCCGTCTGCTGATGCATTAGCGGTGCTTATTCTGTATATTTTTTACACAGAGAAGCCACTGGATTTAAGTGTTGTCTAACAACCAATAGGGAGGAATCGCGATGAATTATTCACTAGCGAATGTTGAAAAGTTTCTTGGAGATTATAAGATTGTGGGCGATTTAGCAGAAGGAATTTTGGCACGTGCCGGTGCTTGTGCGGTTAGGGGAATTATTTCAGACAGTTCAACTCTGGAAATAATGGGGGATGATTTCGCAGCGCAAGAATTTCACAAGACTGTATTTTTTGATATTGATCACACTAGCATCATAGCG
>LBQR01000075.1 GCA_000990945.1 Candidatus Moranbacteria bacterium GW2011_GWF2_35_54
GTAGTTAATATAGAAAAAAATGGCCAGAAAAATTATATCGGTGGAAATGTTTTTCTTGAAATTGGTTTCGCTTACGTAAATAAGAAAAAAATATTTATGTATAACGATTATCCGCTAAAAGGAGAATGTAAATATTTAGATGAAATAGAAGCCATGCAACCAATTGTAATTAATCAAGATTTAAGTAAAATTATTTAATAAAATAATAAAATGCCTAAAATTTGTGATCATACAAGTGTGGGAATGTTGGTTTGGAAAGAAGGAAAACTATTGCTGATAGAGCGAAAGAAATTTCCGTTTGGTTTTGCTCCGCCAGCTGGACATGTAGATGGAGATACTTCTTATGAGGAGGCTGCTGAGAGAGAGCTAGGGGAAGAGGTTGGACTGAAAAGTTTAAATTTAGAAATGTTGGTTGAGGGGAAAAAAGAAAATTATTGTCGGAGAGAAGATGGCAGCTGGCATTATTGGAAAATTTATAAAGCTGAAACAAAAGGAGAAATCCAAAGAAGCTTGGATGAGACAAAACAAGCAGTGTGGTTGTCCGTAGATGAAATAAAATCATTGAGCCAAAGAACTGAAAAATATCTAGCAGGTGACATCTCAGAGAAAGACTGGCAAGATAAGCCAGGAATAGAAGTTGTTTGGTGCGAGTGGTTCAGAAAACTAAAAATAGTTTAAAAAATATTATGAAGATAATGACATATTCAGAAGAAATTGAGGCGGTAATGCCGGTAGTAATAAATAGTGATTTAAGTTTGATAAAATAAGTTGACTATTTTGGAGTTAAAAGTTAGAATTTATAAGGGGAGATGGTTGAATTGTTTAAATATTATGGATGACAATGAGATTTCTCCACTTCTAAATTTATGAGTACATAAATTTATTCGGTCGAAATGACACATTTTGAATTATTGCATTATTTGAAAATTTAAACATTAAAAATTCATTTGAAATTTGAAATTAAAAATTTGAAATTTACAAATAGGGTGTATAGCTCAGCTGGTTAGAGCACTCGCATGACATGCGAGGGGTCTCTGGTTCAAGTCCAGATACGCCCACCTTTAGCACCCCCTCTGCCTATCGGCATCTCCCCCTCAGGGAGGGGGAGAGGGAGGGCACTTGAAAGAAGTTATTTTTAATCGCGTAATATAAGTCGAAATGATTAACTTAGAAGAATGCGAAGGAAAAGAAGACAACGAGCTAGTGCGATTGTCTTTAAAAAATCAGGAATATTTTTATTGTATAATTTCTCGTTATGAAAAAATGATCGGACATTATATCCAAAGAATATCCTCTCTGTCCAAAGAAGATGTGGAAGATATTCTGCAAGAGGTTTTTATCAGTGTCTACAAAAATTTGAATGATTTTGATAATGGACTGAAATTTTCTTCTTGGATTTATCGAATCGCCCACAACAAAACCATCAGTGCTTGGCGAAAGAAAAAATCTAGGCCACAATCAATTTTAAAAAATGAAGATACAGAGTTATTTGATTTTATTGCTAGTAGCGAGGACATTTTGGGTGATTTGGAAAAAAAACATAGCGCCCAAGAATTACACTTAATACTGGAAACATTGGATGAAAAATATAAAGAAGTTTTGATTTTAAATCTCGGATATCTTAAAAAAACCGATGGGTACGGTGGCGACGTTGATAAATAGAGCCAAGAAAAAACTTCGAGATGAAATATTGAAGCAAGGTATTAAATAGAATAATTTAAATATTATGAATGATAGAGCTAGCGAAATTTTAAAAAACATAGAGGCGAAAAAAATAAAGCCTGCGCCTAAGTGGAAATTTTTACTGAAAGACTATTTGGTTTGGAGCTTGTTTGGGTTGAGCACTCTCGTAGGCGCCCTGGCGACAGGTGTGATAATTTTTATTTGCAATGATCATGATTGGGATATTTACACCTATTTAGGAAAAAGTTTTTGGTCCTATGGATTAATTTTAATACCTTATTTTTGGATAATTATTTTGGTTTTGTTAGGTTTATTAGCCTACTTTAATTATCAACATACCAAAAGAGGATACTTACTAAATCCTTACCTAGTTATAGCAGGGAGTATCTTCGCCAGTATATTTTTAGGATGGCTTTTGTTTAGCAGCGGGATAAGTGAGCGAATGGATAAATTTTTTGCTGGGAATATTCCTTATTACCAGGGAACGGAAGTAAATAAGCAAATTTTTTGGTCCAATCCGGAAAAAGGCTTGCTCTCGGGAGAAATTGATAAAATTAAAAATAGAGACAATTTTACTCTGACAGATTTCAGAGGCAAGCAATGGGAAATCAGAGGGAATAATATTATTTGGAAAGAAGGAGTTGATATGAGAATGAATGAACGGGTAAAAATTATTGGAAAAGTTGGCAATGAAAAAAATGTTTTTCGCGCGCAGGAAGTGCGTCCGTGGGGTTGCGGTTGCCGTTTCTGCGGGGGCGGGCAAAAATATCAACATGAGTCTTGTAACATAGATACAGATAACGGAAACTTTAGGGGAGAAAATGCAACGTGTAATACCAAATAAACTAAATCTATCCTACAGTGTTTGTCATCTTGAGCGGAATTGATCCGCCAGCTGGCGGAGAAATGAAGTCGAAAGATCTAGGCTTAGATTCCTCGATTTCGTTCATCCTCCTTGGGGTAACAGTGTTTAAGTTGATTCGGTATAAGTCTGGATATTAAAAAGCAACTTTAAATTTCAAAACACAAAAACACACCAATATATTAGTATGTTGGTGTGTTTTGTTTTGTGTTGATAATGAAAGAAACTTTAATAGAGAGCGTAATACTATATTGAAATTGGCCATTTCATTTTAATTAGTAAGATAATTCAAAAAATATGGGAAAAAATAAAAAAGTAGTACTGGCTGGGTTAATCCTAGCTTTTGCTATCGCTACGGGATCATATTCCTTAGCTAGCGCTTACAGGGGAGATTACACTCAAAAAGGACCGAATTATTCTCCAGAAAGGCATGCTTTAATGCAAAAAGCCTTTGAGACCAATGATTACAATCTTTGGAAATCACAAATGGATGGACGAGGCGCAACCAGAGTGATAAATGAAAGCAATTTCTCTAAATTTGCTCAGGCGCATAATTTGGCGCTAGCGGGAAATTATGCAGAAGCTAACAAGATTAGAACAGAATTGGGGTTAGGCAATGGAAACGGTACTGGCAGTGGCGGGAGAGGAGCACATTGTTTATATAATAATTAACTATCCTATAATAAAAGGAAAATTATAGGATAAGAATTGTAAGCGTGGAGCTTGAAATTTCGTCACTCGCTTCCCAAGAGAAGGATTACTTTCTCTTGGTAGCTCACTAGAAATTATAAAAAAGAGCCTTGTTTGTTGGCGTTAAAGCTGATGAATCGAGGCCTTTTTATTTGATAAATTTTTCTTAATTAAGTATAGGCAAAGATGTTTTTATCTTGTATAATACATAAAGAAGAACAAGCTTAATAAATCCCGTCGCTCGCGAGTGACAGGATAAATTGTTTTTATTTGAGTTTATATTAAATTTTAAAAAATAACCAATGTTTAAGATAAATAATTTTCAAAATAAATTCTCCAGTCTTTTTTTAGTAGTAGGATTTTTCGCTATAGTTTTGCTGGGTATCGGTGGTATATTAAACAAAGCCCAAGCCCAAGAAAATAATGCCGATAAATATATTTTTGTTTTTGTCAGAGAAGGTTGCAGTGCTTGCGCGAGAGAAGAGGCTTTCTTAAAAAATATAAAAGACAAAAATATAAAAATTACTCTTTTGGATATTGATAAAAAGGATAATTATGATAATTTTTCAAAGATAATTGAAAAAAATAAATTATCCAAACTGGTGGGTTTTGATAGCGCTGAATTGACTGGAAAGAAAATACTTAGCTTGGCTGATGAAAATTATAAGGATGTAGGCAACTATTTAGAAGAGCAGTCGCTCACGGAAAATAACGCCCAGGGGGTTTGCCAATTGAGCGGGGAAAGCGCTTGTTCTCAGGGTGAAATAAAAAAAGATACATTGGAAAAAGTAAAAGTGCCTTTTGTTGGAGTGATTGAAACAAAAGATTTTTCGCTATTTTCACTGGCAGCTCTGCTAGGCTTTATCGACGGATTTAATCCTTGCGCCATGTGGGTGCTGGTGGCATTTCTAATCGCACTTTCGCAAGTTGGTAATCAATTTAAAATGATTGTGGTGATTTCATGATTTTAAATGTGTGGTATAAGACTTGGGATTTTATAAAATTAGACTGGCTAATGCTTCCGCTAGTGGGGATTTTGAGCTTGGGTGGGGGAGTTTATTTTCTCTATAAATTTAGAAAAAATAAGGGACAATTAGTGTGTGATGTGACGAGTATCGAGCATCAAAGAAAAACTACCAGCAAAATAAAAGATATTGCCACCAGACCGTTAAATATTATTGGTGCTTTTATAATTATCGGCTTGGCTTTTTCGGTTAATATAATCGAGTTTGCTTGCTCAGTTGGGCTGGCTCAGTCATTTACTAAAATATTAGAATTAAATGATTTAAGTTTTTGGACTCAACAATGGTATACTGGGATTTACACCTTGTTCTATATGGTGGATGATTTTATTGTTTTCGGTTTAGCGATTTTTGGTTACAGGAAATTTTATCAATTTGGCGCTAAATATTCCAATTTAGCCTTGCTGATTGGAGGCATTATTTTGATAATTTTAGGAATATTAATGATGAGCGGTAAAAATGTATTTGTGTTTTAAGGTCCAACTTTTCCCCTCTCCCCCTCATCGAGGGGGAGATGCCGACCCGCTTCGCAGTAGCTTTAGCGAGGCGAGTAGGCAGAGGGGGTGTTGCGTACCTTCTAAATTAAAAAATAAGTAATATTTAATTTTATAGACTTTATAAATTTATGAATAGTATTAATAAAAAAGTTAGAGTAAGGTTCGCACCCAGTCCGACTGGACTTATTTATTTGCCAAAAAAAATAAGGGCGAATTTATTGTTCGAATAGAAGACACGGATAAAAAAAGAGAAATTGAAAATGGAATTGAAAAAATAATCGATATCTTAAGATGGGCTGGCTTTGAATATACCGAAGGAGTAGTTAAAGAAAATGAAAAAATTATTCAAAAAGGAGAGCATGGACCCTACATTCAATCCGAAAGACTATCAATTTATCAAGAACATGCTCAAAAATTAATTGAAAATGGCACAGCTTATTATTGTTTCTGCAGCGAAGAAAGACTTGAAAAATTACGTCAAGAGCAAACAGATGCCAAAAAACCTCCAATGTATGATAGAAAATGCTTAGATTTAACAATAGAAGAAGCTCAAGCTAAAATTAAAGCTGGCAAATCTTTCGTTATTCGTCAAAAAATAAATAAAGAAGGTGTTACCAGTTATGACGATTTAGTTAGAGGAACTATCGAATTCAGAAACGAACTATTAGAAGACCAAATTCTTATAAAATCCGATGGCTATCCAACTTATAATTTTGCCAACGTTGTTGATGATCATTTGATGGAGATAAGTCATGTTTTTAGAGGCGAAGAATATGTTTCTAGCACTCCGAAATATATTCAACTTTACCAAAATTTTAATTGGCCAGCTCCTCAAACGGTTCATTTGCCATTACTTCTTAATAATGACAAAAGTAAGCTTTCTAAAAGACAAGGAGACGTTTCCGTAGAAGATTATATTAAAAAAGGATACTTGAGAGAAGCTATTATAAACTTTGTCGCCCTTTTAGGTTGGAATTTAGGAGATGGCAGTGTGCAAGAAATTTTTTCTATTGAAGAACTAGAAGAAGCTTTTGATGTGAAAAGAATTCATAAAGCAGGTGCTATTTTTGATCTTAAAAAATTAGATTGGATTAATACTCAGTATATAAAGAAGCTTTCCGTAGATGATTTATATATTCAAGCTTTACCTTTTTTAGAGCAGAAAGATTTTTATAATAACGCTAGTGTTGATAAAAAAACTGAAAATTATCTAAAGAAAATTTTAACTGTCGAGCAGGATAGATTGGTAAAATTATCCGAAGTAGGGGAGGAGAATAAATTTTTCTTTATGGAGGCGGATAAAATTGTAATGAGCGCTGAGGATATGCGCTGGAAAGAAAATTCCGATGAAGATACAAAAAATAATCTAGAAAAAGCTAAAAATGTTTTAGAAAATATTGCGGAAGAAGATTGGACACTGGAAAATATCGAGAAATTATTATTGGAGGTTGCTGGTGACAAACGCGGGGATTTACTTTTTCCACTACGCGCGGTATTAACTGGAGAGAAAAAATCACCCTCACCCTTTCAGGTATCTTGGGTTTTGGGACAGTCAGAATCTCTAAATAGAATTAAAAATGGAATTAAAATTTTGCAATAAGACGAAAGCAGGCCTGTTCTTTGCGATGCTTGAATTATCTCTAAAGATGATTCAAGGTACACTCAAATTATTACTCGCAGAGACACAAATAAAAAAACCATGAAAAAAACCATGAAAAAAACAACAATTTACATTAGCGGATTATTTCTGATGATTGTTTTTTGTAATATAAACATAGAAAGTGCTAGAGGTGATGAATGTAGTGCCCTAGGAACTAGTACGGAGAGAGAGCAATGCAAATGCAATCAAAAAGAGAATGCCGAGGAAGCAAAAATATGTTTGGAAAAAATTTCGAATAACTTAGATGAAAAAGCGGCTACTTATGAAAAAATTCTTTTGTTGAAACAAAAACAGAAATCTCTTTTGGGAACGCAGATAAATAGTCTAAACACTGAAATTGTCGATATAAAAACTCAGATAAAAGAAAATTCAAGTAGAATTGAAGGACTCAATAAAAAAAATGATGAGTTGCAAGCGGAAATAATAAGAAATGATTTTCTGATTCAAGGGCAACGAAAAATTTTAGCCAATGTCATAAGATCCTGCCAATTGTTTTTAATATAGAGAATTTTTCTGTTGTCGCTAAGACGGGTGATTATTTTGATCAAACTAGCGATAAAATAATGGAAATAACTGATAGCTTAAAGCATTTTCAGAATGAAATAAAGAATTCCCAAAATGAAATCTCAAAGAATAAAGAAGAGTTGGCAAAAGTTAGTATGTCGCTAGAAGAAGAAAACACTAAGCTACTATCAGCCAAGGCTCAAAAAAATAGTTTATTGGTCCAAACTCAGGGAGATGAGGCTACTTATCAAGCCAAATTGGCCAAGATAGAAAAACAAAAGCAAGAACT
>LBQR01000076.1:0-3122 GCA_000990945.1 Candidatus Moranbacteria bacterium GW2011_GWF2_35_54
AATCCCGCCCTTTATAATTTGCGGGATAAAAAAATATGATTAATGATGAAAAAACAAAAAAAGTTTTGAAAATAGGAGGAATTGTAGTGAGCTTAATTTTGATTTATAGTCTTTTCACTTTATTTTTTGGTGGAGGAATGCAAACAAAAAAAGTTAGTCCAGCTAGTTTGTCAAAAAATAATATGAATGGAGGATACGGAATTAACTCTCCAATGATGAGTGCTGAATCTATTGATTCTGATGCAGTCTCTGCAGGGGTTGCGCAGGGAAATAGAATGATGAAAGAAAGTGTGGCTACAGATAATTTTATTCAAACAGAGGTTGATGAAAGCGCTCAAATTACAGATAAAAAAGTTATTAAAAACGGAGATTTAAGCTTGAAAATTGGAAGTGCTGATTGGGCCGCCAATGAAATTTCCAATATTGTGAAGCAAAAGGGAGGGGAAGTTTTTTCTACCAATTTTTATGAGGCGGTTAGGGGCCAAAAGAGTGGCTTTATGACAGTGAAAGTGCCAGTGGCTAAATTTGAAGAAACTGTTTCTGATATTAAAAAAATAGCTGTTCAAGTAATCAGTGAATCAACAACCGGTCAAGATGTGACAGAACGATATACTGATTTGCAAGCCCAGTTAAAGAATAAAAAAGCAGAAGAGGAAAGTTTTGTAAAAATCTTGGGTACAGCGGGAAAAATTGATGATGTTTTATCTGCCACTAGAGAAGTAGCCAGAGTGCGAGGAGAAATTGAAAGGCTAGAAGGAAAAATCAGATTTATGGATAGCCAGACGGACATGTCTACTATAACAATTAATTTAACAGAAGATGTAACGATAGTTCCAATCAGCGAAGGTTGGAGACCTTGGCAGGTGGTTAAACAATCATTCAAGGAGCTTGTTACCAATATTCAAGGCTTTGCTGATGGTATAATAAGATTTATTATTGTGGGAATTCCATCTTTAGTTCCGTTTATTCTCTTGATTGTATTCTTGGTTTGGGCGGGTAAAAAGATATTTAAGAAAATCAACGCGTAATCTTAGCCTATGTTCAAAAAAACAACCTTTTCCTTGAGATGAGGTTGTTTTTTATTGGAGTTGAAAAAAAGCCTGAAATGGGGTAGGATAGAGTCATATTGGGCAGTGAATGAAGAATTCTTAAATCATAAATCATAAATCTTACATCTTTAAAAACTATGAAAAAATATAGAAATATTGGGAGGAGAATTTGGAATTATCAGAAGCTCAAGAAAATTCAGATAAGACAAAATTTTATTGTTTGGACATGTTTCCTTATCCCTCGGGAGCAGGGCTTCATGTGGGGCACGTAGAAAATTATACTGCCACTGATATTTATTCCAGGTTTAAGAGAATGAATGGTTTTAACGTGCTTCATCCGATCGGATGGGATGCTTTTGGACTTCCAGCAGAAAATTTTGCTATCAAACAAGGAGTTCATCCAGATAAATCAACGCATGATAATATCAAAAATTTTATTAAACAAATAAAAAATATTGGAATTTCTTATGATTGGTCTCGTGAAATTGATACTTCTAGTCCAGAATATTATAAATGGACCCAGTGGTTTTTCTTATTCCTTTATAAAAATGGTTTGGCAATTGGTGCGAATCCTGTAAAACAGTGGTAGCCAATGAACAAGTGGTGGATGGAAAATGTGAGAGATGCGGCGGAGAAATTATTCAAAAAGATTTAGATCAATGGTTTTTTAAAATTACTGATTTTATTGAAGACTTTAATGGGGAGAATGGGAAAGAATTTAAAGGGCTTATTAACGGTTTGGATAAAATTGATTGGCCTAACTCGACTAAAGTGGCGCAGAAAAATTGGATAGGTAAGAGTGTCGGCACTACGATTTCGTTTAAAGTTAAAGTTTTAAATGAAAACGGAATTTCTAATAACCTAAAACCTATAACCTACAACCCACAACCTAGTATAGAAGTTTTTACGACAAGGGTAGATACGATTTTTGGTTGTACTTATGTGGTGTTGGCGCCTGAGAGTAAATTAGTTCAGGATTTAAAAAATAGAGCTTCTAATTTAGATGAGATAGAAAAATATATCTTAGAAACCAAAAAGAAAACAGATTTAGAAAGAATGGAAAATAAGGAAAAAACTGGTATAGAGATGCGAGGTATTAAAGCGGTTAATCCTTTTAATAATGAAGAGGTGCCAGTTTATATCGCAGATTATGTAATTGCTACTTATGGAACAGGTGCCGTAATGGCTGTGCCAGCGCACGATGAAAGAGACTGGGAATTTGCCAAAAAATATAATTTAGAAATCAGACAATCTATCGCTCAAATTCTTGAGACAGATGGTAAAGATAAAGTCAGAGAGGGCAAACAGACTATAAAAAGAAGAACAGTAGATGTTATTATAAAACATTGGAAAGAAGATGAATATTTTTGTTTGGACTGGAAATATAATAATTGGAAGAGTTTTATAATTGGTGGAATTGAAGAGGGGGAAAGCATAAAGGAAGCAGCCCTGCGAGAAGCTCGCGAAGAAAGCGGTTACAAGAATATGAAAGTAGTTGGGCAAGTGGGTAGAGAAATTCATAGTAAATTTTTTGCAGTGCATAAAGATATCAATCGTTATGCTCTTAGAAATTGTATTTATATTGAATTGATTGATGGAGAGCAAGAAGAATTAAGCGAAGAACATACTAAAAATCATTCTGGAATTTGGATAAAAAAAGAAAAGGTGGCTGAATTTATAAATCTAGAAGCGCCAAAAATTTACTGGGATATTTATTTAAATGGAGATAGCGCGACTACAGAAGATGGTATTGTTATTGAATCGGGCGAGTTCACTGATCTAAACTCAGAAAAAGCGAGAGAAAAAATGACTACGTGGCTTGAAGAAAATAAATTAGGCGAGAGGAAAATTAATTATCGTTTGCGGGATTGGTTGGTGAGCCGTCAGAGATATTGGGGTGCTCCAATTCCAATTATTTATTGTGATAAATGCGGCGAGGTGCCAGTACCAGAAAAAGATTTGCCTGTTGTTCTCCCGACAGATGTGGATTTTAAGCCGACTGGCGAATCACCACTAGCGATTTCAAAATCTTTTCATGATGTAGCTTGTCCAGTCTGTGGAGAAAGAGCCAGA
>LBQR01000076.1:3136-7674 GCA_000990945.1 Candidatus Moranbacteria bacterium GW2011_GWF2_35_54
GAGTTGGTATTACTTGCGCTTTGCTGATCCAAAAAATAACCAAGAATTTGCTGCCAAAGAAAATTTAGAAAAATGGCTACCTGTAGATCTTTATATGGGCGGAGCCGAGCACACCGTGCTTCATCTTTTGTATGCGAGATTTTTTACTAAAGCCTTGGCTAAATATGGCTATGTCAAATTTGATGAACCGTTTTTAAAATTGCGTCACCAAGGAATGATTATGGCTGAGGATGGTAGGAAGATGAGTAAATCACTGGGAAATGTAGTTAATCCTGATGAAGTAGTGGATGGATTTGGAGCCGATGCCCTTCGAATTTATGAAATGTTTATGGGACCGATTGATGAGATGAAAGCCTGGAGCATGCAAAATGTAAATGGTCCCAAGAATTTTTTGGATAAAGTTTGGAAAATATTTGGCGAAAAAGAATTAATTGATTGTGGAAATGGTTGCGAAGGAGTGGCCAAAGAACTGCCCATTATGCTTCATAAAACTATTAAGAAAGTTACTAATGATATCGAAGGGTTTAATTTTAACACAGCGATTAGTCAGATGATGATTTTTATCAATGAATTTAGCAAGCATGATAAACTTCCCAAAGCGGCAATGGAAAAATTCTTAATTCTTTTGGCACCTTTTGCTCCACATATGGCAGAAGAAATTTGGAGTAGTATTTTGGGACACGAAAAATCAATCTTTTTAGAAAAATGGCCAGAGTTTAAAGAGGAACTGACTAAAGATGAAGAGGTTGAAATGGTGGTGCAGGTGAACGGAAAAATCAGAGATAGAATTAGAATTAACGCTGAGATTAGCGAAGAAGAAGCCAAAAAAATTGCCCTAGAGAGCGAAAAAGTTAAAGTTTATACAGATGGGAAAGAGTTGAAAAAAGTTATTTATGTGAAGGGAAAGCTTGTTAGCATAGTAGCCTAACCGCGAATCTACAAATATTCAACCGCGAATCCACAAATCTGGTACAAATCTACAAATCCTTTTTCTACAATTTTATGAGTTTAGTTATAAATTTACAAATATATTTAGTGAGTAATTAAATGAAAGAGGATAAAATTATTTACAAAGAATTGAGCTATAAGATAGTGGGGATACTGTTTGAGGTTTATAATGATTTGGGATATGGTTATCAGGAGAAATATTATGAAAGAGCGGTTATTGAATGTTTTAAAGAAAAGAATATTAACTTCAAAAATCAGTTAATGTATAAAGTTAAATTTAAAGATGCGGAGATTGGAAAGTATTTTTTAGACTTTTTAGTTGAGGATAAAATAGTATTAGAATTAAAGAAGGGAAATCATTTTCCAAAAAGAAACATTGAGCAAGTTAAGGGATATCTAAAAGTCACCAATAAAAAATTAGCCATACTGGCTAACTTTACTGCTAATGATGTTAAATTTTTAAGAATTTTAAATATTAATTGAATCTATTTGTAAATTTGTAACAGATTTGTAGATATGTAGTTTATGAAGAATATAGTCACAATCGGAGGAGGAACAGGAAGTTTTACTTTATTGAGTGGTCTAAAAAAATATCCCATTAATATTTCGGCGATTGTTTCAATGGCCGACGATGGAGGCTCGACTGGAAGACTACGAGATGAGCTTGGAGTGCTTCCGCCAGGAGATATCCGCCAATGCTTGGTGGCGCTTTCTAATTCTTCTGATACCCTGCGAGAACTAATGAATTACCGGTTTGAAAACGGAGGACTCAAAGGGCATAATTTTGGCAATATTTTAGGGGAGTTTTTCTTTGGGAGTCAAAGAAGCTACCCATATTTTAGGAGTTCAAGGGCAAGTGATTCCAGTCTCGGAAGATGAGATGAATCTTTATATCAAATTAAAAAATGATAAAATTTTAGTAGGAGAAAAACAATTAGATCACAATAATGATGTGCGAAAATATGGGATTAAAAAAGTGTAGGGAAGCCTTGTTGGCGATAAAGAAAGCCGATGTAATAGTAATTGGCCCAGGAGACCACTATGGTTCAATTATCCCCAACTTATTAGTTAATGGAGTTAGTGAAGCAATTAGGAAATCAAAGGCTAAAGTTATTTATAATTGTAATTTGACCAATAAGAAAGGGCAGACTGAAAATTTTGATGTAGATAAATATGCCCAAGAAATAAATGGTTACTTGGGTGGCGAACGAATTGATTTTGTGATTTTTCCTTCGTCTCAACCGAGCCAAGATCTGCAGGAAAAATATGAAAAAAGAGAAGGAAAAAATTCAATTGTTAAATTAAATAAAAGAGGGGATGGTTTTATAAGAAGTTACAAGATAGTGATGGCGGATGTTTTGAATAAAAATATTATCAAAAAAAATAAAGAAGATAAAATTGCCGATACGCGATCCTTTATTCGTCATGATAGCGATAAATTAGCTAATGTAATTTTGGCTATTTCTGAATTGGATAGTGAGAATTTGATAAAAGAAATAATTTAAGAGGTTGAGAATTTAGGAATTTAAGAATATAGGATTGTCTTATTTTTTGTAGATACGCGATAAAGTGTGTTCTATACTTGTGCCAAATAAAAACACCCCATCAGCGCAAACAACGGACAATACACGTTGTTTTTTGCTGAGGGGGCGGGTTGAGGCCTAGAGAAATGGCCACATTGATTGCTCTTGTCTGGGGTAGATGCACCCCTTTATTTTTTTGAGAGAGGGTTGCTCCAGAGGCCGTTCTTTGACATAATAACCATCGGCCGCGAGTCCTTCAACTTCATTATGCAATGCCCATCCGTATGTTAAGGTACCAACAACGATACTTGTGGAGATGAGGATTGCAATAGTGACCAAGGCTTTAATTTTAAATATTTTTTTCATTTTCTACAACTCCTGTTAAAAGGTTGTTATTGTAAAAATAAAAATATTACCATCCCAAATTAATCAAAAAGGTGCTATAATGGGCTTGTTAGCTAAGTGGGGATGATAAATGAATTTTAAAGTACTATGTTATAGTATAGCATAAATATGGAAATAAGTCAATATATGTGGCAACCAGTAATTAGCAATCAGTAACTAGCAATTTATAACCAATTGTAAGACCTAACTGCTAGTTGCCAGTTACTAGCTACTGATTACTAGTCACTAATTAACTATGAAACAATTAAAAAATTTGAAGATAGCACTGGTGCATGATTTTCTCGATACTTATGGAGGAGCTGAAAAAGTTTTGGCGGTAATTGCGGAAATATTCCCCAAGGCGCCGATTTACACTTTGCTTTATGATGAGAAAAAAATGCGCGGTAAATTTGAAAACAGAGAAATCCACACTTCTTTTTTGCAAAAATTTCCCCAGTGGCTGAAAAACAGAAGAAGATATTTATTACCCCTTATGCCAACCGCTCCAGAAACTTTTGATCTGCGAGATTTTGATTTGGTAATCTCATCTTCGGGTGCTTGGAGCAAGGGAATTGTTACGCGCTTAAATACTAAGCATATCTGCTATATGCACTCGCCGATGCGCTTTGTCTGGGATTATAATGAAAAATACCTGAAGGAAATCGGCAAAAAAATCGGATTTTGCAAAAGAATATTTTTAAATTATTTGCGTATTTGGGATTACGAAGCAGCCCAAAGACCGGATATTCTTATTGCTAATTCTGATTATACACGAGAAAGAATCAAGAAATATTATCGCAGGGACTGCGATGTTATTTATCCAGCTGTATTATCATTAAAACATGAGAACAAAGAAGCATTAAAGCATGAAAACGTTAAAACAATAGAACATAAAAACAAAGAAACATTAAAACAAAATATTATTTCAGATTATTTCTTGGTAGTTTCACGTTTGGCGGCTTATAAAAAAGTGTCGTTGGTGGTGGAAGTTTTTAATAAAATGGGATTACCCTTGGTAGTTATCGGTGAGGGGGAAGAAATGGGAAAGATAAAAAAAATAACCAAGGACAATATAATGAGATTGTAAGTGAGTATTATAAAAATGCGCGAGCGCTTATTTTCCCAGCTGTGGATGATTTTGGCTTAACAATCACAGAAGCCATGAGCCAAGGCACCCCCGTGATTGCTATTAGAAAAGGCGGAGCTAAAGAAATTATCAAGGAGGGTATCACGGGAGAGTTTTTTGATGCGCAAACAATGGAGGTACTGGCAGATGGAGTGAGGAGATTTATAGAAAAAGAAAATAGTTATAATAAAGAAATTATAAAAGAAGATGCTCAGAAATTTGGAAAAGAAATATTCAAGAAAGAGTTGATTGAGTTGCTAGAAAGAGAGTTGTAAGTGGTTCCCCCCTCCCCTTTGAAGGGGAGGGTAGGGAGGGGTTAGATTGAAATTTTTAAAGAATATTTATAGAAATAAACCCCCTCTGTCCTATCGGACATCTCCCCCTTGAGTACAAGGGGGAGAGGGTGTATTTGATTAAATTTATAAAATATGTTTATCGGGCACAAGAAACAAATAAAATTTTTGAAAGATTTAATTGAGGCGGGTAAAGTTTCCCAGGCCTATATTTTTAGCGGACCGGAAGATATCGGAAAATTTTGTTTAGCGAAGATGTTTTCG